>JAKSJM010000003.1 GCA_024398075.1 Bacteroidales bacterium | reverse complement strand
AACAGAAAAGATATCGAAGATATCAAGGAAATCTACATAAAAGGTCTTAACTTTGTCTATGTAAAGAACATCACTGATGTGGTGAACTACATATTCGAGTAATGGACGTCAAGATAGAAAATAGCTGGAAACAAGCCCTGCAGAGTGAGTTTGATAAACCCTACTTTGCGGAGCTTGTCCGTTTTTTGCACGAAGAGAAGCGCTCCGGGAAGGTGGTTTATCCTCCGGGACCAGCCATCTTCAAGGCTTTTGACCTGACCCCGCTTGATCAGGTGAAGGTGGTCATCCTGGGACAGGATCCTTATCATGGTTATGGCCAGGCTATGGGCCTGTCATTTTCTGTACCAGATGACGTCCCTGCACCACCGTCTCTGAAGAACATTTTCAAGGAGATTGAGACCGACATGGGAGTCACCATGAGCGGCAAGCCGAATCTGGAGGCTTGGGCGCGCCAAGGAGTGCTCCTTCTGAACGCGGTGCTTACAGTGCGCGCGAGCGAGCCTACCTCGCACAGTCGCATAGGCTGGCAGGAATTCACGGACGCTGTCATACGCACTATCAGCGAGCGTTGTGAAGGAGTGGTTTTCCTTCTCTGGGGAAACTATGCGCGCCAGAAGCGAGAACTCGTGGACGCATCGCGTCACTATGTTCTCGAGGCAGCGCATCCTTCACCATTGGCGCGAGGCGCATTCTTCGGATGCAGACATTTTTCCAAGACAAATGAAATTCTGGTAGGGGAGGGCAAGACCCCTATCGACTGGCAATTATGAAAACAAAAGCATTGTTTCCCGGATCGTTTGACCCATTTACCGCAGGCCATCTGAATATACTCAAGCGTGCTCTTACCATGTTTGACGAGGTGGTGGTCGCTGCCGGTGTGAATCAGGATAAGAAGGGCTTCTTCGACATGGACCAGCGCCTTGATATCATCAGACAGGCGACTAAAGGGATCGAGGGGGTATCTGTGATAAAATATGACAACCTTACTGTCGACACTTGTCACGAGATGGGCATACATCATATCGTGAGGGGTGTGAGAAACATGATAGATTTCGAGACGGAGCGTAGCATCGCCGATGCAAACAGAAGGATTGCGCCAGATATCGAGACCATCATAATCCCTACTGCTCAGGAGTTTGCGCATATCTCTTCGTCAGCGGTACGCGATCTATTGCGCCATCGTGGTGACACCAGCCTCTTCCTTCCTGAAGGGGTGATACTTCCAGAATAGCATGAAAAGACTCTTCCTCATACTCGCACTTTCGCTTTGTTTCGTCCCTACAGCTTTGCGCGCCCAGGTGGATACCACCAAGCTTGCGCAGCTCAAGTCCATGCTTCAGGAGTACTATTTGGCTCTGGACCAGGAGACCATTGAGACGAAGTCTTCAGAGTGTGATCTCATCATCGAGACCTGCACGGACAGCCTTCTTCGCCAGGAGGTGGTGCTTGATGTGTATGACCACTACCTGCATTCGAAGGTGATGGGAGATGAGGCTGTGGCCATCCATGTCTATGACACCTGGCTTGCGACGAAGAAGGTGAAGATGAAAAGTGACGCTGATCTCATCAATGCAGGCATCTTCGCCACGTTCAACAGAAGTACGCTGCTGGGCTGCGAGGCGCCCAGACTGACTCTCGGTACCATTGATGGCGGCTTCGAGGAACTTCCTGCCGAAGGACGTGTCTCGGTACTCTTTTTCTACAGCACAAGCTGCGCCAAGTGTAAGCTGGAGACCATCCTGCTGCGTACCTTCCTCATGTCGCAGGAGAATTCAAACTTCGATTTCTACGCCATTTATCTCGGTAGCGACGAGGATCAGTGGAAGTCCTATGTGGCGGCAAATTTCAGCATGGACATCCCTGGCGTGAAGATGCACCATCTCTGGGATCCAGACGATTCCACAGAAATGGGCGAGGCTTATGGCCTTTTCCAGACTCCGCGCATGTACCTTACGGACCCGAACGGCATTATCATTGGCCGCGGACTCGACACGGAGGCTCTCAAGCAGCTCATGGGCTATGCCGGCCTGCTTCAGGACCTCTATGACAGATGCCCTGTGGGCGAGAAACTTCCAGCACTGACTGTGCCTGGCAAGCAGCACACTTATCTTGTGAGCCTGAAGTATGTCGACCAGGACCTCAGCCGCTTCAAGGGATGGCCTGGCTATGTCATCTTCTATACCAATGGATGTGGTAACTGCGAGGCGGAGCGCAGCCAGATAGTGCGCATGACGCGTCTGGGCACGAAGATACTTGAGGTCAATGTAGACGAGTTATGGTCCACCGACGAAGAACTCGCAGCAAAGGTGTTTGATGCGTTTGACCTGACTAGCCTTCCTTTCATCGTGGAAGTGGACAGGAAAGGCTATGTGAGAAGGAAGTATGTTTCATTTCTGAATAATTGATTATCTTTGTCATTGGAATAGAAAAGGTTATGGCAGCAAAGAAATCAAAGAAGAAGAAAGGTCCCGTAATTAGCCCGGACTTCATGGACAAGCAGAGGGAGGCTCTCAAGCGCACCCATCGTCAGGTTATCTATTTCAATGAAAAAGAAATGGCAGCAATAAATGAATATTGCCGCCAGTTCAAGGTTTCTGCCAAGTCTGTACTCTACAGAAAGGCTATTATGGAGAGAGTCCTCGAGGGACTGGATGAAAATCATCCAACCCTCTTCTAGTCTCTCGCGATTCCGATATAGTAAAGCAGTGTGGCGAGTGAGCCAAGCGCTGCGATCACATAGGTGTAGGCAGCCCATTTGAGGGCGTCCTGCGCCATTGGCTTCGTCTCGTATGTGGTGATGCCTGCGTCAGAAAGCCAAGCGACTGCGCGACGGCTGGCGTTGATCTCCACAGGAAGGGTGACCAAGCTGAAGAGCGTGCTGGCTCCGAAGAGGATGATGGCGATCCAGAGCGGAGCGCTGGTGATCTGGATGAAGATAATGCCGAGGAGCAATGCCCACGAAACCCACTTGCTGGCGAAGTTCACGAATGGCACAAGCGCAGACCTGAGGCGAAGAGGAGCGTAGCCTGTCGCGTGCTGCACCGCGTGTCCGCACTCATGTGCAGCCACTGCTGCGGCAGCCACGCTCGGCATGCTGTAGACAGCCTCGCTGAGGTTGAGAGTCTTCGTTGTAGGGTCGTAGTGGTCGGTGAGCTTGCCTGGTATGGATGCTACGGTGACGTCATGAATCCCATGCGCATGAAGCATCCTTTCGGCTACTTCAGCTCCTGTCAGCCCGATCCTGACCCTTGAGTACTTCTCGAATCGTCTGTTCAAAACTGCCTGGATAATGGCGCTTGCCACCATCACAGCGATCATTATAATGTAAATCATATTCTAGTTTTTACTCTGTCACTAGCAAAATCCAAACCTAAACTGGCTTACTGACAAAGTGTCTGGAAAAAACTAGAGAAAACACTTAAGTCCCTCTGGTAAAATGGATTCTGAAGATCGACCGTCAAGCGTGATTTCGACTTCTTTCAGTGAAGGGGCTTCTATATTGTTCTGTATCTTGTCTATGTAATAATCTGTGTATTTGATGGCAGTGATAGGCATGGATACGTGATATACAGTACTTCCAGATAAATCGACTTCTGGAATATTCGGCTTAAGTACATATCCGTCATGGCACCCATGTGTGTATGTGAGATAACACCCATAGTTGAAATAGTCCTCTGCATTTACTTGTATGAATGTGTCGTAAGTAGAACTGGCATACCCAGATATGTCCTTGTTGTCGAAGGTAAATCGCTTCTCAAGATCTGGTGTAAACCCATTTGGTGAGAGGAAATGTTGCCTGCCTACTGCACAAAGGCTAAATAATGATAGAAGATTCTCTCCTGGTTCCTTTCCTGCGACACTTACGTCAGCAGTAATGGTCATGCCTTTCCTAAAGTAGGCAGCTTCAAGCCAAGGGTACGAGTACTGATACCTCTCAGTGAGTTGATCCATGATTGTTTCAGTGTTCTGCTTTAGTGCATCCACTATGCTAGAGTAATATTTTGTCTGTTCTATTACTCCAAATAGTAAATCACCATTTCTAAAGCTGCCCACGTCAGTATAAGATCCGGTGTAGAATGGATCTTTCTCGTCCATTTCAAGAAAATACTGCGAATCCATCTGGGGTAAAATCCTTTTTACTGATGGCACTATTACAAGCGCGCCTTTTGCGTATGGATTGTTTACTTCTATAAGCAGTGTGTCGTAGAGGTAGGCGCCATATTCTATCAATCTTTTGACTTCGGACTTTGGTGGTTTGGAATTTTCAGGGCCATCTCTATGGCATGATTGTATGGCGACTATGGATATAGCTAGGATAAGTATTTTAGTCAGTTTCATTGCAATTCAGGTTTGAGAAGTTATAAATCATCTTTCTATGGTACTTAAAGTCAATTGTGTCATTCCCGTCATAGAAAACCCATTCGTCAGGAATGGTTGTCCATGCGTCTTTGTTGTTGTATCCCCATCCTAAATTGTAGTTGAATTCTGTTATTGTAGGTGTACCATACGTCACTTCAACGAGGTCATCTGGAGGGAGAGGGTGTCTTCCTGGGGCGTCGTAAACCCAGCGATACCTCGCTGTGGTTTTGCTTCTTGTTCTCTTATATCCATCGATTATGAATGCGTGTCCTTTAAATGTGATGCCTAGGATTGATTGACTTCTGCCCCAAGCAAGTACAGGCATTCCTGAGAGTAGGCTATTCTTTGTGATGTCAACGTCATAATTCCCGTAGTCACATCCTACACTATATGATGGAAAAACCATAGTTGCAAGATTTTGTGTATCTGCCGAAGACTGCCCGTTTTGGTATCTCATTTGTGCTTTGATGCCTATGTCAGCCAACAAAACCGCAATAGAATCACGGCCGTAGAAGGGCCCCATATGGTTCCAAATGGTTGAACTTTGTCCCCATGTATTCATTTGGTAGTTACGAATATTTCCTTCACAATTAGCATGCGCTGGAGCATAGATGGGATATCCAAAATTCTCATGCAAATAGAAAAGAAGCTGAGCCCCGGCAACTGCAACACATCCAGCAGGGGCACGCCCATATGTGTCATCGTCACGTAGTGGGCAATACTGATTATAATAGCCAAGCGTATTATCGCCTATTTGACTCCAGTATGTGCTAGTCAAGTGTTCAATCGAGTCGTATGGTTCTGAATGACAAGAGGATTCAATTAGCTCCCAGTGCCCCATATCCGGGAAGTCGATGACAGGCGGATCATCTACAGATTGTGTGTTGGCATTATGCTGAGACTCCGAGGTGATGTTGCCAGGATTCCAACTACTTATGTTTGACAAAACAACTTCGGGAGAGAGAGCCAATCCTGTCAATGGCGTTTCCTTTATCCTTTTCATCACAAGCGCCATTTGAGCAATTATATCAGTCATAGGACTATCTTCATTTAGTTTTATGCTCCCATTTTGGGAGTGAGCTAATACTTGTGGTGTCCTTTTATCAGATGACAATATCTGCCATCCTTGCTCATAGTTTACTATGTATAGAAGAGTGTCTAACTCTGAATCCACTACAGGGATAATACCAACAGCGTTATGAACAGATTTTGTGTTCTTGGATGCAATGACATAGTTTTCAATATCTGATAGATGAACATCATGGGGAATAATTGATAGAAACGAATAATCACGTCTAGCTTCACCAAATGCTATGTGATCTCTGTTGTTTACACACGATGAACATGCAATGCACAGCAAGATAATAATCATCAATAATTGTGGGAGAGGCAATTCTTTTTTCATATTATAACTTTTTTCATATTGTGACGGAAAAGAAGGAAATAGAGCTTCTTTTGGGGCGTCAGATGACCTGTGTCAAGGTTGTTAACTAATTTTGAATTTTTACTTCCTGACAAAATGCTTGAAGTCTGATCCTACAGTGCCTTCTTGAAATGTGGTTCCGAGCCTCTGCCATTCCATTTCTATCTTTGTTAGCTTGGTGACAACGAAAGCCTGGATATCCATTGTGTACTCGCTTGATGGGAATGTGATTATCGAAGCCCCATCTTTCTCATTAAGGGAAATTTGGTATTTTGTTGTGGTGCTATGATTTCCGGCAAACACATCATAGAATCGAATATCTACTGAACCATCAGTATTGAAGTTCCAAGACACAAAGCCTTCCTCTGCATAATGTGGATAGTCTTCGTACGTTTCAACCCATTCTCCAGCGATGCTTGCCATATTTACATCTATCTTCGTGCACCCTGCAGATGCAAAGATTGCAATAATAAACAGTGATATCTTCTTCATAGTATGTAACCTTCGTTTATGTAACGCTTAAATTAATGAAATGCGTCAGACAAAAGTAATAATTCTCGGCGTAAATATATATATTTGTATTCTATGCAACATTTGAACAAGGACAATGATTTCTCACGTCTGGAACTGAACCTTCCAGCATGTAGGGATAACTATAGATACTTCCGTTCGCGCTTGAAGCCAAGCACGAAGCTGCTTGTGCTCGTGAAGGCAAATGCATATGGACATGGTGCAGTGGAATTTGCTGCCATGATGCAGGGCTGTGGTGCTGACTATCTGGCTGTGGCACTTCCTGTTGAGGGCGTGGAGCTCAGAAAGGCTGGTATCAGCCTGCCTATCCTTGTGCTGACTGCAGGCACTGATTTCTTCGAGGAGATCATAGAGAATCATCTGGAACCTGGAATTCCGAACATATATACACTGAAAGCTTTTTGCGAAGTGCTCAAGGCTCATGGCATAAAGAACTATCCTGTGCACATAAAGATGGATACAGGCATGCACAGGCTTGGTTTTATGGCCAGTGAACTGCAGGAATTGTTTGATTTCCTGAATTCCTGCGATGAAGTCAAGGTAAAGTCTACATATTCGCACCTTGCTGCAGCTGAAGATCCAGCGGAGGATGACTTCACGCTGGGACAGATAAGGATGTTCAAGGATCACGCGGATGCATTGACAGAGGCTATCGGCTATAAGCCTATGTATCACGTGCTTAACTCTGCTGGTATAGAGAGATTCACTCAGTATCAGTTCGACATGGTGCGTCTAGGTGTGGGTATCTATGGCATCAGTGCTCTTCCGGGAGTGAAACTCTCGCCTGTCGCTTCGCTGAAGGTGAAGATACTGCAGATCAAGCACTTGAGCGCCGAGGACGGAACCATTGGCTATGGACGACATGGACATGTGGCTCCTGAGGGCACTGTCATTGCCACCATACCGGTGGGATATGCAGATGGCGTGGACAGGCATCTGGGACGTGGCAATGCGTCATTCTCACTGAATGGTCATCGCGTGCCCACGATTGGAAACATCTGTATGGATATGTGTATGATAGATATCACTGGCGTTCCGGCTGAGGTGGGTGACACGGTCACCATTTTCGGCGAGGATCCTACAGTGAGCGAGCTCGCAGAGATCCTGGGCACCATCCCTTATGAGGTGATGACCTCCGTGCATCGTAGAATCGAGAGAATAGTAATCAGAAAGTAGATATGGAAGAGGAGAGAAAACTATACCCATTCAAGTTCATCCCTATCGAGGATTCATTCACGTGGGGAGAGGATAAGCATCAGCTTGCAGACCTTGGCTATCGCGATACATTCGTGAAAAGTGGCTGGCTTGGAGGCGTTTCCATCAGCGAAGTGATGGACATGTATATGGATCGCGTGGTAGGAGAGAATACTTTCAGATACTACGGAAGACAGTTCCCAGTGAGCGTGAAGATAGTGGATGCCCGCGACAGGACCCCACTGGTGGTGCATCCAAATGATGAAATAGCTTCAGAGCGCTACGACAGCCTCGGCAAAGCGAAGATGTGGTATGTCCTCGAGGCTACTTCGAGTTCCAAGGTTTTCCTTGGCTTTAAGGAGGATACCGACGCATCTGCACTCTACGCAAGCTGCATCGCTGGTGATGCTACTGGACTTCTCAATGAACTTCCTGCAAGGAAAGGCGATGTCTTCGTGATCGAGCCTGGCACAGTCAATGCCGCTGAGTCTGTCAAACTTCTCGAGATATCCGAGGCGTCTCCGCTTGACTTCTGCCTCTGCTCATGGGGTAAGGAGGTAGGTGACCAGTTCGATCCTGCCCTCAATGTGATAGATGCACTTGATTTCATAGACTATAAGCGCTACAAGGCTTCTTCCGAAACTCTTCCAAAGGACCAGATAAGTGAGAAGCTGGCTGTGCGTAAGGAATTTACTGTGAGCAAGATGGCTCTTGTAAATACTGTACGTATCCATTCGGATGAGCCTACAGGCTTCTCTGTATATTCGTGTCTGGATGGCGAGGTGAACGTGCAGGTACAGGAGGAGGAAGAGAAGAAGTCGTACCAGCTGAAAGCTGGTGAGACGATGCTCATTCCTGCCGACGTCCTCGACTTCTACCTGGAGCCGGTAAGACCTGGCACCGTTATTATAGAGACAGTGCTTGACCCTATCATCGAGGAGGACGAGTACATTGACCCTTCTGCTGAACCTACTCTGGAGGGTGAGGAACCGCAGCAGAGCAGCATTGGAGATAGATCATGGCGGATTCTGTAAGACTTGACAAGTATGTCTGGGCCATTCGCCAGTTCAAGACCAGAAGCGAGGCCACAGACGCATGCAATGGAAACAAGGTGCAGCTGAATGGCGCACCCGCGAAGCCGTCTAAGCCGGTGAAGGTGGGCGATATGCTCGCTATCAGGAAAGGTTCCGCGCAGTTCACCTTCAAGGTGCTGCAGCTCACCGAGACGCGCATGGGCGCGAAGCTTGTGCCAGAGTTTGCCGAGAATCTCACGCCAGAGTCTGAGATGGCGAAGCTACGCGCTCCGCATGAGACATTCTTCGTGCAGCGAGATAGGGGCATGGGACGTCCTACGAAGAAGGACCGTCGCGATATGGACACCCTCTGGGCAAATTTCGACCCTAGCGAGCTGCCAGACGACTATTTTGATGATGACAATGATTAAGTGATTATATGAAAGGAGTTTACATTTTTCTTGCCGATGGCTTCGAGGATATCGAGGCTCTGGGAACATTGGACGTACTTCGTCGTGGTGGAGTAGAGGCTTCTCTGGTCTCTGTAAGTGATGAGCCTTTCGTGGTGTCTTCGCACAGAGTAGCTGTGGGCGTTGACTACACATTTGAGGAACTTATGGATAGCGCAGATTTGGATTCTGCTTCAGAAGAAGATGTAATGATCTTCCCTGGCGGTATGCCAGGCTCGAAGACATTGGCTTCACACAAGGAACTCATCAAACTCATGAAGAAGCACTATGCCGCTGGTGGCACTGTGGCTGCCATTTGCGCAGCTCCGGGACTCGTTCTCAGCCAGCTCGGTGGTCTTGATGAGCATATAATGACTTGTTTTGATGGCTTCGAGTCAGGGCTTATCGATGCCGGTGCGGCCTTTGTCCCAAAGCAAGCATTCACAAGCGAGCGCATCATCACGGGACGTAGTGCGGGTTATTGCATCCCATTTGGCCTTGAAATTCTAAAGAAGATCAAGGGTGAGGATGCTGCGGAGAAGGTTCGTGCAGCGATGCTTCTTCCCGTCTGTGAGTAGCTTTTCCTCCTTTTTTTAGGCATTTTGTGTAGCTTGTGCCAGACGTATGGCACAAGCTACAGCTATTTTTGTGGAAAGATTTCGTAGAGTTGATGGTATAATAGAGTATGAAAGAGTTTCTAAGACAAGTAGCAGAACATTACTGCTCTGAAGCAGAAGCGCCACAGCGCTGCTTCATTTTCCCGAACAGAAGATCATTGGTCTTCTTCAAGGAGTACTTTAGACAGTCTGTCGCATCTGGCATAGGTGCTGGCAGGCCGATGCTGGCTCCTCGCATGTTTACCATCAACGATTTTTTCTATGAGTTGAGTGGCCAGAAGGCTACAGACAAGGTACACTTGCTGCTGGAGCTGTATGCCAGCTATTCAAAGCTTAACCCTTCGGCGGAGCCTCTGGATGACTTCATCTTCTGGGGTGACGTGCTTCTAGGTGATTTCGATGATACTGACAAGTATCTTGTGGATCCAGTGCAGCTTTTCCAGAATGTCTCTGACCTTAAGAATATACAGGATAGCTACGAGTATCTGACTGATGAGCAGAGAGAGGCGATAGAGCACTTCGTCGGGCATTTCCGTGAAGGCGCTCCTGTGAAGGAGGTCAAGCAGAAGTTCCTTCAGATCTGGAACATTCTCCTTCCTCTCTACAAGGACTTTAAGGAGAGGCTTGCGCAGAAGGGTATGTCGTATGAGGGCATGGCCTATCGTCAGACCGTAGAACTGCTGAATGACACTCCTGTAGTGGATGTGCTCTCGCAGAGGTTTGGAGAAGATACTCGTTTCGTGTTCGTGGGGTTGAATGCCATATGCGAGTGCGAAAAGAAACTTCTTAAGAAGATGCACGATGCTGGTGTAGCAGAGTTCTGCTGGGACTATTCTAGCGACCTTATAAAGAATTCAAAGAATAAGTCTTCTTTCTTCCTGCATGAGAACATAGAGATGTTCCCTCAGGCATTCAAGCTCGATGCAAATGGTCTGGAAGTACCTGAAGTAAACGTGCTTAGCGTTCCATCGTCGGTGGGTCAGGCGAAGCAGGTTCCAGGCATACTCGCCAAGGTAGCGGCCGATGGCGACCTTGGTAAGGTCGGCATCGATACCGCGCTCGTCCTTCCAGACGAGTCGCTCCTGCTGCCCGTGCTGAATACATTGCCGCATGAGGTCAAGAACATAAATGTGACGATGGGATACCCTATGGGCGAGAGCGCATGGTGGTCGCTGATGAATGAGATCTCAACGCTTCAGATGCACCTTAGAGAAAAGGGTGGTGAGTGGTTCTTCTACCACAAGCAGGTCTGGTCCATTTTATCGAGCAGCATCCTGAAGTCCGTCCTTTCCACGAAGGTGATGGCTAGTATGATGGAGCTGAAAAAGAAAGCGTCGTACTACGTGAGCCAGAAAGATCTCGCGATCGATCCTATCCTGGAGGCTATCTTCAAGCCTGTAGCCAAGGACATCAGGTCAAAGTCTTCAGCTCAGATCGCTCAGATCGAGTCATACCAGAAGGATGTGGTGCTCGCTCTTGCTCCACACATGAAGGACGACACAGATATGTCCATAGAACTGGAGTTCGCGAAGTCATTCTATCTAGCAGTGGGAAAGCTTCAGAATATTGACCTTGAGGTACTTCCTGCCACGTATTTTCGTCTTTTGGCCCAGCTCCTTGCAGGTATGTCAGTACCGTTCACTGGCGAGCCTCTCCATGGCCTGCAGATCATGGGACCTCTGGAGATGCGTGCGCTTGACTTCGAGAATGTAGTCATACTGTCGTGTAACGAAGGTATGTTCCCTCGCCGCTCTGTCAGTTCATCATTCATCCCGTCAGAGCTTCGTCAGTGCTTCGGACTTCCTACCTATGAGTTCCAGGATGCTGTGTGGGCATACTACTTTTATCGAGTTATCCAGAGAGCCAAGAAGGTATGGCTCGTGTTTGATTCGAGAACAGATGGTCTCAAAGGCGGTGAAGAGAGCCGTTACATAAAGCAGCTTGAGCTTCACTTTAATCTCCATCTGAACAGATTCGTAGCTAAGGCAGCCATAGGAGATGCGGTAGAGGAGTCTGATATACCGAAGACAGCGGAGGATGTGGATGTGGTGAAGAATACTTCGCTCTCGGCATCTGCTCTTCAGAATTATCTTCAGTGTCCAGCCAAGTTCTATTATCATACGGTGAAAAAGCTTAAACCGGACGATGAGGTCGCCGAGTCGCTTGATGCCGGCATGATAGGAAATGTCTATCATGGTACGATGCAGGCACTGTATTTTGGTCCTGTCGCTATGGATCCGGCTTTCAGTATGGATAGGGAAAATGTTGAGGCTCATCTTTCAGAGCAGCAGAAATCCGTCTCCATTGATTACATCAAAGGCTGGCTTGGTCGTAAGGATGCGATAAAGGCTCGCATACGCTCCTTGGTGCAGGCTGAGCTTCATAATAGCTTCGAAGTCACAGGAAGAAATCTTGTGTATGAGGACGTAGTACTTCAGTATGTATGTAAGACTCTTGAGCGTGATGTCGAGCTTATGAAGGAGAAGAAGGTCTCTGAGTTTGAGGTTCTTGGCCTTGAGCTGAACTGCAAGTGGCAGTATGAAGGCTATAGGTTCGTGGGTTATATCGACAGGCTTGATTCTGTGGTGCCAGGTGTGGTCAGAGTCGTTGACTACAAGACTGGAAAGGTAGAGGATGCTGATGTGGATATCGATGACGCAAATGCTCAGAACGTAGTGGATAGTCTCTTCGCACCTGATGTTAAGAATAGACCGAAGATCGCGATGCAGCTCTTCCTTTACGATATGTTCATCGAAGATTCTGACATGGTAAAGGACAAGGAGATAGTGAATTCTATCTATCCTGCAGCCAAGCTTTTCGTATCTCCTGTCATGGAGGTCGCTAGAAGTGCTCGCTTCACTGAGCTCATGAAGGAGAAACTCAAGGGCATGCTTGAGGAGATCTCTGACCTCAGTGTAGGCTTCAGAAGGACGTCAGACACCAAGACCTGTGAATATTGTGATTTCAAGACGATTTGTGGACGATAGGGTATGATTAACATCATGAAAGCATCTGCGGGGTCAGGTAAGACCTACAACCTCGCGAAAACATATTTGACACTTCTTTTCAAGAGTGATGACCGTCGCCAGTATAGGCATATCCTTGCCGTCACCTTTACAAACAAGGCGACCGCAGAGATGAAGACTCGTATCTTGAAAGAGTTGCATGTGCTGTCAGTCACACCAGACAAGTCTGGTTATCTTGCCGATTTCGTGCCTTCTCTTTTCCCGACTGTTGAGGCTTTGAGAAAGAAGGCTGAAGAGGTGCTTGTGGACATTCTTCATGACTATAGCGCCTTCTCGGTCAGTACCATTGACAAGTTCTTCCAGCAGACACTCAAGGCTTTTGCCAGGGAGATCGGCCAGTTCTCTGCATACCAGATCGAGCTGGACAAGAAATCATTGATCCATGAGTCTGTGGACCGCATCCTTGATTCATTGACCGAGGACAATGTCTCTCTGCTCTCGTGGTTGAATGAAAATGTGATGAATCAGCTGGAAAAGGGAGTAAGAGTGAATGTGGAGGCCGCCCTCTATGAGATGGCGGAGAGGCTGAAGAGCGAAGAACATAGGGCCCTTGCCGAGGCGAAGAATATAGATGACGCGGAGGCATTCTCTAAGGAGAGGCTCGACCTCATCAGAAAGGAGTGCGACGAGGCTATAGCGGCATTCCCTGCGAAGGCGAAAGATGCAGCCCAGAAGGTTGTGGACGCGCTGAAGAAGTCTGGAGTGAATGTCTCGGATACTTATAAGGGCTTTATCGGTGTCGTGTATGACTACCTCGAGATCGAAGACGGTGCAGAAGTGAAGCGCCCTACACCGGCGTTTGTGAGCAGAGCGATGAATCCGGAGCAGTGGTTCTCCAAGAGCGGGGCGAAAACATTGCTTCCGCAGTGCCAGAGCACCCTGGAGGAGCCTCTCTTCGCGTTCTGTGAGCTCTTCGGAACGGAGTACAAGCTCTACAAGACTGCACTCATGCTGCGCGAGCAGACATTTACTCTCGGTATCGCATCGTTTGTGAACTCGGAATTTGAGGCTCTTCTCAAGGAAAAGAACGTTATGAGTCTCGATGACTCAAACACCCTTCTTCATCGTATCATCGATGGAAGCGACGCTCCTTTCGTGTACGAGAAACTTGGAGTAAGGTTTGAGAATTTCCTTCTTGACGAGTTCCAGGACACTTCCACCATTCAGTGGGATAACTTCAGACCATTGCTCTCTGAAAGTGATTCAAATGGCAGGTCAAACCTCGTAGTGGGCGATGTCAAGCAGAGTATCTACAGATGGAGAGGCTCCGACTGGAAGCTCCTTGGGCAGACTGTGGCCGAGAGTTTCGACGGGGCAGATACAAATACTCTTGAGGCGAACTATCGCAGTACAAGGGCGGTGGTTGAGTTTAACAATGCTTTCTTCCAGCATGCGGCGAAGGTTCTTGATCTCAGTGACATCTATGCCGATGTGTCGCAGACTCCTAAGTCGGGCGAAACCCAGGAAGGTTCGGTAAACATCAGCTTCACATCTTCCGAAAAAATGCTGTCGCTTGTGTGCGATAGCATCTCGGACGCTGTCAGTAGGGGAGCGAAGTATGGCGACATAGCTGTACTTGTGAGAAACAATGCTGAAGGTGGAGTTATCGCTACCAAGCTCATCCAGGAGGGTATTCCTGTCATTTCCGACGATTCTCTCGATACAAAGTCGTCCGTGACTGTGAGGAGACTAGTCTCTATACTTTCTTGTGTAGACAATCCTTCTGACGAAGTGGGTGGCTACATAGCTCGTTCGTTGGGCGTGGATATCCCTAGAAGATACCACTCACTGGTAGATCTCAGTGAGGGCATCCTGAGAAATCTCCAGAAGTATGATCCGGAGCAGTTTGCAGGGGAAACACTCTATATTCAGTCATTTATGGATGCGCTCAAGGATTGGTCTTCCATGAATGGACAGAATCTTGGCCAGTTCGTAAAGTACTGGCAGGATGGAAGTTTCCATATCAGTTCTCCTGCAGATCCAGATTCAGTCAGAATCATGACCATACATAAGTCCAAGGGATTGGAGTTCCCTTATGTGATCTTCCCATTTGCAGAGAAGGTGGGACTGTACAAGAGTGGCACTCGCTGGTGTGAGCTTGATGAGGCTGGCAAGGACCTTGAGGCGTCGAAAAGTGTCTTCCCGGTGTCACTTTCATCTGGTTCCGCGGACACATTGTTCAGTGACAGCTATCAGGAGGAGCAGTTCCTTCAGAAGGTGGACAACCTGAATGTGTTTTATGTCGCTTTCACCAGAGCGTCAAAGGAGCTTCATGTTATCTGTGCTGAACCATCGGATTCATTCTTGAAGAGCCTTGACAAGGGGAATCCTCAGTATAAGGACCTCTCGCATATCCTCTACGAGTTCACAAGGACAGCGGGAGCCAAGAGAGGTACTCCGTACGACTACTCTTTGATGAAGAGAAACAGTGATTCCAAGGAGGCAACCTTCGATGCGGCATATCCATCCTATGCCTTGAATGCCGAGGGCATGTACAGACTTGTAGTCAGCGCTGATTCTGCGGATTTCTTCTCGGAAGATGGACTGGCAGGAGTAGAGGCTTCGGCGAGACTGAATGGAATCGCCCTTCACGGCATCATGTCCAAGGTTAACTCATTCGCTGATCTTAGACCTTCTGTAGATGCTGCAGTTCTCGATGGACAGTTCACTAAGGAAGAGGGAGAGAAAGCCTATAGTCTTCTTTCTGCACGTATGAAGTCGGCAATGAATAGAGGCTGGTTCGGATCTTCATCCACCTTCAACGAAGTCGATATCATCGATGATGAGAAAGGTGACTACTTCCGTCCTGATAGAGTGGAAGTGTCTGGAAGTGAGGTGACTGTGATTGATTATAAGTTCGCGAAGAAGTGTCAGGAACACATCGATCAGGTATCTTACTATATGGACTTGTACAGAAGAATGGGCTATTCTTCTGTGAAGGGATACCTCTGGTATGTCTATGATGATAGCGTGATCGAAATCTAGATCTTGAGGATGCCTGTCGCGATGCTGGTAACAGCTTCGCGATGGGTGATCCATAGGATGGTCCTTTCTCCGTCCAGAGACTTGTTCATCCTTTCAAGCAGTATTTTCTCTGTCTCCATGTCGAGTGCGGAGGTGGCTTCATCAAGGATGAGGATGCCGCCCTCATGCAGGAGCGCGCGAGCGATAGCGATGCGCTGCGCCTGGCCTTCGCTGAGACCGCCACCTTTCTCGCTGCAGATGGTGTCCAGCCCGTGAGGCAGTGCGAGGACGAAGTCCGCGACGGCCGTGTGCAGGGCGTCAATCATCTGCTGCTCTGTGGCGACTGGATTTGCGAGGAGGAGATTGTCTCTGATGGTGCCAGTCATCAGACTGTTTCCCTGAGGTACATACATGAAGTTGCATCTGGTGTTGACATCTGCTGGCACGGACTCTTCATCATTGTAGAGTCTTATCTGTCCAGATGTAGGCTTGAGAAGTCCAAGTATTAGCCTTGTCAATGTACTCTTTCCTGCTCCTGTGAGACCCATGATAGCGGTTATGCCGCCTGGCTTGAAATCGTATGAGAAATCAGACAGAACTTCCTCGGTGCCGTCGGCATATATGAATGTGAGGCCTTCTATCTTGATGCCAGGTGCGCCCCTGAGGAGCTTTTTCTCACCTTCTGGCTCAAGTGGAAGGTCTGTCATTTCTGATATTCTGTCCACTGAAGTGAGGGCGTGGATGAACGCTGGAATATGCCTTCCGATCTCGGCGATAGGTCTTTGGACTTGACCGACAAGCTGAAGGAAGGCTGTCATCATACCGAAGGTAACAGCTCCTGACTTGATGCCAAGTATACCCCACAGAAAAGCTGCTGCGTAGCCGGCAAGGAAACCGAGTCGCATGAACCCACGAGCTATAGCATTGTAGTTAAGTCTCTTGATGGTGAAGTCCTCAAGATCTTCCTGAAGCCATCCCATCTTCTCAAGCACTCTTTCCGTGCATCCTAGTGTGAGTACAAGCATCCTATGCTGCAGGTTCTCCTGCATGTGCCCCTGGATCTCACTATCCTTTGCCCTCACCATAGAGGTGAGTTTTCTGATCTGCTTGAAGAAAAGCTTGCTTCCAAGCACAGCCACTGGCATGAGGATGAGGAGAACCCATAGAAGTGAGCTCTCAAGGGTAAAGAGAAAGATGGAGGCCGCGATCAGCTGGCAGATGGTAACAATGACATCTGGAACCCTGGTGCAGATCAGCTCCACGACCACTCTTACATCCTCTTCCAGACGATTGATCATGTCGGCCGAATGAAAAGCCTCGCGGCCTTTCCACTGTACTTTCATGATGTGGTCAAATATGCTGGCTCTCAGTTTGTTCTGCGATTTGAGGGTGACGTATCCGTTCCACCAACTCTCTGTAACTCCTTCCACCAGCTGCATGAGGATGATGCCCAGCATGATGGCGATGTGCAGCCTTAGATCCGCAGATGAGACGCCTGTGGCTATGTCCACCAGCGCCTTGCAGATCCACACAAAGCCCAGCGATAGTGCGATGCGGCAGATGCCTATCGCGCAGCTGGCAGCTATCTGCCATCTGTGCGGACGCATCATGCCAAATAGGCACCTAAGGCTGGTCTTGAAGTCTCTCATTTACTCGATGATGCCTGCTTCCTGAAGACTGGCAACGAGTTTCTCAGCATCTTCCTTGGCGCGCTGCTCGTCGATCTCGTACTTCTCTACCAGGAGAGCTGTCAGGTCCTCTACCGTGAAATCCTTGTCGACGACCTTCTCCCACAAATAAGCGGCAGACGAGTTGAGTGCGGCCATCTTGTTGAAGTTGATGAGCTGTTTGCCCTCTGGGATGACTATGTGGTCACGCCCTACTGAGCGCATCTTGAAACCTTGCTTTATTCTCATATCAATATAATTTCAAAAGTGTTCTTCTATAAACTCCGAGTATAACCCTTCGCAGCGGTAGCATCTTTCGCCATACTCGTGCCTGTCTAAGATGCTTAGGTGACTGACAATCAATCACTTTGTCTCCTTTTTTCGCTATCTTGATGGCAGTGCCAATGACTTCGCTCCTCGAGCATGTTTCCTGCCCCCTGAGGTTCCCGTCTCCCATCAGCACTATTCTGTCTCCATCCACTTCCCACACCCTATGAAGCACGTATGCTTTCTTGTTTATGAGTGCAAGAATGATGTCGCCCACCTTTACGTCTTCCATCTTTTTCAATGTCACCGTGTCCTTCTCTCCAACGATGAAAGGCAGCATGCTGCTTCCCTTCGTGGGGATGACTACCTCGTGGCCATCGCGAAGGAGCCTGTCCACTTCGGCGAACATGATCTCGTTCTGTATCGTGACTTTATTCATTGCCCAATACTTCTGCTGCACATACCCTTGCCGCCATCTCATCTGGAAGGCAGTCCAGTACATAACATGGGGTGGAGATGGCGATCTTCGCGAAAGTGTCATGAAGTCCATCAGCCATGTCGGTCTCAAACTTAAGTCCAGATGACGATGAGTATACTGATGCATATGCCTCAGGTATGCTTAGCCTTGTTATCTTGTCGAAAGGCGCTCGTCTGATTCTGACCATAGCACCTACAGGTGCGCTGATATTCTTGTAGCATGGAGTCTTTCCGCTCCAAGGCGAGCCGTAGGCAATGACACTGCCATCCTCAAGTACGCGCACTATAGGATTGTCATCATTCATCAGTTCGCTGCCTTCTATGTGCTTCAGCCATAGGCTGCTGTGCGTGCTTTTGCCCGTGCCGCTCTTTGCGAGGAACAGGAAGGCCTTTCCCTTGCACATGATCACTGATGAGTGCATCTCTAGTGTGCCAAGACCAGCTGTATTCAGCGCATACAGTAGCATGAGGGAGTTATTCACGCCATACTGCATGGTATATGGGGAACCGCTCACATGGGCGAGACCTTTTTTTAGGTCTTTGGTCGCGTCAAGCACGCAGCAGACAGGGGAGCGATGGTTTATGCTCATTCTGAACTGCCATCCGTCATCCTCAGTGCGGAATACGTCGATGCGTGGCATGTCCTCGTCTTCGCACTCTTCTGTATATGCTGGCTCTCCCTTGTACTCCCACTCTTCCGCAGTGACTTCCACCGTGAAAATAGGTGAGCCAGGCTCATCAATCGTGAATGGATCATATGCCTTGAGCGTATTCCATACAGGTGAATCCTCCGCCATCACCAAGCTGAAATCGTGTCCAGCAACCCTGAATGTTCTTTCTTCTTTCATACCCATATTCGGTGTAAAGTTACTAATTATTTTTTGTATATTTGTAAACTGAATAGACTTGATTCAAAGTGCGGGTCAGAGGGCCTTCTCGAGCCTTCGCCGTGTATTAAAAAAATATATGGAAGCTAACGAAAATACTATTAAGCTGTATTATAATACAGAAAGGGAGAATCTCGCCATGCCAGAGTACGGTAGAAACGTGCTCAGGATGGTTGAGCAGTTGAAGGGGATAGAGGACAAGGAGAAGCGTAGCGAGCAGGCGAAGGCTGTTGTGAAGGTGATGGAGGTGCTGAACCCACAGGTGCACAGCCAGGAGAACTTCGAGCAGAAGCTCTGGGATCATCTTTTCCTTATCGCTGGGCTTGATCTTGATATAGATGCACCATATCCTAAGCCTACAGCGGAGCAGCTTCAGGCTCGTCCTGAGATCATTCCGCTCAAGAAGAAGCCAGTCAAGGCTGCTCACTATGGAAGAAATATTGAGAGTATAATCGATCTCATTGCTGGTGAAGAAGATGGAGAGGTGAAGACCGCTATGATCAGGTCTCTGGCCATCTATATGCGTCAGCAGTACCTCATCTGGAATAAGGATAGTGTTGCAGACGAGACCATCTTCTCGGATATCGAGAAGCTCTCTGATGGTCGCATAACCGTTCCTGAGGGTATCAGCCTTACAAGGATATCGGAGAACGCAAGCTTTGCGCGTCCCGGCATGTCTGTAAATGTAGGTCAGCCATCTCAGAACAAGCAGAACTGGGGTAGGAAGAACTTCGGCAAGAAAGGAAACAGGAGGAAGTAAAAAATGAAACTCTTTTCTGGACTCACATCTAAGATAACTGACGAGACCAAGGCAAAGACAAGGATAGCTGCAGGTATCTGCATAGCCATCTTTACACTCTTCACCCTTCTCTCTGTGGTGTCGTTCCTCTTCACTTGGAAGCAGGATCAGAGTCTTATGACAGACCCATCCATGATGGCTAAGTCTGTGGATGCCGCAAATCTTTGTGGCAAGATGGGACTTAGATGGGCGTGGCTGTTAGTGCATAACTGGTTTGGACTGGGAAGCATTGCCTTCGTGGTCATACTGTTTGCGCTTTCAGTCCGTCTTCTCACGGGTCAGTGGAAGCAGTCTCTTCCGAAGACTGCGATTCTCACCCTGTCCGGCGCTTTCGTGGCTTCGCTTGTGTGTGCCTTCATCGGCCAGATGTTTGGAGCCGTAGGCGCATTCGGCGCTGGAGCTGGCGGCCAGTGTGGCCAGTTCGTGGTGGATAGCATGGGTAATCTAGTGGGACCTTTCATAGCTGGCGCTCTCATCTGTGCGCTGGTGGTATTCTGGCTATTCCTCTGTTCAGATAGATTTGCGCAGATCGTAAATGGCTGGTTCATAAGTCTTGGCGCAGAAGATCCACAGATCGTGGAGCCTACTCCTGCCGTTAATCCAGCAGTAGAGGAAGAACCAGTGGAGACTCCTGCCCCTCAGGAGGAAGTCTTTGACGATGTAGATGATTATATAGAGCCAGCAGTGGCTCATCAGAGCGTCGTTTGGGATACGCCGACTGTAGTGGAACCAGAGGAGGTAAGCGCTCCTTGCCGGGAGGAGGTGGTGGAGACTCCGGCTGCTCCTGTCTACCAGACTCCAGTATATCAGACACCATCATATCAGCCAGCGGCAGAGGAGACCCCTGCCACAGAGGGCTCGTTCTCTGTGGAGATGGGCAAGGACCTTGACCTTGATGCGAAAGAACCACTTCCAAGGATGGATGTGCGCATGGATCCGCCAGAGGGCCTGCCTAAGTATCAATTCCCTACGCTGGATTTGCTTGAGGACCATGACTCTGGTCGCGAGGATGTCTCTGCGGAAGAGCTTGACCGAAATAACAACAAGATTCGTTGCGCACTGCGTAACTATGGCATTGAGGTAGATGATGTGCGTGCCATTGTAGGCCCTACGGTGACATTGTACAAGGTATACCCTGCGCAGGGCGTGAAGATATCTGCGATCAAGAACCGTCACGAGGATATAGCTATGTCCCTGCACGCCAGGGGAGTACGTATCGTGAATCTTCCTGACTCCGTAGGTATCGAGGTGGCCAATGATAAGGCTTCTACAGTGCCTCTCAAGGGTCTGCTTAACTCGGAGGCTTTCCGTACGACCAGCGCAGAACTTCCTGTTGCCATCGGATGTAACATCCAGAAGAAGGTCAGGGTCTTTGACCTTGCTGACGCTCCGCATCTTCTTGTCGCTGGTGCGACCAAGCAGGGTAAGTCAGTTGGTCTTAATGTTCTCATCGCTTCGCTCCTTTATGCCAAGCATCCAGCAGAGATGAAGATGGTCTTCATCGACCCTAAGATGGTCGAGTTCTCTCCTTACGAGAGACTTATCCATCATTATCTCGCGGTGCTTCCAGACGCAACGGACGAGCAGGATGAGATGAGCAAGGCTATTGTCAAGCAGCCTAAGCATGCTGAGCGCATCCTCAAGTCTCTCTGCATCGAGATGGATCAGCGATATGAGCTCCTCTCAAAGGCTTATGTGAACAAGATAACTCTCTATAACGAGAAATATAAGGACCACAAATTGAACCCTCAGCATGGTCATAGGTTCATGCCTTACATCGTCTGCATCATAGATGAGTACGCCGACCTCGCTATGTCTGGAGGATCCGGATCGGAAGGAAAGGCCATGAAGAAGAATATCATGGACTCAATCGTTCGTCTCGCTCAGAAGGGTCGTGCTGCAGGTATCCATGTGGTCATAGCTACCCAGCGTCCTTCAGTGGATGTGATCACTGGTCTCATCAAGGCGAACTTCCCAGCTCGTATAGCATTCCGAGTAACCACAGGAGTAGACTCAAAGACCATCCTTGACCAGGCTGGTGCTGAGAAACTTATCGGACGTGGTGATATGCTCTACTACGCCGGTGTAGAAAGTGAGCGTATCCAGTGTGGATATATCTCAAACGATGAGATCAATGCTCTCTCTGAGTGGGTGTTCAGTCAGCAGGGCTACGGAAAGAGCTATAATACACCATATTACCTCCCTGAGCCAGATCCAGAAGGCGAGGGCGAAAGTGTAGGCATGGTGGATATGAAGGACCTTGATGAAAGATTCGAGGAGGCAGCCAAGCTCGTCGTTATGACCCAGAAGGGTTCGACATCCGACCTTCAGAGAAAGCTTGGCATGGGATATGCGAAAGCAGGTAGAGTGATGGATCAGCTCGAGGCCGCAGGTATCGTCGGACCTCAGGAAGGCTCTAAGCCTAGACAGGTGCTTGTGTCTTCGCTTGAGGAGCTGGAGGCCATCATCAAACCATTCTTGAATTACTAGTATGAAAAGATTTTTCGCCTCTCTACTCTTGACCCTTCTGGTTGTATCTGCTTTTGGCCAGAACATCGTTTCTGACTTCGCCTCTTCCCTCAAGGGACATAAGGCGTCGTTTGACTATTCTTTCTCGGTGAAGGGCGACCTGCCTCTCTCCGGTAAGGGAAAGGTTTCACTCCAGGGGGATGCCTTTACCATGACGGGCAATGGTCTTGAGGTTTACTGCGATGGCACCACTCGCTGGACCGTGGATACTGCTGCTGAGGAGTGCTACATCGAAGGTGTAGATGGAGAAATCGATTATGAGGCAAATCCAGCTCTGCTCGTTGGAGCAGTGGATAAGGCGTTCACATTGAAGAAGACATCCACCACCACGTTCAAGAGCAAGAAAGTGACTGCTGCTTACATGGAGCCTAAGACCAAGGGCACGAATTTCAAGAGTGTGATCCTCTATTTCTCTGGTTCCACATTGGAGGGTGCATCCATCACAGTGACAGATGGCACAGTGACTGAGATAGTGGTATCAGGAATGAAATTGTCTGAGCCTCAGGCTAAAAGAACCTTCTCCTTCGATACAAAGAAACTTTCAAAGAACTATATTGTAACAGACCTAAGATAAATTATGCCTAAATCAAAAGTTTACTTCACTGACTTCCGTACTCCAGCGTATGGGATGCCATTGCCACAGAAACTGCAGAAGCTTATCAAGGCTGCAGGTATCGGCGACATCGACATGGATGGCAAATTCGTGGCCATCAAGATGCATTTCGGTGAGCATGGAAACCTCAGTTTCCTGCGCCCAAACTACGCTAGAGCCGTGGTAGATGTAGTCAATGAACTTGGTGGAAAGCCTTTCCTCACTGACTGTAACACCATGTATCCTGGATATAGAAAGAATGCATTGGAGCATCTCTACTGCGCCTGGGAGAATGGTTTCACACCACTTGCTGCAGGCTGTCCTATCATCATCGGTGATGGCCTCAAGGGCACTGACGACATCGATGTGCCTGTAAATGGAGAGTATGTGAAGAATGCGCATATCGGTCGCGCCATCATGGACGCCGACGTATTCATCAGCCTCACACATTTCAAGGGTCACGAGGAAGCCGGCTTCGGCGGCGCCATCAAGAACATCGGTATGGGCTGTGGCTCGCGTGCGGGCAAGAAGGAGCAGCATTCAAGCGGCAAGGCTTCAGTGACCGCAGACCTTTGTCGTGGATGCAAGAAGTGCCAGAAGGAGTGTGCAAACAATGGACTCGTATATGACACAGAGGCGAAGAAGATGACCGTTGATCAGAACAACTGCGTAGGCTGTGGTCGCTGTCTAGGAGCATGTAACTTCGATGCTATCCATTTCATTGATTCAGATGCAAATGATCTTCTCGGAAAGAGAATGGCGGAGTACACCAAGGCAGTCCTTGACGGAAGACCTCATTTCCACATCTCACTCGTCATCGACGTATCGCCAAACTGCGACTGCCATCAGGAGAACGATGCACCTATCCTTCCAAACATAGGCATGTTCGCATCATTTGATCCACTCGCACTTGACTGGGCATGTGTAGATGCCTGCATGGCTGCTACACCTATCCATAATAGCCAGCTCGGCGAGCATATCCATGCTCATGATTTCGTAGATCATCACGATCACTTCAAGAATTCAAATCCTCACTCAGACTGGAAGCCATGCTTGGCGCACGCTGAGAAGATAGGACTTGGCTCTCGTGAGTACGAGTTGATCAAGATTTAAAGATCCTTTATATGATGAAAGAAGCCGTCCAAAAGGGCGGCTTCTTCGTTTTCTTTAGGCTCCAGGGACTGTCTGTCCACCAGGATCCAATATGTGGTCGTACTGCGGCATCTGACCCCTTTCTGGTTTGTCTGTGTCAGGCTTCTGACACGATGCCAGACCAAGAATGAGCAGTAGCGCTATAGCGAGCTTCTTCATGACTTATTTCGCATCCATGGCCTGGCATGCTGTGATAGCGACCATCTTGTAGATGTCGTCTACTGAGCAGCCACGGCTAAGGTCATTAACTGGACGAGCGATACCCTGGAGGATAGGTCCGATAGCCTCTGCGCCACCGAGTCTCTGGATGAGCTTGTAACCGATGTTTCCAGCCTCAAGGCTAGGGAATACGAGTACATTGGCCTTTCCTGCGATCTCAGAACCAGGAGCTTTCTTAGCACCTACAGATGGAACGAGTGCTGCATCTGCCTGAAGCTCACCGTCAAGCTTGAGCTCTGGTGCAAGCTCGTGTGCGAGCTTGGTAGCCTCGACAACCTTATCTACAGCCTCGTGCTTAGCTGAACCCTTGGTAGAGAATGAAAGCATAGCGACGCGAGGATCAGCGAAACCGGCTACGCTCTTCGCAGTCTGAGCTGTGCAGACAGCGATCTGTGCAAGCTGAGATGCGTCTGGAACAGGGGTAACTGCTACGTCACCGATAACGAGAACTCCCTCCTCGCCGTACTGCTTAGCCTCGGTGAGCATGAGCATGGCGCCGCTGACGCAGCTGATGCCTGGAGCACACTTGATGATCTGGAGTGCAGGACGCAGGGTGTCACCTGTGGTAGAGAGAGCACCGCTGATCTGACCATCAGCGTCTCCGCTCTTGATGATGAGACATCCGAAATAGAGTGGGTTGAGGACGGTCTGGCGAGCTACCTCGATAGTCATGCCCTTCTTCTGGCGAAGCTGGAAGAGAAGCTGTGCGTACTCTTCAGTCTTCTCGCTTGTAGCAGGGTCGATGATTGTAGCCTTCTCAATGTTCTTGAGGCCGAGCTTCTCAGCGAGTGCAAGGATTTCCTCCTTGTTTCCGATGAGGATGATCTCTGCAAGCTCGTCTGCAAGAGCCTTGTCTGCTGCTGTGATGGTGCGCTCCTCAAGTGATTCAGGGAGCACGATGCGCTGCTTGTTTGACTTCGCACGCGCGATGATGTTATCCATTAAAGACATATTCGTGTACTTTTTATTCGTCCATGTTCTGTACGAGGTGCATGGTGTCGCGAGCGATCACGAGCTCCTCGTCTGTGGTGATGAGTGCGATCTTGACCTTTGAGTCTGGGCAAGAAAGGAGTGTGTCCTTACCTGAGACAGCATTTGCCTCATAGTCGAACTTGACTCCGAGGTAGGTGAGGTTCTCACATACTCTTCTGCGGAATCTTGCATTGTTCTCACCGATACCTGCAGTGAAGAAGATGGCGTCTACACCGTCCATCGCAGCTACGTATGAGCCAATGAGCTTGATCACGTCGTAAGTGAGCTTCTTGAGAACGAGCTTAGCCCTCTTGTCGCCCTCGTTTGCGGCAGCGTCGAGGTCACGTGCATCTGAAGAGATGCCTGAGAGGCCTGCGAAACCGCTCTTCTTGTTCATGATATCGGTCATCTGGTCAGGAGTAAGGTTCTCCTTCTTCATGATGTAAGGGACGATGTTAGGGTCGATGTTACCACATCTTGTTCCCATGATCATGCCCTCGAGAGGTGTGAAGCCCATAGAAGTATCTACAACCTTTCCATTTACGATGGCTGTAACTGAACTTCCATTTCCGATATGGCAGGTGATGATCTTTGAGTTCTCGAGGTCGAGACCTACGAACTTGGCGCCCTTCTGAGCTACGAACTGATGAGAGGTACCATGTGCGCCGTAACGACGTACGCGGTACTTGGTGTAGTACTCGTATGGAAGAGCATACATGTATGCGTACTCAGGCATGGTCTGATGGTATGCTGTGTCGAAGGTAACTACCTGAGGCACAGTAGGGAGAACCTGCTGGACAGCTCTGATGCCGAGGATGTGTGCTGGGTTGTGGAGCGGGGCGAAATCGCAGCAGATGCCGATCTTCTCCATGACGTCTTCGTCTACGATGGCGCTACCTGAGAAATAGTCAGCGCCCTGGACGATACGATGGCCTACAGCCTCGATGTCGTCGAATGACTTAAGTACGCCACTTACTGGGTCGATGAGCTCATCGAGAACGAGCTGCATACCTACCTTGTGGTCTGCGATAGGGAGTTCCTTTACGACCTTGTCCTTGCCTGTAGGTCTGTGGGTAAGCGCTCCCATAGGGAGGCCAATCTTCTCGACGAGACCCTTGGCAAGCAGATCGTAAACGTCGTCGTTCTTCATGTCAAGCAGCTGGTACTTGATGGAAGAGCTTCCGCAATTGATAACAAGAATGATCATAACTTATATTTTATTTCAATTAATTAGCAAGTTTTACTATATCATACAAAGTTAACAATAATTCTCACTATATTAGCAAAAATCTATATCGAAATGGATGTGGCTGGAGAGATTGAGGGGATTTCGATTCCTTTTGTGTTTGGGGTGTTTGCCGGCGCTTGTGCTGTGCCTGGAGCGGTTGGGCTCATACTGCCTGCATCGCTGTCGCTTGCGTCGCTTTTCGCGTTGGGAAGCCTCATTTTCCTGATGGTGAAAGATGGTATAGGACGCTGGGGAACAGTGCTGATGTTCTTCCTTCTGGGGGTGTTCTGCTATTCATCCCGGAGTATGTGCATAGATGTATCGAATCCAGAGCCTATGCTCGCTGAGGCGGCGCTGCAGCGGCTGAAGCGCCTCATCGCAGGCATTCCGTTCGCCCATGGCGAGTCGAATGCCTTGCTGATGGCGCTGCTCACGGGCGACCGCTCTGGCCTTTCGGCCGCGCAGGTCGCCGCGTTCCGCGCCGCCGGCGCCTCTCACATCCTCGCACTTTCCGGCTTGCATCTTGGCCTTATCTATATGCTTGTGTCAAAGGTACTTGGCCTGCTTGGAAACTCTCCTGGGATGAGAATCATCCGTTCTGTCGCATGTGTGGTTTTAGCTGGATTCTATACGGTTATGACTGGAGCCGGTCCTTCTATCGTACGTGCTTTCCTATTCATTTGTTTCAGGGAGATATCTGTGATAGATCCTGAACGCAAGGCGGAGCCGAGAAATATCTTCTTTGCTGCTCTCACATTGCAGCTTGTGATGACTCCATCTGTCATCATGAGCATTGGTTTCCAGCTTTCTTACTTGGCGGTCTGTGGCATAGTCTTCGTCTTTCCTAGCCTCAAGGCTTGGTATCCGGAGCAGAAGAGGGTGACGCCGATGCACTCTATCTGGAATGCTGTGGCATTGACTCTTTCTTGCCAGATATTCACCGCGCCGCTAAGCTGGCTTCGCTTCCATAGCTTCCCGAAATACTTCCTTCTCACGAACCTTCTGGCGCTCCCATTGACTTCCTTCATCATGACGCTGGCTGTGGTTACGCTTGTGGCGGCTGCAGTAAACATCTGTCCCCCAGCACTGATATGGCTGGAGGACAGTATGGTGCAAGTATTTCTCTTCGTGCTTGAAGCTATTTCTTCGATGTGATCACATTGAAGCCATCAGACGCCCACTCGCGCATCTGGCCATCCTCGTCGTAGATGAGGTAGCCTTCGAGTTCTTCGTGTGCGCTGATGAATGCTTTCGCCTCATCCAGGCCAATGACCATGCAGTATGTGGCCAATGCATCAGCATCTGCTGCAGTCGGTGCCACGATGGTAGCGCTCAGAAGGCTGTGCTGGACTGGATAACCAGTGCGTGGATCCACGGTGTGTGCGTACTTCTTTCCGTCCACGATATGGAATTTGCGGTAGTTTCCAGATGTGACGATGCCAAGCCCTCTGCCATCCGACTGCCAGATTCCATCCAGGTCAGCGCCAAGCTCATCATTTCCGTCCACAGGCCTGTCTACACCTATTGTCCATCCTTGTCCGGAAGGGTTCACTCCTTCGCAGTAGATTTCACCTATGTCCACCAGCATGTCGTGCACGCCCAGAGAATGAAGATAGTCTGCAACCATGTCGCAGGAATATCCTTGCGCTACGGCATTGTAATTCAACCTTGGAAGAACTTCCGAGCCGTCTTTAACAAGTGAAATGGGGGAGAGTGAGCCATTCTCGATGGCGTCCTCCATCCTCTTTGATAGTCTCTTCATACCACAGACGCCGAGTGTGCTCTGCACCTCTTCTTCCGTAGGAAATGCCTCACCCTTGAAACCGAAGCCCCAGATGTCGAACAATGGTCCCGATGCTACATCCAGTGCGGTGCCTGTCTTCTCGTACATGTCCGCGCAGTAGTCATAGATGTCAATGAATAGTTTGTTCGGTACTATGTCCTGCCCTGCATTGAAACGGCTCAGCATGGAGGATTTGTTGTATCCTGAGAGGGTGGTGTCGATGAGCGTGAGGATAGAGTCAATGCTTTCGCGTATCTGCTCCGGTGCTTTATGCACGCCCTTCAGGTTCATCTTCACTGAGTAAGTTCCTCCCTGGGCGAAACCGGTGACGGCTATGTATCTGTCTGAGTCGCTACATCCACAGAATGTGAAGGCAGCTAGCATGGTGATGCATAAAAATGTGGCAATGCTTCTCATTTTCGGCAAAGTATTTGCACAAATTTAGCGGTTTTGACGCAAAAAATGCTCATATTTGTAAGTTAATTGACTAATTATGCACTTGATGAATAAATACTTGAAGATTTCGCTTGCACTCTTTGCCTCAGCATTGCTTGCATTTTCATGTAAAGAGAAGGAGGAGGAGACTACTACAAACTACTTCTCAGGCTCTCTTAAGTTCGATATTCCCTCATATGTGAACAAGGGGCAGTCTTTCGATCTCGTTCCTTCAGGGGCCAAGAGAGAAGATGGCGGCGACTATACGGTATACTGGCAACTTATTTCGGACGATTCTCGAATCTCACTCACAGATACCACCAAGCTATCTACCGAGAGTAAGGACGGCCGTTATAAGCTTGTTGTCCCAGATACTCTTTGTACCTTCACTGTCACATGCTACTACAGCGCGAAGGGATATTCAAGCAGCTCATGTTCAAAGAAGTTCGTAGTCGTGGACTCTGATAGAGAGAATGGTTCCCTCAAGGGCCTTCAGCTTAGATCAGGCGATTTCGTTTTCGTGGATGCAAGAGACGGCATGAAATATAACTGCACTACCATTGGTAAGACAGACTGGTTCAGAGAGAATCTTGCATACGCTGCCAAGGGCAAGGCTTTCTTTGATTCGGAGGCTATGTCGAAGGTGGCAGGACGTTTCTATACATGGACAGACGCCAAGTCAGCCTGCCCTATGGGCTGGAGACTCCCATCACAGCAGGACTGGATGGACGCGGCCAAAGCCGCTGGCGCTGAGATTTCGGACAAGAATTCTACATTCAAGGGCGCAGCCGGTCTTTTCATGGAGGATGTCTACTTCAATGGAAGCAAGATGTGGGAGTTCTGGCCAGATGTCAAGGTCACAAATAAGACTGGCATTAGCCTTTTCCCATTTGGATATGCCCTCGTGGAAGGTTCGGACTACTCGTTCAGAAATTATGTGGACTACTCAGCTCACTGGACAGCAGATGAGATGGATGATGATTTTGCTTTCTATCGCTATGTCTATGTGAAGAATCCAGATCTTTTCTGTGGAAACGCTGCTAAGGATGGTTTCGCAGCTCAGGTTCGTTGCGTCAGGGATAGACAGTAATCTGTTTACATATAAAATATAAAGGGTGACCGTTTGGCCACCCTTTATTTTATTTCAGCAGTTCGATGACTGCTTTGTTTGCCTTTGAGACTCTGTCGATATCCAGTTTGTTGACCTTTCTGTCGTAGGTCATGAGGCCATTGACCTCTCCCTCGACGTCGGTGGTCTGCGTGTAGACTGCTCCACTGACTCCCTGCTTCTCGAGCTCCTTCATGGTAAGAGTGAACTCTACATACTTGTCAGTGACCTCCTCAGATGACTTGAACTCCTGGTATCCCCAGTTCTTGTCGGCCTGCCATAGGTGACCCTCAAGTGGTAGACCAAGTCCACCATATTCGCCTACAACATTGATTAGGTCAGCATCCCACACTCTCATCCTTGGCTGAGGGTAATTGTGGCTGTCCATGATGTCGCCTACACCTCCGCTGATCCAGTTTCCACCAGAAGCCATATTCACGAGTCTGGTGCCGTCCTGGCTCTTTGTGTATGCTACTACTGCTGGGGTGTTGAACTGGCCCCATGCCTCATTGAATGGCACCCAAACCACGATGCAAGGGTATGCCTTGCGCTGTGCCATGATCTCAGTCCATTCTTTGTAGTAGTTCGCTTTTGCAGCCTCGCTGAGAGGGAAGTCTGTACCTTCATCGTATTCATTGTCACCCCAATGGTTGAGGTCGTTTGATGCATTTGAAGGCATATCCTGCCATACCATGACGCCAAGCTGATCGCAGTGTGTATACCACCTTGCTGGCTCTACCTTGATGTGCTTTCTGATCATGTTGAAGCCGTACGCCTTGGTCATCTCGATGTCGTGCTTGAGTGCATCGTCTGTTGGTGCTGTATACAGTCCATCTGGCCACCATCCCTGGTCGAGAGGTCCGTAGTGGAAGATAGGCTTGCCGTTGAGCGCGAAGCGCTTGTGTCCTGCAGCGTCCGTGATGGTACCGACCTCGCGCATCGCTGTGTATCCGTTCACGCAGTCCACAGTTTCATTGCCTCTTACTACGCTGATGTTCAAACCATAGAGGTATGGTTCATCGGGGCTCCATGTCTTGAAGGTCTTGAGGACAAGCCTTGCAGGCTTTCCGCTGACTGTGTTGATGCTCGTGATGACGTTCGTACCAGGCTCTTCTGCTGAGTAGCCCACCTTGCCCTCGATGAGATCTATCTTGATGGTGTCACCCTCCTTGGCATTCTTGATGGTAGGGTAGACTACTAATGAACTGTCGGCAAGGGATGCTACAGCATAGTAACTCTCGATGGATGTCTCTGGGACGGCTTCCATCCACACTGACTGCCAGATACCTGTTACTCTCGTGTACCAGATGCCCTTAGGATTTGAGACCTGCTTGCCTCTTGGCTGGAAGTTTCCCTTGTCTGTGGCGTCAAGCACTTTCACCTCGATGGTCTGCTTGCCGTTCATATATAAATAAGGTGTAATGTCATAGCTGAAGGCTGTGTATCCTCCAGTGTGTCTACCCATGCTCTGGCCGTTGACGAATACTTCAGAGTCCCAGTCCACTGCATCAAAGTTCAGCATGATGCGCTTTCCGCTCCATTTTTTAGGAATCTCAATGATCCTCTTGTACCATAGTGAACTGTCCGCTGAGACAGCTCTTCCGACTCCAGAGAGTGATGACTCCACTGGGAATGGAACCAGGATCTTTCCTTCTGGATCAGGCATCTTGTCTGTATTCGCCTCTACGATAGCATAGTCCCAAAGTCCATTCAGTGACTGCCATGCTTCTCTGACCATCTGTGGTCTTGGATACTCTGGATGAGCATTCTGTGGTGATACTTCTTCTGCCCAACTGGTTCTGATCTTGTCTCCAGCGGGTGCCCATTCTACCTTTGAGGTACGCTCTGAGCAAGCCACCAGTGCCATGCATATGGCTCCGGCGGCGAGGATAGCTTTGATTGAAGCTGTCATAACCTTTATTTTTTTATGAAAAATGAGAAGTGAACTCTTCCGTATATCTTTTCCTTGACGAAGCAGGGATGCTCCTTGAACGAGTGCTCGTCTCCGTGCTCGAGTATGAAATAACACTCTGGGTGGAGCAAATCCAGGCTGAGAACCTGGTCTGGTATGGTTTCGAGATTTTCCAATGCGTATGGAGGGTCCGCGAAAATGATGTCGAATTTTTCTCTGCAGATAGGGAGGAAGTCAAACACATTGTCTCTTACCATGGTGACGTTTGAAAGCCCTAGCCTTCCAGCCTCGGTCTTGATGAATGAGGCGTTCTCTCTGGTCATCTCCACACAGTAGACCCTTGACGCGCCTCTGGATGCAAATTCAAAGGCAATAGAACCAGTGCCACCGAAGAGATCAAGCACCTTGAGGTCCTCGAACTCATATTCGTTGTCCAGGATGTTGAACAATCCTTCCTTTGCGAAATCGGTGGTAGGGCGTGCCTTGTAACCTGCAGGTGGATTGATGGACTTTCCCTTGAGCTTTCCTCCTATAATTCTCATATCTGCTCTACTGCTTTGAAGTATCTGTAAAGTGACATCTCATCTTCGGCCTTGAGTGGCATTCTCCAGCATATGGTAGATACCTCTGGATTCAGCTGGAGAGACTTCATGGCATTGAAGATGAAGTACTCCGCTGTGGTGAAGTCTGGCGCCTGGAAGCTGTTTGCCAGAAGAAGGCTCTTTCCCTGGGCAATGGCGAGGTGAAGATAGCCATCTTTCCATGTCGCCAATATCTTGTTGTACTCTGGACACATAGGGAGTTCTTCCAATATATAATACATCTCTGGAAGTATCCTTGCCGTCTCTCCTGAAGTGGTCCTTACTGTCTGTTCAATGACCTTGGACAGTGACTCGTCTATCGAGTTTGAGAATATGAGGCATGCACCAAACTGTGGCACTTCAACATATTCCACAGCGTCGCTCTCCCTGATGTTCATCACGTCTGAGAGCATGCTTCTGGATGAAGACGGCGTGAAGAACTGTGAAGGTACCAGAGTGAATTTCGGCGTGAGTAGCGCTATGCGTACTTCGTCGTAGCGCTTCTGGAGCTCTGGGCAGGTAAAGACACGCTCGGCGCCAAGCCATCCAGATGTCTTGACGTCGTCACCACTCTCTATTTTAAAAGAATATCCACTCAAGGTTACTTGAATGGATATTCTCTCTTTCTGTATTTGATCCATCAGATTACTCCCAGTTTCCTGCGTTGTTATTTGGAGCTGTAATGCTACCAACCTGAAGACCTTCGTACTTGTTCTGATCTCTTCTGTCGAAATCGAGATTAATTCTGAGCTGGTTATCCATGCCCTTGAGGAGATCTCTGTAAGGCATCTTAGCCTCGAAGAGAGGAACATCTACACCTGAAACCTTCTTTACGATAGACTCCATGATGACAGGGGTCTTTCCAGAGAATGGGATGTACTTGAGTGAGTCGATGCAGAAATCCTCGCGATCGTTGAAGAGAGTGTCGCTGACTGCTATCTTGTTCTCAACCTTGAAAACGAGGTTCTTGTCACCCTTGAGGTACATGTCATAAAGCTGAGCACCAGTGATCTTTCTGTTTGCTTTCTTTACAGCCTCTGTGTGAGCAACTGCGAGTGAGTCATCCATAGAACCTACCTGCATGATCACAGCCATCTGCTCCTTGTTGTAGAAGTCGATGAGTGAGTCAACAGATGAGTTGAACTTGTTGTGAACGCTCTTGTAAGCTACCTGGAGTGTACGGATGTCCTTAAGACGCTGGATAGCCACTTCTTCACGCTGAGCCTTCTCCTTGTTGAAGTTAACAGGCTGCATGATGCTCTGTACGATAGTGTAAACGAGGACCACGATGATGGCAGGAAGAACGAGCCAAGTCAATACTTTTTTAAGAATTGGATTCATTGTATTATGTTTTATTTTATTTCCGTAAACAGTCTTTACAACGGACAAAGTTATAAAAATGAATTATGAAATGCAATATTCTTTGTAAATTTGCAAACCAAATTACACATGATGTTCCACATTATTGAGAATGACATAGCCAGACTTGACGCTCTCTTCGCCAGTTCGAAGAGAATTGCCATCACGACGCATACACGTCCTGATGGCGATGCGCTTGGTAGCACCACTGCTTTGATGGTGTTTCTAAGGTCCTTCTATAATGTTGATACTAAGGTGGTTATGCCAAATGCTATTTCGCAGAACATAGCATTTATATTGCCCTCGAATGCTGATAATCTTTATCTGGATTTTACAAATGATCCCGATGAAGTCAAGGATTGGATGAATTCGTCGGATCTTGTGGTTTGTCTAGATTTCAATTCTTTTTCCAGAACCGATGGACTTCAGCCTTTACTTGAGGCGTCTAAAGCACCTAAAGTATTGGTGGATCATCATTTGAATCCTGACGAGGAGGCTTTTGACATTGTTTTCTCGACGCCTGATATTTCTTCTGCCTCTGAACTCCTTTATGAGGTGCTGATGGCCATGCCTCAGGTCAATGGCGATGCTACAAAACTGCCCAAAGAGTGCTCTTACGCATTGATGTCAGGCATGACGACGGACACAAATAACTTCGCGAACTCAGTGTATCCGTCGACGCTCAAGATGGCGTCGGACCTTCTTGCTGCGGGTGTCGATAGAAATGATATCGTTTCTCATGTATACAATGAGTATAGGGAAAATAGAATAAGGCTTATTGGTTATCTTCTGGATAGAAAACTTGTTACTACTTCCTATGGCGTGGCATACACTATCCTTAGGCGAGAGGAACAGGAAAGATTTGACCTTCAGGAAGGTGACCTGGAAGGTTTTGTGAATATTCCACTTCAGGTGGCTGACGTAAAGTACAGCCTTTACCTTCGTGAAGACAATGACTTTTTCAGGGTGTCAGTTCGCTCTAAGGCGGGTTATTCTGCAAATGCATTGGCATCCAGATATTTTCATGGGGGCGGTCATGAGCAGGCATCAGGAGGGCGCCTTTTCTTCCCTCAGGACATATCCAGTCCGTCGGAAGCAGAGACTTATGTTGAAAACATTTTGAAAGATTATTTTGATGAGGATAGATAAAATCTTACTTTTGTCATTCTGTCTTCTTGCTGCCTTCGCTTGTACCAAGGCTTCAGAGGAGCAGACATACGCTAAGCAGGAAGAGACGATCGACAGATTTATCGAGGGCTTGATAACTCCATGTGATACACTTAGCATGGTGGAGGATGGTGGCACGACTGTCCTTAGAGTGGCTAAGGTCACTATAACGGAAGAAGGAGAGGTGCGCGACACCATTACCGTTACATATTATGGCGGCGCCACCAGAGTCACCATTCAGGAGGGAGACGGAGATGCATTGCTTAAGAGGGGAAATGTTTCATTTTTCTATGCTGGGTATGATTTTTCCAGCGGTTCTCTGAATGCAGGCTCGCTTTTTGCGACTAATATGCAGGAGCTGGCTGCTTCGTCAGGATGGGATTGTGTGGACACAGACCCTATCTCGATTAAGCTTTCTGACGCCAAGATAGTGGATGGCTTGAAGAGAGGACTCGTCGGTGTAAAGCCGGGGGAGGAGTGTGTGATTCTTTTCTCTGGAAAGAGTGGATTTGGCAGCCATCCTGTAGGAACTATCCCACCAAGGGTTCCGCTTGCTTATAGAATTTGGGTGGAAACAGTTGAAAACTAAGATAATATTAAGGACTATATATGACATTTAGAAAGACGTTTTTTGCTTTGACTATGGTAGCTGCCTTGTTCTCCGGCTGTGCCAAGTCAAGTACATCGGGAAAGAATGATGCAGCCAAGAGATATTTTGACGCATGGCTGCTCACCCATTATCCAGATGCAAAGAGAGTTGAGCCAGGCATTTATATCATCGAAGACGAGCCAGGCAGTGGCGTCTCCATATCAGATATGGAAACGTATCCATATATCAGAGCTTACTACACATCAAGGGATCTTCAGGGTAATGTAAAGAAGACTTCAGTGGAGTCTCTTGCCAAGCAGCTTGGCACATACTCCGAGTCTACATATTACGGTCCGTATGTCTATTTCCGCGGACTGGACTATCTCGGGGAGAAGAATCTTGAGGCCGGTATGGAGGCTCTGCTTTCTACCATGAAGGTGGGTGGCAAAAGAACTGTGATAGTACCTGGATGGCTGGCTACATATTCTAGATATGATACAGAAGAGGAGTATCTTGCGAATGTTAGCGGAACAGATTGTATCTACACCATCGAGGTCACAGATGCTATTCCTGACATCCAGAAGTGGGAGATCGCCGAGGCGGAGAATTACATGGCGAAGACCTATCATAACATTCCAGATTCTACAGGACTCGGTTTCTACTATCTCAAAATCAAGGATTGTGTAGATACCACTTCATTCAAGAATGGCGATAAGGTTTACCTAAACTATACAGGTCGTATGCTGAATGGCAAGGTGTTCGATACCACCATCGCAGATACAGCCAAGGTACATGGCATTTACAAGCCATCAAACACCTATGAGCCTACATTTGTGACCTGGGGAGACAAATATGAGGAACTAACCATGGGCACCAGTAACTCAGATGTGATCGATGGATTCAAAAAGACCATCTATGGCATGAAAGTAGGCGAGAAGGGAGCAGGCGTATTCATCTCAGATCGTGGATACGGCTACAGTGGCAGCAGTTCTGCCATTCCTCCTTATGCTCCTCTTGTTTTTGAAATCGAGATTACTAAGAAAGACTAGTTAGCCTATGGCGTTGAAGACAGGTGCTGCGCCAACAGAGCTCGGCACCATCAAAATAAGCACTCTTTTGAGAATGTACGCAGTCCCAGGCATCATCGCCATGACTGCGTCTTCTCTGTATAATGTGATAGATAGCATTTACATCGGTCACATCGGCGGTGTAGGATCGTATGCTATCTCTGGTCTGGCGGTGACATTCCCGCTCATGAATCTTGCAGCTGCCCTTGGCACCCTGGTGGGTGTGGGAGCAATGACCATGATCTCAGTCTTGCTGGGACAGAAAAATTATGAAAATGCAAACAAAGTCCTGGGAAATGTGCTTTCGCTGAACACCATAATCGGTGTGGCGTTCACTGTTCTTACCATTCCTTTCCTCGACAAGATTCTTTATTTCTTCGGAGCGAGTGAGAATACATTGCCATTTGCCAGGGATTATATGGTGATCATTCTCCTTGGAAATGTCATCTCGCACCTATATTTCGGCTTCAATGGTATCATCAGGGCCGCAGGTAGCCCGAAGATAGCCATGGGTCTCACTTTGTTCACTGTCATTTCAAATGCCATCCTGGACCCTATCTTCATTTTTGTGCTGAAACTTGGCATCCAGGGTGCGGCTATTGCGACCATACTCTGTCAGTTAATGGCGCTGGTATATTCATTCAAGTTCCTCTTGAACAAGGAAAGGGCTGTGCACTTCCCAAGACCTGTATTCCAGCTTGACTGGAGGGTGGCGAAGCAGTCCATGGCCATTGGACTTGGACCATTTCTCATGAACGTGGCGTCCTGCATCGTGGCGCTTTTCATCAACCAGCAGCTCAGAAAATATGGCGGTGACCTTGCCATCGGAGCGTATGGAATTGTGAACAGGATCACCATGATGGCGGCCATGATCGTGATGGGACTGAATCAGGGAATGCAGCCTATCGCAGGATATAACTATGGTGCGCGTCAGTACAGTAGGGTGAAGGAGGTATTCAAACTCACTGTGATGTGGGCACTGCTCATAACCACGATTTGCTGGGTGGTTTCAGTATTCTTCCCACGCGCTGCTGTGAGCATCTTCACCAGCGATCCTACGCTCATAGATCTATCTGTTCATGGCCTTAGGGTGATGAATTGTGTGTTCTGCGTCGTGGGCTTTGGTATGATTACGTCAAACTTCTTCCAGTGCCTCGGAATGGTGAAGATCTCCATCTTCCTGTCGCTGTCGCGTCAGCTCATTTTCCTTGTGCCAATGGTGTATCTGCTCCCTCTGTGGTTGCAGGAGACAGGCGTTTGGATCAGTTTCCCTATCTCGGATTTGATGTCTGTCGTATTCTCGGCATACTTCATCATAAGACTATTTAGAAAGTTCAACAAAATCAGCGATGGCGATGACTCGTCTTCGCTTGGAGGCGCTATCAGCTAATCATGGATAAGAAAATCATCATCAACATCGGACGTCAGTTTGGCAGTGGTGGCAAGAGTGTCGCTATCGCACTTGGGCAGAAACTTGGCATTCCTGTATATGACAATGAACTGTTGATCCAGGCCGCCAAGGAAAGTGGATATAGCGAGGATTTCTTCGCGAAGCGAGATGAGCAGAAGAAATTCTTCTCTCTGTCAAATCTCACTTCTACACTGGTGAACAGTTTCGGCATAGCAGAGAATTATCTCAATGATGACGAACTCTTCCGCATTCAGAGCGAGGTTATCAAGGGGGCTGCCGAAAGAGGCTCAGCTATCTTTGTGGGGCGTGCTTCTGACTATGTCCTGAGGGATTTGGACTGCCTTGATGTATTCATCACTGCTCCTATGGCAGCTAGAAAGGCTAGGGTGGCAGAGCGCACAGGCGTAAGCCTTGAAGAGGCTGAAGCCATCATCCAGAAACGCGACAAGACCAGAAAGTCATACTATGACTACTTTACCTTCGGAGACTGGGGCGTGGCATCAAACTATGACCTTTGCCTAGATTCTTCTATGCTTGGCATAGATGGGACCGCAGACTTCATCATTGAGTTTGGAAAGAAGTCAGGGCTGATTTAGCATGGTATCCAGAGGTGGACATACACTTGGGCTTACGGCTCTCGCTTTGATTATAGGCGGCTTGCTCTTCTGGGCATTCCGCTCCACTATCCTGCACGATGAGCCAGAGGAGCCAAAGGTGGCTCGCACTCTGAATGATTTCCTTACCAATGAGATGGCGGATTCATTGTCATTGGACTATATAGACAAGGAAATGGAGACCTACATGAGCTTCTGGCACATCAAGGGAGTCTCGCTTACCATCACCAGAAATGATTCTCTTCTCTATGCCAAAGGCTTCGGCTGGGCAGACAAGGAGAAAGGGGAGAGGATGACTCCAGGCACCGTAATGCGCTTGGCGTCAGTGTCCAAGCTCATCACAGCTGTCGGCATCATGAAGCTTCAGGAAATGGGCAAGCTTTCTCTTGGCGATCGCGTTTTCGGACCATTGGGCATACTCAATGATCAGGTGTACACAGATGCGTTGACGGATCCTAACTATTTGAAAGTCACGGTGGAGCATCTGCTGCGCCATCAGGCTGGTTTCTCGGCTCGTCGTGGCGATCCGCTTTTTTCGACGGTGACCATCATGCAGCAGCATCACCTGTCTGAAGCTCCTGATTCTCAGACTCTTCTGCTCACTCAGCTGCCGCGATCCCTGTATTTTCAGCCAGGTACATCACAGGAATACTCGAATCTGGGGTATCTTATACTCTCGATGATCATCGAGAAAGTTACAGGTGAGAGCTATGAGTCATGGATGCAGGAGAATGTGCTCCGTCCAGCAGGATGTGTAGACTTCCACATTGCATCAAATTATTATAAGGATAAGTTGCCTAACGAGACGCGCTATTATCTGCAGGATGATGACGAGCCCGTAGAGGAATATACGCATAGCGGCAAGGAGGTTCTTCGCTGCTATGGTGGCAATAATATCACTGGACTTAGTGGAGCGGGTGCATGGGTGGCATCCACGCCAGAGCTTGCTCGCTTCGTCGCTTCCATAGACGGACTTCCGTGGGTTCCTGATGTCATTTCAGCCGAAAGCATTGACCAGATGACAAGGTATGTCGATGAGAATACCTATTCTCTGGGATGGAATGACACTACCCCTGGGCACTGCTGGTCGCGAACAGGCACGTTGTCTGGTACAAGTGCCCTCATCAGGCTTTTCCCAGATGGGGAATGCTGGGTGATGGTGGCAAATACCAGCACTTGGAAGGGTCCGCGCCAGACGGGATACACTGCTGAATTATTTAAAAGATGCCGAGAGAAATGCTCTGCATCTCTCCCGGCACGCGATTTCTTCTTTGAGTAGGGGATCAAAGGCCTTTTGCCTTGGCCTCATCCCAGTACTTGTCCATCTCTGAAAGAGTCAGTTCTGTGAGCTTTTTCCCTTTCTTCAAAGTGTTCTCCTCAAGGTAGGTGAAGCGTCTTCTGAACTTTGCGCATGTGCCGTTGAGGGCAGCCTCAGGGTCCACTCCGTATAGACGCGCTGCATTTATCACAGAGAATAGAAGGTCACCGAATTCCTCCTGCATGTGCTTCTGGTCGGCATCTTTCGTGGCCTCCTCCACTTCTCCCATTTCTTCCTTTACCTTATCCCATACATCCTCTGGCTTTTCCCAGTCGAATCCGCATCCCCTGGCTTTCTCCTGCATGGAAAGAGCCTTTAGTAGTGATGGCATGGCTTCTGGTATGCCTGACATCACAGTCTTGTTTCCGTCCTTCTCCTTGGCCTTCACGAGCTCCCATGTATCTGCGATTTCCTTCGCTGTCATCTGCTGACAGTTAGGGTCGAACACGTGCGGGTGACGGAATACCATCTTGTCGCACACCTTTTCAATGGAGTCGGCGATGTCGAAGTCTCCTGATTCCTGTGCGATGCGGGCATAGAATACGAGGTGGTACATGAGGTCTCCGATCTCCTTCGCGGTCCCCTTTTTGTCACCATTCAGGATAGCGTCGCTAAGCTCATAAACCTCCTCCTCGGTCATGGGGCGTATGCTCTCCATGGTCTGCTCGGCGTTCCATGGACATTTCTCCCTGAGCTGGTCCATGACGTCCAGGAGCCTACCGAATGAGGCCAATTTTTCTTCTCTTGTATGCATTTCCAAATTTCTTTTCCTGTACATACAAATATAGCCAAGTTTCTTCCAAAAATTCACTATCTTTGTATGTTTTATTACAATACACTAACTATTTATGGCATATCCTATCCATTTCGTTTCGGCAGATGAGGCTGTAAGCCACATCAAGTCGCATAGCCACATACATCTTAGCAGTGTCGCAAGTGTGCCACACATTCTCATCCAGGCTCTTTGTAGAAGGGCCGACGCTGGTGAGGTTGAGGACTTGCATTTTCACCATTTCCATACTGAAGGTCCAGCACCTTACAGCGAGCCTCGCTACGAGGGCATCTTCTTCGAGCAGGGATTCTTCGTGGGCCCAAATGTACGTGCCAATGTAAATGCGGGATATGCGGATTATCTTCCTGTTCATCTCGGTGAGAGCCAGAAGCTCTACCGCGATGGCTTCATCAAACTTGGTGCGGCACTGGTGAATGTGTCTCGTCCAGATGCAAATGGAATGGTTTCCCTCGGAACTTCCGTTGATTGTTCAATAGCCGCTATCGAAACAGCCGAGCTCGTGATAGGTGTAATTAATCCAAATGTGCCTTATGCACATGGTGATCTCGTGAGTCTCGATCAGTTCGACTATCTCGTAGAGGATGACACTCCACTCGTGACGGCTCACTTCGCAGAGCCTACTCCTACAGAGGTCCTCATTGGAAAGAACTGTGCATCCCTTATCGAGGACGGTGACTGTATCCAGATGGGTATCGGTGCACTTCCAAATGCCCTTGCAGCTCAGCTTGGCGGACATAAGAACCTTGGACTCCACACTGAGATGTTTGCTGATGGCCTTCTTCGCCTCATCAAGGCTGGTGTGATCAATGGCGCATGCAAGAAGATCGATACCGGTAAGGTGGTTTCATCATTCCTTCTCGGTTCGCAGGAGGTGTATTCTTTCATCGACGATAACCCTGATGTCCTCATGAAGGATATAGGTTACACAAATAACCCTATGGTCATAGCCCAGAATCCTCATATGAAGGCGATCAATTCTGCTGTTGAGGTCGACATCACTGGCCAGATCAGTGCAGATTCCATCGGCACTCGCATCTTCAGTGGTACTGGTGGCCAGGTCGAGTTCGTGAAGGGAGCGACCATGTCTGAAGGTGGTAAGTCCATCACAGCATTCGCTTCTCGCACAAACAAGGGTAAGAACAAGATTGTGAGCACACTTAATTCTGGTGCCGGCGTAGTGACTCCTCGTGCAGATGCACACTGGATTGTGACAGAGTATGGCGCTGTGGATCTCTACGGTAAGTCTCTTCAGGAGCGTGCGAAGCTTCTCATAAGCATCGCTCATCCAGATGATAGAGAGATGCTTGACCGTGAGGCATTCGAGCGTTTCGGCCCTCACTACCATAACTTCAGCGTTTAATTTTTATATGGCAGAAAATACACTTTTAGAGAAAGTCCTCTCTTTGCAGGACAAATTCCAGTCGCTTCAGGATCAGCTTGCAAGCCCAGAGGTGATGTCGGACATGAAGAAGTATGTCCAGCTGAACAAGGACTACAAGGAACTCGAGCCTATCATCAAGGCAGGCCTTGAGTATAAGAGGATGCTTGAGGAACTGGCGTCAGCGAAGGATATCCTCATGAATGAGAAGGATGACGATCTTCGTGAGATGGCCCGCGAGGAGATTGCCGAGATCGAACCTAAGATTCCTGAGATGGAGCAGAACATCAAGCTTTTGCTTATCCCAGCAGATCCTGACGACTCGAAAAACGCTATGGTCGAAATCCGTGGTGGTACTGGTGGCGACGAAGCGGCTATCTTCGCAGGCGACCTTTTCAGAATGTATACCAAGTACGCAGAGTCCAAGGGTTGGAAGGTGGAGGTCACTGACCAGGCTCCTGGTACTGCAGGTGGATATAAGCAGATCGTGTTCAAGCTCTCTAGCCCAGATGGCGTATATGGCGTGATGAAGTACGAGTCAGGTGTGCACCGTGTTCAGCGTGTACCTCAGACAGAAACTCAGGGACGTATCCAGACTTCAGCTGCATCAGTGGCTGTTTTCCCAGAGGCTGGCGAGTTCGATGTCGAGCTTAACTGGAGCGATATCAGACTTGATCTCTTCTGTGCATCTGGTCCTGGTGGACAGGGTGTAAATACCACTTATTCTGCGGTTCGTCTTACCCACATCCCTTCAGGACTCGTAGTTCAGTGTCAGGAGGAGCGTTCGCAGCTTAAGAACAAGGATAGAGCATTCGAGGAGCTTAGAACCCGTCTTTATAACCTGGAGCACCAGAAGTACCTTGATGAGGTGGCTTCCAAGCGTAAGACCATGGTCTCCACTGGTGACCGCTCAGCTAAGATCCGTACCTATAACTATCCTCAGGGTCGTGTGACCGATCACCGTATAAACTGGAGTATGTATAATCTTCCAGTTTTCATGGATGGAGATATTCAGGAGGTGATCGATCAGCTTACTATCGCTGAGAATGCAGAGCGTCTCAAGGAAGCTGGAGACTAGTCTGCAGGAAACTGATGTATAATACTCAAGATCTTTTCTTCGTAGGTCTTGGAAATAGAAATAGGAGGGATGGATTCATTTTCGAGTTCGAGAATGTATCCATCCTTCTCTTTACGAAGGACCTTGATCTTCTCTGTGTTTACGATGTACTTTCTATGGCATCGTACGAGGGAACTGTCTGCAAAGCTCTCTTCGATGGTCTTTAGACGACATCTTAGCATGTATTTCTTGAGCATGTCTTGACCATCTGTGTACCACACGATGATGTAGTTGTCATCTGACTCTATGTAGAAGAGACTAGATGACCTGATGGAAAGCTTAAGGGCGCCGCTGTTATCGAAAAGTGTGATTTTCTTTTCGTCCTTAGGAACCACTATCTCATCGGAAACTACTGTGCTATAATTCATTAGACGGATAGTGTTGTTTTTGTCCATCAGTGCGAAGTACATACCCGAGATTAAGTATGGCACGCCTATGATGATGATGCACTGCTCCATGGCCCTTATGAACATGCTTATAGGAGCTTCTCCGAAAGAGTCAATGATCCCAAGTTTCTCTCCTTCCATGGTGAAGAAGGTGTAGAGCGCACTTATCACAATGATTTCCAGTATGTTCCAGATTATGTATTCTGCATAGGTCAGGGTCCTACGCCTTCCTGTGACACACATTGTTCTCTTACTTATACTTACAAGAATGAGGACGATCAGGAAGAAAATGGCGGTGAAGCCTAGACCTTTGGTCGCGCCTATGGCGAACCATGCGAAATCCTGGTGAAATGGGGCGCAGAGCACGGTGAAAAGCACAGCAAACAGCGCGGTGAAGATCACCGTAGCTGTGAGCTGGTAGTCGCCTACGAGATAAGTAGGAAGCTTTTTGCCCCAGTTGATCATGTTATTTGCGATGCTTCCTCGATGAGCGCAAGCGATTGACGCTCTCGGCAACCATGATGTCTGACATGATGCCGCGGATGGCGAGCACGTCGAGGATGATGGCTACAAGAGGGAAGATGGCCGTGAAACGGAATACGTATTCCGTATCCATCAAGGCAATGTAATCGACTGCAAGCCAAACCTGAAGTGCAAGTGTTACGATAGCTGCCATGGCCATGGTTCTCATCTGGAATACCCTCTGCTTGTACGCCATAAGGGCGAGTACGTTGAAGATGGTGATGATGATGAGAAGGATGAGATATGGAATGTATGAGATGTATGAAATCTCATCGCCCGCAGCTGTAACTGCCTTTGGACCAAAGAAGAGTGCTGCGATGAGGGCTGTTTCAATGCCGATGTATAGTGTCTGTATTCTCTGCCACATTTCCTGTTCAATTTTATGTTTAACTTGACAAAAGTAGGAATTTTCGCAAGATAATCCTAACTTTGAATGAAACTATAAAACTAATAACAAATGAGAATACCTGAATCAGAACTTATAATCAACGGCGATGGATCTGCATTCCATATCCATCTTCGTCCAGAAGAACTAGCTGATATAGTTATACTCGTAGGCGACCCTGGTCGCGTAGCAATGGTTAGCAAGTTCTTCTCAAGCATAGAGTGTCATCACGAGTCTCGTGAGTTTGTGTCTACTACTGGTATCTATAATGGAAAGAGGGTGACTGCCCTTTCTACAGGTATCGGTACTGACAATATTGATATCGTCATGACGGAGCTGGATGCTCTGGCAAATGTGGATTTCGAGACCAGGGAGGTGAAGCCTGAGCATAGGACTCTTACCATCCTTCGAATTGGCACTTCTGGTGCTATCCATGCAGACATTCCTCTTGGGTCTTATGTGTTCTCGCATTATTCTGTGGGAGTGGATGGACTGATCAATTGGTACGAGGATAGAGATAGTTACTCAAACCTCGCCATGGAGGAGGCGTTCAAGGAGCATGTTCATTGGAACAAGCACTTGCCTGACCCATACTTCATCAAGGCAAGCGACAAACTCATTGACAGGTTCAAGGATGCTACAGTGAAGGGTGTCACCATCTCTGCACCAGGCTTCTACGGCCCTCAGGGTAGGGTAGTGCGCATTCCTCTCGCCATGCCAAACATGCTCGAGGACTTCGAGTCTTTCCGCTTCGGAGAGTATAGGATCACGAACTTCGAGATGGAGGGATCCGCGCTCGCTGGACTCGCTGCGCACCTTGGTCACGAGGCCGGTACGGTATGCTGCATCATTGCAAATCGCTACCTGAAGAGCTCGAATACAAATTACAAGCCCCTCGTGGAGGAGCTTGTAAAACTGTCACTTGATAAGCTGACCCAGGATTAGTTATTTCTGGCTGGCATATAGCTTTTTCTGAGAGCCTGCTCCCCATGTCGGAGCGGGCTCTCCATCGTCTACGACTGCGTCGACATTGACTTTCTTGCCCTTCATCACATTTGTGTAGATGAATGCCATCTCTTCGTCGTAGGCCTTGTCCATGTACATGGAAACTTCGTGGCCATGGCCTTCATACCTGTAGATCCTGTGGTTGTAGCCCATTTTCTTGAATGTCTTTTCGACAATGCTTGAGCCGGCGAATCTGATATTGAAGAACCAGATCTGCTTGTAGGTCACGATCCTGTCGTCGGTGCCGTGGAACATGAAAGTAGGGGCGGGCTCCTGCTTATATTTCACCTTGCCTTCCTTGGAGTAGACGGCTCCCGAGAATGACATCACGCCTGCGTATTTGAAGCCCTCTGGGAGGACGGCTGCGGCTGGGTGTGAGTTTGCTCTTTCCCACTCTGCCTGCATGATGGTGATGGCGCCGGCAGATGATCCACTTGTGACAATGTTTGCGGGATCCACTCCGAACTCATTTGCGTTCTCGCAAATGAATGCCGTGGCGCTGTAAAGGTCATCTACAGCCATCTGTACGGCTTTTTCTAGAAGGTCGCGCTGTGCGACTCCCATCTTCTTCACTCCCTTGAGTCCAAGTCTGTAGTCGATCGAGAATACCTTGAATCCGTCATTTGTGAGTCGTGTAAACCATTTGTCGTACGATTTTTCTCTACGCGATCCTGAGAAGAAACCTCCTCCAAACACAAATACTATGGCTGGCTTCTGCTTGCCGTCTATAGTGGTCTTGCTGCCAGGGGCTGCGTCATAGTAGTCTAGCATTAGGGTAACTGAGTCTTTCTGCGCATAGATGTAGGTGCCAGTAGGCTCGATCGCTTGTGATTTTTGCTCTGAAAATGCCAATCCAGCGAGAATGGCGAGCAAAATGAATGATTTTTTCATAATTTTTCGAAAATTTTTATAGCTTGTGCCGTACTTTGGCACAAGCTCGGCTTAACTTTGCATTCGTAAACAAAAAACAACGCTTTATGAAGAACACAGAATTCACCACATTCTCTACCGTATTTTCATCAGTTTTCTCTGAGGACTCTATCGATGCATTCGCAGAGATGGTAGACGATCTCGGTCTCGAGCTTATCTCGCTTAGACAAGCTTAGTGACCTGTGTGCCTTCCTTGTCGCGCATGAGACCCACCCTTAGCACGGTGTCTTTCGTCGTGCGTCCAAGCATCCTGTCTGAGATTATGAACTCGGACACTGGGTCCTCTATGTACTTGGTGATGGCTCTCCTGAGCGGGCGGGCTCCATACACGGAGTCAAATCCTGCGTCAGCCACAAACTTCTTTACTCCTGGTGTGATCCTAAGCTGGTAGCCGGCTTCGGCAGCCCTCTTTACCAGGCTCTTTATCTCTATGTCTATGATCTTCTCGATCGCGTCTTTCGTTAGAGGGGAGAAGTAGACCTTTTCGTCCACCCTGTTTATGAATTCAGGGGCAAATGCTTTCTTGATGGCCTTTTCCAGGACTGACTTCCTGTCTGCCTCCACATCTTTCTTGGCCCTGGTGAATCCCATTCCATTACCGTACTCGTCAAGTTCTCTTGACCCGACATTTGAGGTCATGATGACGATGGTGTTCTTAAAGTTCACCGTATGTCCCTGACTGTCAGTGAGACGGCCCTCGTCAAGTACTTGAAGCAGAAGGTTGAAGATGTCAGGATGCGCCTTCTCTATTTCATCGAGAAGGACTACGCTATATGGCTTCTGGCGAACCTTTTCGCTTAGCTGTCCGCCCTCGTCATGGCCGACATATCCTGGAGGCGCTCCTATGAGCCTTGATGAAGAGAATTTCTCTGTATACTCGGACATGTCCACGCGGATTATGTTCTCTTCTGAGTCGAAGAGGTATTCTGCAATTCTCTTTGCCAGCAATGTTTTTCCGACTCCTGTAGGTCCAAAGAAAAGGAATGTGCCTATAGGTCTGTTGGGGTCCTTCAGTCCGGCCCTGTTTCTTCTGATGGCTCTGGCAATGGTCTCGATGGCTTCATCCTGTCCCACGATGCGCTCCTTGAGCTTTTCGCCCATCTTCAGAAGCTTGCTGCCTTCGTTTTCAGCCACCTTGTTTACAGGAATGCCTGTCATCCTCGAGATGACAAATGCTATATCTTCTGCGCTGACCACGGAGCCCTTTCTTGCTCCGCTTGCCTTTCTTAGCCTGACCATTGACCCTGCTTCATCCATGGCGTCGATAGCCTTGTCAGGAAGTGCTTTTTCGCTTATATATCTGTCTGTCAGCTTGGCGCAAGCTTCCACTGCCTCGTCGGTATATGCCACCTGGTGGTAGTCTTCATAGCGTGTCTGGAGCTTTTTCAGAATGGCTATGCTTTGCTCGACATCATTGGCCTCCACGATAACCCTGTGGAAGCGCCTGTCGAGGGCTCCGTCCTTTTCCACGATCTTCCTGAATTCATCGAGTGTCGTGGCGCCGATGCACTGGATCTCTCCGCGAGCGAGTGCAGGCTTCAGCAGTCCGGCAGCGTCAAGCGCTCCCTGCGCGCCTCCGGCTCCCACAAGCGTGTGGAACTCGTCTATGAAAAGCAGGGTGTCCTGATTTTCCTTGAGGTATGTGATGAGGTCCTTGATCCTCTTCTCGAAGTCGCCTCTGTAGCGCGTACCGGCGACTATCGATGCTATGTCGAGGGAGATGATCCTTTTCTGGCTTAGGCTTGGCGGGATGTCGCCCGTGGCAATCTTCATGGCAATGCCTTCCACGATGGCTGACTTTCCTACGCCCGCTTCGCCAATGAGCATGGGGTTGTTTTTCCTGCGCCTGCCGAGTATCTCGATGACGCGTCCTATCTCATCCTCCCTGCCTACTACCGGGTCGAGCTGACCATCTGCGGCAGCCTTGGTGAGATCTACGCCGTACTCCTCGATCTGGAATGGATTTGGCTGTGGTGCAGCTCCCTCAATAGTCTCATCCTTAGGTACTTCCTGTTCGCCGTTCTCCTGTGCGGCGTTTGCTTTTGGGACGCTGTCCAGATAACCGCCCTCCGATACTGCAGACAGCACAGTGCGGAGGTCTATCCCGAACTTTTTCAGGTATGCTGACGTGCCATTTTCACTGCGGCAGATAGCGAGGAAAAGGTGGATGCTCCTGGTCTCTGAGTGCTTGTATCTTGTGGCCTCCAATATGCTGAGGTTGATGATGTTCTGCGAACCTCTGGTGAGGACCACCTGGTCGACCTGGGTATATGGGATGATGCCGTCTCGCGTCACTTGCGTGTCGATCCAGTCCTTGAGCCCATCTGGGCTAATGCCAAGGCTTGTCATCACCTTGAACGCGTCGTTCTCTCCATGTCGAATGATGCCCAGAGTGAGGTGGTCGATGCGGATGCCGTAGTTTCCGGTCCTCATCGCTTCTTCCCTGGCATATTTGACGATGTCATTCAGCTCGTCTGAGATTCTCATTTCCATATCCACTGGCCTTTCAAAGTGTCACAAAGATAATACTTTTTCTTTTGTATTAGTCGTGAAAATTTTGTACATTTGCGTGTTTATATACGTAAATTATGGAGGAAATTAAAGAAGGTCAGATTCACGGTATCATAGAGCCGGTGGAGATAGATCACGAGATGAGGTCTGCATACATCGATTATTCGATGTCAGTCATCGTCTCCAGAGCCCTTCCTGATGCCAGGGATGGACTCAAGCCAGTGCAGCGAAGGGTTCTTTTCGGTATGGATGGACTGGGACTTGGATATTCAGGACAGACAAGAAAATGTGCGAAGATCGTCGGTGAGGTACTTGGAAAGTACCATCCACATGGTGATTCCAGCGTGTATGATGCGCTTGCGCGCCTCGCCCAGGACTGGAACCAGAGATATCCTCTCGTCTTCGGACAGGGTAACTTCGGTTCTATGGATGGCGACCCTGTAGCTGCCATGCGATATACCGAAGCTAAGCTCCAGAAACTTGCAGTGGACGTGATCGCTGACATCGACAAGGATACTGTCGACATGACAAATAACTTCGACGACACAGAGCTCGAGCCTACAGTGCTTCCTACCAGAGCACCGCTCCTTCTGCTCAATGGATCGTCAGGTATCGCCGTAGGTATGGCGACAAACATGGCACCTCATAACCTTGGAGAGTGCTGTGACGCCATCTGCGCGTACATCGATAACCCAGACATTGACATCGAGGGCTTGATGGAGTACATCAAGGGACCTGATTTCCCTACTGGAGGTATCATCCAGGGACGTCAGGGTATCATTGATGCATACACCACAGGACGTGGTAAGGTAGTCGTGAGAGCGAAGACGGAGATCGAGGTGGCTGAGAACGGTAGGGAGACCATCGTTGTCACCGAGATCCCATACATGGTGAACAAGAGAGAGATGATCGAGCGCATCGGCCAGATGGTCGAGGAGAAGAAGCTCGATGGCATCACATACGTAAACGATGAGACTTCCCGTGAGGGCGTGAGAGTGGTTCTCAGACTCCGTCAGGGCACGAACTCAAACGTGATGCTTAACACTCTCTTCAAGTACACAGCCCTTCAGTCAAGCTTCGCCATAAACAATGTAGCACTTGTGAATGGTCGTCCTCGTACATTGTCACTTAAGGACATCATCGCAAACTTCGTTGACTTCAGACACGAGGTAGTCGTAAGACGTACCAAGTTTGAGCTTGACAAGGCTATGAAGAGGGCACACATCCTCGAGGGACTTCTCAAGGCCATTGACGTTATCGATGAGATCATCCAGATCATCAAGGCATCCAAGAGCGTGGATGAGGCCAAGGCTCAGCTCGTTGCGACCTTCGGCTTCACAGAGATCCAGGCTCAGGCTATCGTCGAGATGCGTCTGCGTCAGCTTACCGGACTCGAGAAGGAGAAACTCCAGGCAGAGTATGACGAGCTCCAGAAGTTCATTGCAAGATGTAACCAGATCCTTTCAAGCGTAGACGAGCAGCTCGCAGTCGTAAAGGCTGAGACCATGGAGCTCAAGGCGAAGTATGCTGACCCTAGACGCTCTGAGATCGTTTACTCATCAGAGGAGTTCAACCCAGAAGACTTCTATGCAGATGACGACGTGGTCATCACCATCTCGCATCTTGGATATATCAAGCGTACACCGCTCACAGAGTTCCGCACCCAGAGCCGTGGTGGCGTGGGCAAGAAAGCCAGCGCTACGCGCGACGAGGACTTCATCGAGCACATTTACGTGGCGAACATGCACTCTACCATGCTCTTCTTCACTGAGAAGGGAATGTGCTACCGCCTCAAGGTTTACGAGATTCCAGAGGGATCACGTACATCAAAGGGCCGTGCAGTTCAGAACATCCTTTCTATCGATCCGGACGACAGCATCAAGACTTATCTGAATGCCAAGTCTATCGAGAAGCAGGAGTATACTGATAGCCATTATGTGGTTCTTGTCACCAAGAATGGTATCATCAAGAGAACCAAGCTCACCGAGTTCGCAAATAAGAGGAGCAAGAACAAGGGTATCATCGCTATCCAGTTCAAGGAAGGTGATGCACTTCTCGATGCTATCCTTACAGATGGTAGCGCTCAGGTGATGATTGCTGCCAGAAATGGTCGCTGCGTGAGATTTGATGAGAATGATGCACGTGAGCTTGGACGTTCATCAATGGGAGTCCGTGCGATCACCATTGAGGATGACGATGAGGTGATCGGTATGATCTCTTATAATCCTGAAAGTGAGGATGATAAGGGCAGCACCATACTTGTGGTAAGTGAGAATGGATTCGGCAAGCGCTCAGATCCAGAGGAGTACAGAACCACAAACAGAGGTGCCAAGGGTGTAAAGACTCTTGAGATCACTGATAAGACTGGCAAACTTATTGCTATCAAGTCTGTGAAGGATGACAATGACCTTATGATCATCAACCATTCGGGCATGACCATCAGAATGGCAGTGAAGGACATCAGAGTGTGTGGTCGTGCTACACAGGGTGTCAAGCTTATCAGCCTCAGGGAGGGCGACAGCATAGCCGCAGTCTCTGTTGTAGCGGGATCAGAGGAGCAGGAGGAAGCATTGGTGGAAGGTTCAGCCGAGACTCCAGCTGAGATTCCAAGTGAAGAATAATTTATTAACATCACAATAACAATCTAGGTTATGAAAAAAATCTTTTTGGCATTGGCACTTCTGGCATCATTCCAGTTTGCCGGCGCACAGGTAAAGTCTCAGGATGCTGCAGCTGCAGCTATCGCAAAGGCTCAGGCTGATGCACAGAACCCTAAGAAGGCTACCAAGGTAGCTACTTGGATGAAGCTCGGCCAGACACTCATGGATGCATACAATGCTCCTGCTGGAAACGGTATGATCGGTATGCAGAAGGCAGAGCTTAAGCTCATGATGGGCAAGGTGGCCCCTACCGCAGTTGAGAATGTAGTTCTCGGTGGTCAGGAATATGTTAAGGAGTCTTACGCAAATAGCGACTACTACTATGCAAACGACGTTCTTAACATGATCGTTGTTACCAAGCCATATGTAGAGAACGCTCTTGCACAGGCTCTTGAGGCTTACAAGCAGGCTGGTCTCGTAGATGCAGGTGGAAAGAAGAAGGCAGACATCGCTGCTGCTATCGAGGCTATCTGCAACAAGTATGTAGAGGAGGCTTACAACGCTTACACCCTCGGTGACCTCGCTAAGGCAAGCGTAAACTTCGAGAAGGCTGCTGAGGCTTCACTCGTCGAGCCATTCGCAAAGCTTGATACAAACTCTCTCTACAATGCTGGTTTCGCAGCATGGCAGGGTGGTGATAACGATAAGGCTATCGAGGTATTCAACAAGTGCATTGGCTATGGCTACTATGCAAATGACGGTGAGGTATTCGGTAAGCTCGCTGAGTGCACCGAGAAGTCTCTTACCGCTAAGGCAGAGGCTATCGCTGACGAGGCTGCAAAGGCTGACGCTATCAAGGCAGCTAAGGCTGCTGCAAAGGACATCCTTGAGAAGGGTTTCCAGGCTTATCCAGCTAGCCAGAGCATCCTTATCGGTCTTATCAACTACTATGTAACAAGTGGTGAGGACACTGACAGACTCTTCGTGCTCCTTGATGGCGCAAAGAAGAACGAGCCAAACAATGCTTCTCTCTACTATGTTGAGGGTAACATCCGCAGCAAGCTTGGCCAGGAGGCTGAGGCTATCGAGGCTTACAGAAAGTGTGCAGAGATCAATCCTGCTTATGAGTTCGGTTACATCGGCGAGGGTATCCTTATGTACAACAAGGCTATCGACGTTCAGACCAAGGCTCAGGAGGAGTTTGATGACAACAAGTACATGGTTCTCGTTAAGCAGTTCGAGGAGGCTCTCAAGGGCTGTATCGCTCCTTTCGAGAAGGCATTTGAGATCTCTAAGGACAACGATGTCAAGGTCAGCATCGCTGAGTACCTTAAGAACGCTTGCTACCGTTTCCGCGATGAGGACGCTTCATTCGCAGAGAAGTACGAGAAGTTCAAGGCTATCACCGAGAACGGTACACTTTAATATTGTACATACAAGATATTATAAGGAAATGCTCTTCGGGGCATTTCCTTTTTTCGTATATTTGTGGCAATAATTGTTTGTGCTAATGAAGAAAACCATTAAGCTTGAAGCCATTGACCCAGTAGAGATCTATGGCGCTGGAAATAAGATATTGGAAGAGTTCTGTAGCTATTTTCCTGGACTGAAAGTGGTCGCTAGGGGAATGGATATAGTGCTGGAAGGTTCTCCCACACAGGTAGAGGACTTTGAGGTAAAGTTTGCCCAGCTCATAACTCGCCGCCATCAGAAGATGAATCTGACACCTTATGATGTCACTGAGATCTTTGACGGAGAGACTTCGGCAGACAGCTTTAAGCTGAATGGCAATGCTATAATCGTTCACAGCACAGAGGGCACACCTATTCGTGCGCGAAATCTCACGCAGCAAAATATGGTGAAGGCTTATTTTGACAATGACCTCATCTTTGCCCTAGGCCCTGCAGGTACGGGAAAGACATATGTGGCTATTGCTCTAGCGGTAAGAGCCTTGAAGAATAGAGAAATCAAGCGCATCATTCTTACTAGACCGGCTGTTGAGGCTGGCGAGAGGCTTGGATTCCTTCCTGGTGACCTCAAGGATAAGCTTGATCCATATCTTCAGCCGCTCTACGACGCTCTAGGTGATATGATCCCTTCTCGCAAGCTTCAGGAATTTATTACTGAGGGAACCATCCAGATTGCACCTCTCGCATACATGCGCGGCCGTACCCTGGATAGAGCTTGTGTCATTCTGGACGAGGCTCAGAACACAAATCTTGGACAGCTGAAGATGTTCCTGACTCGAATGGGTTGCAATGCAAAGTTCATCGTCACCGGAGATGCTTCTCAGGTGGACTTGCCGAACAAGGGGGACAGTGGTCTCATGCGCGGAGTGAATCTCGTAAGAGATATCAAGGGAGTGAGCGTCATAGAGTTCACGAACGAGGATATCGTTCGTCATCCTCTTGTGTCCAAGATAGTTAAGGCTTTTGACGCCGCAGGGGAGAAGTAGATTATTCGATGCCGGTGGCGCTCTTGACTCTCGCGAGTGTCGACATCATGTTATCATAGTCGGAAGGTGTGATCCATTCATCGCGCCTTCCGATATATTTTTCTACTGGAATGGTCTGGAAACCGTCGATGAGCATGCCGGGAACTGTGCACCAAAGGAAGGTGATCTCTGGCTCAAGCATCTTCATTGATCCTTCGTGGTCATTTGTAAACCTCAATGTTACAGCAAGTTCCAGGCGCGTATTTGTTGCGGTCATGTTTGAGACTGCATTGCCCATGGAGTAGATTACGGGCACACCCTTGATGTGGGTGGTGTCCTGGACTACGTGTGGATGACCACCGACGATCGCGTCCACTCCCTGGCCTACGAGCCATTTGGCGAAGTCATCCTGAGCGTAAGAGTGTTTCAGCTGATACTCTAGCCCCCAGTGAGGTAGGGCAATGATAAAGTCTGCCCCAGCTCTCTTAGCCCTCTCTATATCCTTCTTTATCAGCTCCTTTGAAGTGAGGCGTACGCGAGGAAAACCAGCCTCGCTATGGTTTCCGTTTGTGCCGTAGGTGCAGTTGATGAATGCGAAACGGATGCCATGTGACATCATGATGAGAGGGTTTAGCGTCGAGTCAGCTTGCTCAGTGAGCGTAGCGCCAGTGTATCTGATCCCCATGCTCTCATAGTAGTCGATGGTCCTATAAAGACCCCTTTCTCCCTTGTCGCGGATGTGGTTGTTTGCAAGGAGAAACACATCCACTCCCAGACTCTTCACGTAGTCTGCGTAACTATCTGGAGCAGAGAATGCTGGATATCCGGAATAAGGGGCGCCGCCGAGCGCAAACTCCATGTTTGCGATGGCAATGTCCGCGTTTTCAAGCATCGGCTTGAGAGGGGCGAGAAAAGTGCTGCAGTCGTAGCTGAGCTGCTTAGAGTGCATCATGACATCTCCAATCATTACCACAGATACAGTATCTACTGGTGGCACTGATGGCTGTGGAAATGGTATCTTGTAGATGTCGCTCCACTGTGCTTTGGCGCTGAACTGCGCAAGCACTGTGAAGACAATGGCCATGATGATTATGAGTTTTTTCCTGTTCACTTTGCAAAGATACGTTTTTTTTGTCAGTAGATTAATATTCATTAAATTTGCATTTAATTGGGTTATTGGTCCTATGAGAAGAAGTACATTGATTTTCAGCTTTCTCGCAGCCTCTATGCTGCTCCTGTCAGGGTGTGATTTCATGCGCTCGCTGGCGGGAAGACCTACATCGGAGGACATCGAGGCACGCGCAGCTTTGATCAAGCGTGAGCAGCAGATTCTGCAGGCTCGCAAGGACTCTGCGCTTCGCGTGGAAGAGGCGCTCAAAAGGACAGCAGATTCGCTCGCGCTCTGCGACTCGCTGCAGCATTGCGGATTCGCGGTGGATCGTCCAGAGAGGCTCGGAGGCATTGCCCCAGGCACTTACGGGTACAGGTACTCCGTGATCGTGGGCGCTTTCTCGACTGTGGAAAATGCACAGGCGTTTGCCGCAAGCTACAAGGAGAAGAAAGGTTACGATGCCATTCTCATCCCTACACTGAAGGGATATAAGAAGGTAGGTATCTGCCATACAAATGACATCTTCGAGTTCTGGGAGTCACTTCAAGGTCTAATTGAAAGTGGCTATACCCATAAAGAGGCATCGATTTTGATTAATGAGGAAGCATTATGATGAAAAGAAAATGTTTCCTTGCAGCCTTGATGCTGCTTATTCTTGGGGTTTCTGCCCAGGCACAGTACAAAGTCCATTTTTCAGACATAGATGACAGTGAGACAGTAGCTTCCCTCAAGGAGCATGTCGCGTATATCTCTTCTCCATCGAAGAGAGGCCGCGCGGCTGGCTCGGATGGCGAGTATGAGACCGCCATCTATGTGGCAGATATGTTCAAGAAGTACGGCGTCGAGATGCTCTCGCCAGATGAGGGCGATCTCTTCGGCATAAAGCAGACAAGTGGTGACACGCTCACTTCCAGGAATGTGGTTGGTTTCATTCAGGGTTATGACAAATCCTTGCGTGACGAGTACATAGTCATCGGTGCCCGTATGGACAACATAGGCGTGCGCAGCGTCACCATAGACGGCGTGCCTACTGAGAAAATGTATTATGGTGCCAATGGAAACGCGTCAGGACTCGCGCTCATGATGGAGCTCGCGAGAATGCTCCAGACGAATTCATTGCTCTTGAAGCGTTCTGTCATCTTTGTCGCATTTGGCTCCTCCCTCGAGGGAAATGCCGGATCATGGTACTTCCTTAACAGGTCGTTTGGCGCTGCAGAGAAGATCGCTGCGATGATCAATCTTGACATTGTGGGTATCCCTAAGTCGCAGGAGTTCCTTGCATTCACTTCGTCAAACTCAGACATGAACGCAGTGGTGAATTCGCTGGCAAACACATTGCAGCCAGTGCATCCTACCATCACCTCGCTTGAACCATTCCCTTCTGATCATAGGTCATTCTATGCCATGCAGATACCGTCTGTAATGTTCAGTACGGGACATTATAGTGAATATGGCTCTGACAGAGATACTTACGATAAGCTTGAATATGATTTCATGGAGCGCGAGCTTGAGTACTTGTTTAACTTCTCTGTGAAGCTCGTGAATGGCGAGAGACCGCTTTTCAACCCAAATGAAAGAAAAACTCCTGTAGCTGATGGATCGGACGTAGTCCCTTATTATGACTGCGACTATAAGCCTTCGTTCCTTGGAAGAGTAGACCCTACGTACTTCCTGCAGAAGTGGGTATATCAGTATCTGCGTTATCCTCAGAAAGCAGTTGTGAATGGAATTCAGGGTCGTGTGCTTGTGGATTTCATCATCAACGAGAAGGGCAAGGTGACAGATGTCAAGGTGCTTAAGGGTGTCGATGAGATGCTTGACGAGGAGGCCGTAAGAGTCATCAAGGCCTCTCCGAACTGGAAACCGGGTCGGGTGAAGGGCAAGCCGGTGAAGGCGGAACTCTCACTCTATGTGGAGTTTAGACTTGAGAAAAAGAAGAAATAAAGATATATAGTTATGGAATACGATTTCAAAGCAATTGAGAAGAAATGGCAAGCCAAGTGGGCTGCTGAAGGCACTTTCAAGGCGAAGGAGGATGCTTCCAAGCCTAAGTACTATGTTCTGGATATGTTCCCATATCCATCAGGAGCAGGTCTTCATGTAGGACACCCTCTCGGATACATTGCCAGCGATATCTTCTCTAGATATAAGAGACTCAAGGGCTTCAATGTCCTTCACCCAATGGGATATGATGCGTTTGGACTTCCAGCAGAGCAGTATGCTATCCAGACGGGTCAGCATCCTGAGAAGACCACTACAGATAACATCGCACGCTATCGTCAGCAGATGGATCGTATCGGCTTCTCATACGACTGGGATAGGGAAGTGCGCACATGTGATCCTAAGTACTATCATTGGACTCAGTGGGCTTTCCTCAAGATGTTTGGCAGCTGGTATGATACAGACATGCAGAAGGCTCGCCCTATCGAAGAGCTCGCCGCTATCTTTGAGAAGTGCGGAAATGCTTCAGTAAAAGCTGCTTGCACTGATGGAGATTCTTTCACTGCGGAGCAGTGGAAGGCTTTCTCTGAGAAGGAGAAATCAGATGCTCTCATGAGATATCGTATCGCATACCAGGGTGAGACTTCAGTCAACTGGTGTGAGGGCCTCGGTACCGTACTCGCAAATGACGAGGTCAAGGATGGCCTTTCAGTACGTGGTGGTTATCCTGTAGAGCAGAAGAAGATGACTCAGTGGCAGCTTCGTGTATCTGCTTATGCTGGAAGACTTCTTTCGTCTCTTGATACTCTTGAGTGGACCGATTCACTCAAGGAGATGCAGAAGAACTGGATCGGTAAGTCTGAGGGAACAGAGGTCGTATTCAATGTTGAGAGCGGCGAGAAGACAGTTCCTGTAACCATCTTCACTACCCGTGTGGATACTATCTTCGGCGTTACTTTCATGGTTCTTGCACCAGAGAGTGATCTCGTAGCCGAGCTCACCACACCTGAGCAGAAAGAGGCTGTAGAAGAGTACATCAAGCAGGTTAAGAAGAAGACTGAGCGTGAGCGTATTGCAGAGACTAAGTCTGTGACTGGTGTATTCTCAGGAGCTTATGGAATTAATCCTCTTACTGGAGAGAAGATTCCAGTGTGGATCTCAGAGTACGTGCTCGCTGGCTACGGCACTGGTGCCATCATGGCAGTTCCTGCTCATGATAGCCGTGACTACGCGTTCGCTCGCAAGTTTGACCTTCCTATCATTCCTATCATCGAGGGCTGCGATGTTTCAGAACAGAGCTTCGATGCCAAGGAAGGCAAGATGTGCAATTCAGGCTTCCTCAATGGTCTTGATGTAAAGGTCGCTATTGAGACTGCAAAGGACTACGTAGAGGAGAAGGGACTTGGCAGAAGAAAGACAAACTACAGACTTCGTGACGCCATCTTCTCACGTCAGAGATATTGGGGTGAGCCATTCCCTATCTATTATAAGGATGGCATCCCTACACCACTACCTGAGTCAGAACTCCCTCTTGAGCTCCCTGAGATCGAGTCATTCAAGCCTGCGGCAAATGGCGAACCACCTCTTGCTCGCGCGAAGGATTGGACATACAATGGCTATCCTCTCGAGAAGAGCACCATGCCTGGTTTCGCTGGTTCAAGCGCATACTATCTCAGATACATGGATCCTCACAATGGTGAGGCTCTCGTAGACAAGGATGTGAATGCATACTGGAGGAATGTGGATCTTTATATCGGTGGAACCGAGCATGCGACCGGTCACCTTATCTATTCGAGATTCTGGAACAAGTTCCTCTTTGACCTCGGTTATGTATGCGAGGACGAGCCATTCCGTAAGCTCATCAACCAGGGTATGATCCAGGGCCGTTCAAACTTCGTTTATAGAGTAGTCGGTACAAATACATTCGTTTCACTTGGACTCAAGGATCAGTACGAAACCACTGAGATCCATGTGGACGTAAACATTGTCTATAATGACAAACTTGATCTTGAGGCATTCAAGGCGTGGAGACCTGAGTTCGCGGATGCAGAGTTCATTCTCGAGAATGGTGAGTATGTATGTGGCTACGCTATCGAGAAGATGAGTAAGAGTATGTACAACGTGGTGAATCCAGACCTCATCTGTGACACCTACGGCGCAGATACCCTCAGACTCTACGAGATGTTCCTCGGTCCTATCGAGCAGAGCAAGCCTTGGGACACCAAGGGTATCGATGGTGTAAACCGCTTCCTGAAGAAGTTCTGGAGACTCTTCTACGATCGTGACCAGTGGATTGTGAGCGATGAGAAAGCTACGGCAGAAGAGCTTAAGGTCCTTCACAAGCTCATTGGCAAGGAGCAGAGTGATATCGAGTCATTCTCATATAACACTACTATCAGTGCATTTATGATTGCTCTTAATGACCTCACTGCTCTCAAGTGCACCAAGAAGGAGATTCTTGAGCCTATGGTAGTGCTTCTCTCTCCATTTGCTCCACACATCACAGAGGAGCTTTGGGAGGCCCTTGGCCATACTGAGTCAGTAACATACGCTACTTTCCCTGAATACATAGAAAGCTATACAGTGGAGAACACCTGCACATACGCTGTGTCATTCAATGGTAAGACTCGTTTCACTGTTGACCTTCCTAAGGATATGTCCAAGGAAGATGTTGAGGCTAAGGTTCGTGCTATGGAGCAGACTGCCAAGTACACAGAAGGATTGAATATCGTAAAGGTGATCGTGGTTCCAGGAAAGATCGTAAATATCGTTGTTAAGTAATGACATTACCAAAAATAACGGCTAAGCAGGCAGGTAAGACTATTTGGACTTACCTGCTTCTTACGCTTTTTTGCTTTATCTTCTCACTTGCGTGGGAAGGCTTCATGATTCCGAATGGCATGAGCGCAGGTGGTATGATGGGTCTTTGTACCATCATACAGTTTGCGACCAATGGCGCCATTGAGGCACAAACTTCATACTTTGTTATTAATGCGGCTCTCATCATAATAGCCGTGATAGCCATGGGCATTGGATTTGGTTTCAAGACCATATATTGTATCGTGGTGTCATCTATCATGATGAAGTTCATCGCAAGTGTAGATGCCCTTCAGTGTATTCCTGGGCAGTTTTTCTATGTCGACGATAGGGTGCTTATCCCTATCATAGCCGGTGCCCTTGAGGCGCTGGGACTTGGAATGGTGCTTCGATTTGGCGGTAGCACAGGAGGAACAGATATCATTGCTCTGATGGTGCATAAATACTGGCCTGTCTCTCTCAGCACCGTGTTCATGGTGTCTGACTTCGTGGTGGTAGCCCTGCTTCTGCTTCTTCCAGACAAGTCTTTTGGCGACATGATTTATGGCGTCGAGCAGATCATGACTTTCACCCTGATGGTAGATTTCGTAGTCGGTGGTAAGAAGAGCTCGTACCAGCTCATTGTATTCTCGGAGAAGTATGAACAGATCGCTGATCACATCATCAATGTCCTGGATCGTGGCGTTACAGTGCTCTCTGCCATGGGATGGTACACCAAGCAGCAGAAGAATGTCCTTCTCATTCTCATTGATCAGAAGGAGCTTCCTATGCTGAATAAGGCCATCAAGAGCATTGATTCGAAGGCATTCATGTCCGTTTCTCCTACAAACAACGTGTACGGCGAGGGCTTTGAAGAGATGAAAGTGGGATTTTCTGGTTTAAAGAAGGAGAAGAATTAGCCATGTCGACACTGAAGAAAACTATTTGGAGTGTGCTGAAGGAGTATTCGATCATCACGGTTGGACTTCTTCTGTATGTACTTGGATGGACAGTGTTCCTCGTGCCAAATAATATGATCGGTGGAGGTGTGACCGGTGCAGCTGCCATTATCCAGTATGCCACAGGAGGTCTCGTCAAAGCAGGTTATACTTATTTCGTCGTGAATATCCTGTTGCTGGTAGCGGCACTATATGTACTGGGCAAGGGTTTCGGCGTGAAAACTGTCTACGCGATCGCTGTTGTTTCTTATGGCCTTAACCTTTTCCAGGCCATTCTTCCAAGCGAACTTCTTTCTAGCTTGGCTCAAGAAAACGGACCTCTCATGTGCACTCTCATGGGTGGTATAATGACTGGAGTAGGAATCGGACTTACAATGTCACAGGGCGGTAGTACAGGTGGTACGGATATCGTCGCCTTGATCGTGAATAAGTATAGGGACGTTTCTCCTGGAAGGATGATTCTGACGATGGATGTGGTTATCATCCTTTCGTCAATGCTTATACCTTCATATACCGCCGATGGATTGTTGATGCCTATCTCAGGCAAGATCACCAGGCTTGTGCTTGGTCTTATCCTTATCGTCGTGAATAGTACAGCTCTTGACTTGTTCCTTACAGGATCGAAGCAGTCTGTGCAGCTGTTCATTCTCTCGCAGAAAGATGAGGAAATCGCTCAGATGATTTCTGATGAGTTCAGAAGGGGAGTGACCATTCTTCATGGCGAAGGCTGGTACACCAAGAATCCTATACGAGTCGTAATGGTCCTCACGAGAAAGACGGATATGTCATCTCTTCTTAAGAGAGTCCGTCAGATGGATCCGAATGCTTTCATTTCTGTATCCAATGTGACTGGAGTCTATGGACAGGGCTTTGATGTCATAAAACAGGCCAGGAAGAAGCTTAAACAGGACTAAAAAACTTAAAATGATGCTTAGACCCCCTGTTTTGTAGGGTTTTTCAGAAAGTGTTTATGCATATTTGCCGTCAGTTTCAGGCAAATTTATGACATTAAACACATTGCTCATTACAAGCCTGGCACTAGTGGTGCTGGGCTTGTTCATTATCCAAAGGGGTATTTCTTTCTTTGTCTTAAAGGATAGGTCAGTTATCAGTGGTACGCTGATATTTGTACCCCTGGTCATACTTTCTTCGATAGCCTACTCTGGACTGCCGGGATGGACGCTACTTATTCTAGACATTTCATTGGTCCTTGCGCTTGATATGGTGCGCAGAGGTACATGGGTGAGTGTGGCTACACTTGCATTGTTTTCGCTAGTGGCCATCGCATCACATATTGTCCTGGTCTGCGACATTGAGAGGGAAAATGCCGTTACTCATTTCATGGCATTTCTGGCACCATCTGTAAGGTTGGGAATCTATCTCTTTCATGTGATATTCAACGCACTTATGATAAAGGATATGTATGGTGCATTTGCACTGATGGATAGAGACTTCATGCCGTCCTCATGGCAGAGACTATGCAGCGCCCTGCTGTGTGTGCTCCTTTCTGTACTCGCATTTTGTCCTGGGACGCTATGTGTGGTGACTTCTAGTGTCCTCCTTGTCATCGTGACCTGTCTGGATGTTTGGGATAGATATCTAGAGCAGAAACAGATAGAAGAGAATGAGGTGGTGGATTTAGATCCGAATATCAAGCAAGAGGCGAGGTACGACCAGATGCTGGTGCTGTTTAGGGAAGATAAGATTTATCTTGAACCTGACTTCTCTCTACGTATGCTTGCTGAAAGGATGGGGACGAATCAGTCGTATGTATCTAACATGCTGAATAACTACATAGGAATGTCCTTCCCTAAGTTAAGGAATGCATTGAGGATAGAGTATGCCAAGTATTACATTGACCAGAATCCATCAGTGAAGGTAGAAGAACTCCAGTTCATCTGTGGATATGGCACACTGGTCACATTCGAGAGAGAGTTCAAGAAACGGGTAGGTCAAGTCCCAAGTGACTATATCAAAGGCATGAAAACTATGCGGGCGCTTGGACACTCTCCATCCCCTTCCAGGTCTGAGGAACTGGAGCAACTATGTGGACTTCCTCCTTCTTTACGGGATGAATAAATGTCACCTCGTGTGAGTGGAGGCATATACCGCCGTCTTTGTTTGATCTCTGTGCTCCGTATTTCAAATCGCCCTTTATGACGCAACCCATATGGGACAGCTGGCATCTGATCTGGTGATGTCGGCCTGTAAGTAGCTCGACCTCGATCAGATGGTAACGGTCTGTGCTTCCGAGATACTTGTAGTTGAGCTTAGCTAGCTTAGCCTCCTTGAACTTCAGTGGCTTCTCTGCTGATCCGGGAGCGACGATGTATGACTTGTTCTGCTTCTCGTTCCTGTTCATCCAGTCCTCTAGATGTCCTTCATTTGATTCTGGTCTGGCACAGCATAGGGCCCAGTAACGTTTGTGCACGTCACCATTGCGAAACATCTCGGTGAGTCTCTCAAGCGCCTTTGATGTCTTCGCCAGTATGGTGATGCCACTCACTGGGCGGTCGAGTCTGTGAGGAATGCCCATGAACACCTTGCCAGGCTTTGCGTCTCGCTCTGCGATGAATGCCTTAAGCGTATCTGCGATGCATTCGTCGCCAGTCTTGTCACCCTGAGTGATCTCGCCCACTCTTTTATTTATGATGAGAAGATGGTTGTCTTCGTAGAGGATTCTCTTCTGGATGTCGCAGTATTCCTCTCGGGTCAGTGTTCTATATTCCATGTGCCAATGTAATGATGACGCAAATGTACTTATTTTCAGTGATTATGCCTTTTCCGACCGCCATTTTTTGAAAGATTGTGACAATTTGGCAGAAGAAAGTTCATGGCAAAGGATTTGATTATGGTATAAGCGTCACGATGATGTGACACAAACTAGAAATTGATAAAAAGTAAATATTATGGGAAAGATTATTGGAATTGACCTCGGAACCACAAATTCATGTGTATCCGTAATGGAAGGAAATCAGCCTACCGTTATCATTAACAATGAAGGCGAGCGTACCACTCCATCTGTAGTAGCATTCACCGAAGGCGGTGAGCGCAAAGTGGGTAATCCTGCAAAGCGTCAGGCTATCACCAACCCTCACAACACCATCTACTCTATCAAGAGATTCATGGGTGAGACCTATGATCAGGTAACTGGCGAGGTGGCTCGTGTTCCTTACAATGTAGTCAAGGGCGAGAACAACACTCCACGTGTAGACATCAATGGACGTCTTTACACTCCACAGGAGATCTCAGCCATCATCCTCCAGAAGATGAAGAAGACCGCTGAGGACTATCTCCGCCAGGAGGTTACTGAGGCTGTCATCACAGTGCCTGCATACTTCTCAGACAGTCAGCGCCAGGCTACCAAGGAAGCTGGACGTATCGCTGGTCTCGATGTTAAGCGTATCATCAATGAGCCTACTGCAGCTGCGCTTGCATATGGTCTCGACAAGAAGGACAAGAACTGCAAGGTAGCAGTATTCGACCTCGGTGGTGGTACCTTCGATATCTCTATCCTTGAGCTCGGTGACGGCGTATTCGAGGTGCTCTCTACAAATGGTGATACTCACCTTGGTGGTGATGACTTCGACCAGGCTATCATCAACTGGCTTGCTGATGAGTTCGCAGCAGAGAACCATGGCATTGACCTCAAGAAGGACCCTATGGCACTTCAGAGACTCAAGGAGGCTGCGGAGAAGGCAAAGATTGAGCTCTCTAACCAGTCTTCAGCGGAGATCAACCTCCCTTACATCATGCCTGTAGATGGTATTCCTAAGCACCTTGTAAAGACTCTCTCAAGAGCTAAGTTCGAGATGCTTGCAGACAACCTCTTCCAGAGATGTATCGAGCCTTGCCGCAAGGCACTCGCAGATGCTCATCTCTCTGCATCACAGATCGATGAGGTACTCCTCGTAGGTGGTTCTACCCGTATCCCTAAGGTACAGGAGATCGTTAAGAACTTCTTCGGCAAGGAGCCAAACAAGAGCGTTAACCCTGATGAGGTAGTTGCTATCGGTGCTTCTATCCAGGGAGGTGTGCTCGCGGGTGATGTGAAGGATGTCCTCCTTCTTGATGTGACCCCACTTTCACTCGGTATCGAGACTCTCGGTGGTGTGATGACCAAGCTCATTGAGTCAAATACCACTATCCCTGCAAAGAAGAGCCAGGTATTCTCTACTGCAGCAGATAACCAGCCATCAGTTCAGGTTCGCGTCCTCCAGGGTGAGCGTCCTATGGCAAGGGACAACAAACTCATCGGTGAGTTCAACCTCGACGGTATCGCACCTGCACCACGTGGTATACCTCAGATCGAGGTGACCTTCGACATCGATGCCAATGGTATCCTTAACGTAAGCGCCATCGACAAGGCTACAGGTAAGGCTCAGAACATTCGTATCGAGGCATCAAGCGGACTTAGCGATGCTGAGATCCAGAGAATGCGTGATGAGGCCAAGGCTAACGAGGCAGCCGACAAGGAGGCTAAGGAGCGTATCGACAAGATCAACAATGCTGACGGCATGGTATTCCAGACTGAGAAGAATCTCAAGGAGTACGGTGACAAGATTCCTGCAGAGAAGAAGTCAGCTATCGAGAGCGCTTGTGCTGAGCTCAAGAAGGCTGTTGAGGCCAAGGATCTCGATGCAATCGAGAAGTATAACAAGGAGCTCGAGGAGGCATGGCATGCGGCTTCTGAGGACATGGCTAAGGCAGCTCAGGCTGGCCAGGCTGGTCCACAGGGACCTCAGTACGGTCCACAGGGTCCTCAGGATCCTGGTACTCCAGACGAGCAGTAAAATACTCTTCAGATTATATGAGAGGACGGCTTTTCGAGGCTGTCCTCTTTTTTATGCTCCGCGCAGAGCTGGATGTTCCAGATCAGGCCCTCCCAGCATTCGCTGGGCCCCTCCCTATAGAGCCGAGGGCGGCTAGTCTTCCACATCCAGTTCTGCGACTCCGCTATAAAATAGAGCCCATGCCGTCTAGGATGCCTATATCTTTTGTGAAAAGAATCCAACTTTTCAAGATGTATAACAAAAAAATAGCTGGCCTCGATGGAGGTCAGCTATTTTAGTTATAACGTAAGGAATTAAGCCTTGTCTGCAGAACCGAGAACGTCGATCTTGTGCATGTAGAGCTTCTTCATCTCGTCACGAGCAGGTCCGAGGTACTTACGTGGGTCGAACTCACCTGGTTTGTCGTGGAATACGCGACGAACAGCTGCGGTCATAGCGAGACGTGAGTCAGAGTCGATGTTGATCTTACATACTGCGCTCTTTGAAGCCTCAGTAAGCTGCTCCTCTGGAATACCTACTGCATCAGGAAGCTTTCCACCGAGAGAGTTGATCTCGTCAACGTACTCCTGAGGAACTGATGAAGAACCGTGGAGAACGATAGGGAATCCTGGAAGCTGCTCCTCGATAGCGTGGAGAACGTCGAATGCGAGTGGTGGAGGTACGAGCTTGCCGGTCTTAGGGTCACGTGTGCACTGTGCAGGAGTAAACTTGTAAGCACCGTGTGAAGTACCGATAGAGATAGCGAGTGAATCGCAGCCTGTGCGGGTAGCGAAATCAACAACCTCCTCTGGCTTGGTGTAATGAGATACCTCAGAAGCAACCTCATCCTCAACACCAGCGAGAACGCCGAGCTCAGCCTCAACAGTTACATCGAACTGGTGAGCGTACTCAACAACCTGCTTTGTGAGAGCGATGTTCTCCTCGTAAGGAAGAGAAGATGCGTCGATCATTACTGAAGAGAAACCCATATCTACGCAGCTCTTGCAAAGATCGAAAGAGTTACCGTGATCAAGGTGAAGACAGATCTGTGGCTTCTCCCAACCGAGCTCCTTAGCGTACTCAACAGCACCCTCTGCCATGTAGCGAAGAAGGGTCTGGTTTGCGTACTTACGAGCGCCGCTTGAAACCTGAAGGATAACTGGAGAATTCTTCTCAGCTGCAGCCATGATGATGGCCTGGAGCTGCTCCATGTTGTTGAAGTTGAATGCAGGGATAGCATAGCCACCTGCGACAGCCTTTGCGAACATCTCACGGGTGTTTACGAGGCCGATTTCCTTGTATGATACCATAATGTGTATAAAAGTTAAACAGTTATTTTCTTTTAATCGTACAAATTTAACTAATTTTGTGGAAATATATATAGATATGGCAGGCAAAGTTATCATATTTTCCGCACCATCCGGCTCAGGCAAGAGTACGGTGGTGAACCATCTTCTCGGGCTTCATCCAGAGTTTGAGTTTTCCATCTCCGCTACCTCACGTAGTCCTAGAGGACAGGAGAAGCATGGGGTTGAGTATTATTTCCTCTCAGCAGAGGAGTTCCGCGAACTCATAAGCAAGGATGCATTTGTGGAATATGAGGAGGTGTACACAGACCGATTCTATGGCACACTCAAGTCTGAGGTGGAGAGAATCTGGGCTGCCGGTCATGTGATAGTGTTTGATGTGGATGTAAAGGGAGGCGTGAACCTGAAGAAGTATTTCGGTGACCAGGCGCTTTCTGTTCTCATCAAGGCTCCGTCAATGGAGGTGCTTGAGGCGCGCTTGCGCGGCCGTGGCACCGACTCGGAGGAGGCTATACTCGAAAGACTCGGAAAGGCTAGCTCGGAGCTTGAGTTCGCTGAAGGAAAGTTCGACGTGGACATCATAAACGATCGCCTTGAGGAAACCTTCGCAAACTCAGAGAGAATAGTTGGCGAGTTCCTGTCAAAGGTAAACTAGGAAGATGAAGATTGCGGTCTATTCAGGCTCTTTTGACCCTCTGCACATTGGGCATCAGGCCATCATGGAGTACCTCACCCGCGAAAAGGATTTCGACTGGGTGTATCTCATCGTGTCGCCTCAGAACCCATTGAAGGATCCATCGAAAGCACGCTCGGGAAGGGCACGTTACGAGGCTGCAGTGGAGGCTGTCAAGCGTCATCCAGACCTCCATGTGTGGGTGGATGACATAGAGCTGGAGATGGATCCGCCACATTATACCATCAAGACCCTTGACGCTCTGAAGAGGCGTGAGCCGGAGAATGATTTCACTCTGGTGATGGGAGCGGATAATCTTGATAGCATTCGCCGGTGGAGAGATTTTCCACGTATCCTAAGTGAATATGGCGTAGCCGTTTACCCTCGTAAGGGCTTTGACCTGGAAAAGATCGCGGCGAAACTGATTGAGGAGAGTACGCATTTCCCTACACCATACACATTGGACGTATCGGAATCGCACTTCATGAAGGGTGGCGTCTCCATAGAGGAGGCTTTTGAGAGAATTTCAAATATACGCGTCATCGACGCGCCTATCGTGGACATCTCGTCGACCGAGATTCGAAATGGCTGGGCCGAGGGACGCGACATGTCAGAATATTTAATGTAATTGAACAGAATATGAACAAGCTTAGCTACGCTCTGGGAATGATGATTGCCCAGAATCTCGTCCAGATGGGCGCGACAGAAATAGATTTCACTGACTTCGCTGCAGGTGTCAAGGATTCCATGCAGATGAACAAACCACAGATCACCTTCGAAGAGGCAAGTTCGCTTCTCAATGAATTCTTCGAGAAGGCTGAGGCTGAAGCCAAGGAGAAGGATGCTGCGATGGCTGCTGCATTCAAGCAGGAGGGCGAGGCTTGGCTCGCTGAGAATGCCAAGGCTGACGGAGTCAATGTACTCGCAAGTGGCCTCCAGTACAAGGTCGTAAAGGAGGGCAATGGCCGCAAGCCAGGTGCTGCCGACAAGGTACGCTGCCACTATGAGGGCAAGCTTACAAACGGAATGAAGTTCGATAGCTCTTACGATAGAAATGAGCCTGCAGTATTTGGTGTAAACCAGGTTATCGCAGGATGGACCGAGGCCCTTCAGCTTATGTCGGAGGGCTCAGAGTGGGAACTCTATATCCCATATCAGCTCGCATACGGCGAGGCAGGCGCACAGGGCGCCATTCCTCCTTGCGCAGCGCTCATTTTCAGGGTAGAACTAATCGAAGTACTCTAAAAGACAGTTATGAAGAAAGCATTGCTCATCGTGGCTATGCTCGTAGTCACATTAGTCAGCCGAGGCCAGGAGATACGCTATGTGGATGCATCGGCATTTCCTGTATATGGTAAGGTAACGGAGAATACCTCCGAAAGGTATACCCGCCTTCCGGCATATCTTGAGGGCCAGATCCGTCAGGAATTATGGGATCTGGGCCGTCACGCTGCCGGCATCAACATTCGCTTCAGGACAAACTCCACCACCATCAAGGCGCGTTGGAAGTCTACCTTCAAGTTCGCGATGAACCATATGACAGCGACAGGTGTGCGTGGACTTGACCTGTATGCCCTTACTGATAAGGGCTGCATCTTCGTATGCAATGCCCGCCCTTCCACAAACCAGGAGACTGAGGCGAGGGTGGTGAGCAACCTTGATGGCCAGATGCGTGAGTATGTGCTTTACCTGTCACTGTACGATGGCGTGCAGGACCTCGAGATCGGAGTCGATGAAGGTGCCATCATCGAGGGACCTGCAGTGGACTGGCCGAAAAGAGAGAAGCCAGTCGTGATCTATGGCACCAGCATTACCCAGGGAGGCTGTGCAAATCGTCCAGGCATGGCGTGGACCAGCATCCTTGGCCGCCGTCTCGGTAGGGAAGTGGTAAATCTTGGTTTCAGTGGCAATGGCCGTCTGGACCTTGAAATCGCGAAACTCATGGCGGAGATGCCTGATCCAGGTGTGTTCGTCCTCGACAATCTCGGAAACTGCAAGGTGGACAGGATCAAGGAGGGCACAAAACCATTTGTGAAGGTGCTGCGTGAAGCGCATCCAGATGTGCCAATCGTGTTTGTGGAGCATCCTATCTTCTCTTATTTCTACTTCGACAAGGTCACCCATGACGATATCCTTCTGAAGAACAAGACGCTTCGCGAGGAGTACGAGGCGCTGAAGAAGGCTGGGGAGAAGAAGCTCTTCTATGTGAAGGCTGATGACCTTAATGGCCATGACAATGAAGGAGCTGTGGACGGTGTGCATTTCACCGATCTCGGCATGCTTCGCTGTGCAGAGGCTGTGTATCCAACCATTAAGAAAGCATTAAAGGCAAACAAAAACTAACTACCAATCATATTATGATCATCATTATCGAAAGTGGCGCTACCAAGACAGACTGGTGCGCAGTGGCAGCAGACGGACAGGTCGCAAAGGTGAAGACCGCCGGAATGAATGTGGCAGTAATGCCTGCCGAGGCTATCAATGCCATTCTTGCAGAGGCTTTTGCAGGACTTAATCCAGGAGGTGAGAAGGTCACCGAGGTGCATTTCTATGCAGCCGGTATGATCGTGGCTCCGGGTGAGAAGGTTCCAGCAGTGGCTGTCAACCTTGACAAGGAAATGAAGAAGTTCTGCCCTGAGGCAGATATCGAATATGCATCAGACCTGCTCGCAGCAGCACGTTCGGTATGTGGTCACAAACCAGGTATCGCCGCTATTCTGGGTACAGGCTCAAATAGCTGCTTCTTCGATGGCGAGAACATCACGAAGAATGTCCGTTCAGCTGGTTTCATCCTCGGAGATGAGGGTGGTGGTGCACGCCTTGGAAAACTGTTTATGTCAGATTTCCTCAAGGGACTCGTTCCTGAGCCAGTGAACACTGAGTTCGCAACGGAGTTCACCGTAGATTATATGACTGTAGTCCAGAATGTATACAAGAGCGCAGCTCCTTCCAAGTATCTCGGAGAGTTTGCTCCTTGGATTCTTGCCCGCTATGACAAGAGCGAGTATGTAAAGAACCTCGTGGAACAGAATTTCAAGGATTTCATCGAGCGCGCACTTAGCCAGTATGACCTTGAGAACTATCCTGTAGGTATCGTGGGAAGTTTCGGCTTCTACAACCAGCAGATCTTCCGTAAGGTGGCAGAAAGCTACGGCGTCAAGTTCAGCGAGATCATTGCCGCACCAGTAGATGGACTCGTGAAGTATCACACAAACGAAAATTAAATAGACTTCAATATGAGAACGACAGAACAATCATCGAACTACAATAACCTCGAGAAAATGTCTACCCTTGAGATTCTCAATGGTATCAACTCAGAGGATATGAATGTGGCAGTAGCAGTAGGCAAGGCCATCCCACAGGTGGAGAAGCTTGTCGAGGGCATCGTCGAGAGAGCAAAGAAGGGCGGTCGCATCTTCTATCTCGGTGCAGGTACCAGTGGCCGTCTTGGCGTGGTGGATGCTTCCGAAATCCCTCCAACCTACGGCGTGAAGGACGTTTTCATTGGCCTTATGGCAGGTGGTGACGGCGCTATCCGTACCGCTGTCGAGGGTGCCGAGGATGATCGCGAGGGCGGCTGGCGTGACCTTCAGCCATTTGAGCCAAATGCCAATGATACCGTGATCGGCATCGCTGCGTCTGGCACCACTCCATATGTTATCGGTGCGCTTGAGACCGCAAGGGCCAATGGCCTTCTCACAGGCTGTGTGACCTGCAACGCAGGTTCTCCTGTTGCGGCTGCCTGCGAGTGCCCTGTAGAGGCTGTCGTAGGTCCAGAGTTCGTGACTGGCAGTACCCGTATGAAGGCTGGTACCGCACAGAAGCTCGTGCTCAACATGATCTCTACCGCTACCATGATTCGCCTTGGCCACGTCAAGGGAAACAAGATGCTTGACATGCAGCTCACAAACGCCAAGCTCGTGGATCGCGGTACTCGCATGATCATGGGTGAGACTGACATCACTGACTACGAGTTCGCGAAGAAACTCCTTCTCGAGCATGGCCAGGTGCGTGCAGCCGTAAACGCATATAACGCTTCAAAATAATCATTGATGACGGAGAAGTACCCTTCGCAGCTGCTCCAGGACGCGGTTGAGGCTATCAGCTCGCTTCCTGGAGTGGGCTCGCGTAGCGCCTTGAGGCTTGCGTTGCATCTGCTCAATCAGCCCAAGGAGAACGTGCACCATTTCACGCAGGCGATCAATCGCCTTGCTGACGAGGTGCACTACTGTCGCGAGTGCATGATGATCTCAGACAGCGACAGATGCTCGATATGCTCGGACACGAAGCGCGACCACCGCACCATCTGTGTGGTGGAGAGTGTGCGAGATGTCATGAGCGTGGAGAACACCGGCCAGTTCAGGGGCGTCTATCATGTACTTGGAGGGATCATTTCTCCTATCAATGGCATTGGCCCTTCCGACCTTACCATCAGGCAGCTGGTCGAGAGAGTGAGCGCACTCTCTGCAGAGGAGGGCGCACCTCAGGTGGAGGTCATACTCGCCCTCAGTGGCGACGTGGAAGGGGAGACCACTTCATTCTATATTTATAGACAGCTTGGCAACCTTCCTGTCAAGGTGTCCGCCTTGGCTCGCGGCCTCGGTTTCGGCGATGATCTGGAGTATGCGGATTCATTGACCCTCGGCCGCTCCATCGTGAATAGACAGATTTTCAAGCCATGAGTGGATTTATCTTTGCAGTCGTCTTCGGGCTTTCGCTCTGCGCAGACTGCTTCGCTGTATCATTGTGCTCATCCGTCACCCTCAAGGTGATAAGGTGGAAGGATGTGACTAAGGTGGCGCTGGGATTTGCGTTCATCCAGTCGCTGTTCCTGCTGCTGGGGTGGGCTTTCGGAGGCCTCTTCGTGGGCCTTGTGGAGAAGGTGGCCCACATCATCGGCTTCCTGCTGCTCCTGTATGTGGGCGGCAGCATGCTCGTGGAGGGCGTCAAGGGCATGAAAGGCGGTGAGGTGGAGGTGCGCGACCTCAACGGCTGGCGGAACATCATCCTTGGAGGTATAGCCACCAGCATCGACGCCCTGGCTGTGGGTATCTCACTGTCAATGGACTCGATGACTTGGACTGACGTGATGCCTCTGGTCATCTCGGTCTTTGTGGTTACCGCGCTTTCTGTGATCTGCGGTATCTGGGGCGGCAAGACCATTGGCAGCAAGGTGGGCGACATCTCCGAAATAATAGGAGGTTTGGTGCTCATTTTCATTGGTTTGAACATCTTACTTTAAAAAATAATTCATACCTTTGTGGGCTGACTTCTCCGTAATGTCAGTTCACCCGAGTGTATAACCTCTAAAAAGGAGGCAGGTATGATAAAGTTTTTCTATAGACTTGGTGCCGAAATCGAAGCCGGCCAGTCGATAACGGAGCTCGCAAAGAAGGCGAAGAAGGACGTGATTTGGATCGATCTTCTGGACCCTACTGGCGATGAAAAGAGAGCTGCCGAGGCTTTCCTTGGCACAGAAATCCAGTCACGTGCACAGGCGGAGGAGATCGAGAGCTCATCTCGTTTCTCCGAGAATGCTGTGGCTATCTTCGCAAATACAAACTATTTGACACCTGCCGGTGACGAGTATGTCACCGACCCGGTTTCGTTTACCATTGCTGGCGATACTCTCGCGACACTCAGGGAGGTGCCTCTGCGAAGCTTTAACTCGCTTCAGCTGAAGCTCATGGCGAAGCCTTCGCTTTTTCCAGACGGCTTCGCGATCTTCCTTTCCATTCTTGACCAGAGAGTCGACCTCGACGCTGATATCGTCGAGATTCTGTCCAAGGAGACTGCAGAGTTCAGCCGTAGAGTGAACCAGAAGGAGGATATCAACGAGGAGTTCCTTCTCGATATCAATCAGTTGCAGGATAACACCATGATGGTGCGTGAGAATGTGGTCGATAAGCAGAGACTCTTGTCGAACATCTTGAAGAGCGACCGTTTCCCAGATCACCTGGACAAGCGAATGAATGTGCTCCTTCAGGATATCGCATCATTGATAAACCACACAAACTTCAACTTCGAGCGTCTGGAGTATCTGCAGGATACCGTGCTGGGTCTTATCAACCTCGAGCAGAATGACATCATGAAAGTGTTCACCTTCATTTCGCTGCTGCTCATGCCTCCGACCCTGGTTACGAGTTTCTATGGAATGAATGTGGCATTGCCTTTCGATGGCTACAGATTTGCATGGATAGGCATCGCCTTCTTCATGTTGCTGCTCTTTGTGCTGATCTGGATAATTTTCCGTCGAAAGAAGATGCTCTAAATTGTTTGAAAATCAGTTATTTTTACTATATTTGCACGCTTTTTCGGAAGGCGTGCTTTTTTTACGTCCTTCGAGGCACAAATAATAATGTTAAACCCCTAGTTTGTTTTATTACAGAATTATGGAAGAAATTAAAAAGGCATTGAATGCATCAGTCGCTCCTGAGGAGTTCGATTGGGATGCATTTGAGGGCTCATCTGTCTACGGCGGTGCCGAGATGGAGAGCATCAAGGCTGCTTATGACCAGACTCTCTCAAAGGTCGTTGAGAACGAAGTTGCTGAGGGTGAGGTTACAGCCATCAACAAAAGAGAAGTTATCGTCACTATCGGAGGTAAGAGTGAGGGTGTTATCTCATCTACCGAGTTCCGTTACAACCCAGATCTTAAGGTTGGCGATAAGGTTGAGGTTTTCGTAGAGTCAGCTGAGGACAAGAAGGGTCAGCTCGTGATCTCTCACAAGAAGGCACGTGCACTCAAGTCTTGGGACCGCGTAAACGAGGCATACGACAAGAACGAGGTTGTAAAGGGCTTCGTTAAGACCCGCACCAAGGGTGGTATGATCGTAGACGTATTCGGTATCGAGGCATTCCTCCCAGGCTCACAGATCGACATCAAGCCTATCCGTGACTACGATGTATATGTAAATCAGACTATTGACTTCAAGATCGTCAAGATCAACCAGGAGTTCCGCAATGTAGTTGTATCTCACAAGGCTCTTCTCGAGGCAGAGCAGGAGCAGAAGAGAGCAGAGCTCATCGGTAAGCTTGAGAAGGGTCAGATCCTCGAGGGTACTGTCAAGAACATCACAAACTACGGTGTATTCGTTGACCTCGGTGGTGTTGACGGTCTCATCCACATCACTGATCTTTCTTGGGGTCGTGTAAACCACCCAGAGGAGTACGTACAGCTCGATCAGAAGATCCAGGTTGTAGTTCTCGACTTCAACGAGCAGCAGAAGAGAATCGCTCTCGGTTACAAGCAGCTCACCGCACATCCTTGGGACAACCTCGATGCTAACCTCAAGGTTGGTGACAAGGTTAAGGGTAAGGTTATTCTCATCGCTGACTACGGCGCATTCGTTGAGCTCGTACCAGGCGTAGAGGGTCTCATCCACGTTTCAGAGATGAGCTGGTCTCCAAGACTCCACTCAGCTCAGGAGTTCCTCAAGGTAGGTGACGAGGTTGAGGCACAGATCCTCACCATCGATCGCGAGAACAGAAAGATGTCTCTCGGTCTCAAGCAGCTTTCAGTTAACCCTTGGGATACCATCCGTGAGAAGTATCCTGTAGGTTCACAGCATAAGGCAGTCGTTCGCAACATCACAAACTTCGGCGTATTCGCTGAGCTTGAGGATGGCGTTGAGGGTCTCGTTCACATCAGCGACCTTAGCTGGAACAAGATCAAGCATCCTTCAGAGGTTGTTGCTCCTGGTGATTCTATCGACGTTCAGATCCTTGACTTCGATGAGGCTAACCACAAGCTCAGCCTTGGTCACAAGCAGCTCCTCCCTAACCCATGGGATGAGGTTGAGGCTAAGTATGCTGTAGGTTCAGTTGTTGAGGGTACTATCGCTTCTGTTTCTGACAAGGGCGCTACCATCACCCTCGATGCAGAGGCTGAGGGCTTCGCATTCAACCGTGAGATCGTTAAGGAGGATGGCAAGCAGGCAGTAGCAGGCGAGACTCTTCCATTCAAGGTTGTAGAGCTCCGCAGAAGCACCCGCAGAATTCTCCTCTCACACGTTCGCACTTACGCTGAGGCTAAGGAGAAGGCAGCTGTAGCAGAGGCAGATAACACAAAGAAGGCAGTTAAGAAGATCAACTCTAACGTTGAGAAGACTACCCTCGGTGATATCGACGCACTCGCAGCTCTCAAGGAGAAGCTTGAGAAGGGTGAGTAATTCCGATGGAATTCAATCTTAAAATAATGGGTTCGGCTTCGGCCAAACCCATTGTTAATAGAAATCAAAGCGCTCATGCACTGTCCGTGCACGGGCGCTTGTTTTTGATTGACTGCGGCGAGGGGACGCAGGTCCAGTGCCAGCGTTTCGGCGTCTCGCTGATGAAGATAGATTCCATTTTCATCTCTCACATACACGGAGATCATTGTTTCGGAATCTTCGGACTCCTGTCGACCATGGGCATGCTTGGACGCTCGACGCCGCTGAATATCTATGCTCCAGTCTCTTTCGGCCCCATCATCAAGTTCTTCCTTTCGTACTATGGTGAAGGTCTCCAGTTTGAGATTCGCTTCAACCCGATGAAGATGAAGGCTCCAGAGGTGATATATGAGACTAAGACATTGGAAATAAGCGCATTTCCGCTGAACCACGGCATTGAGACCTTCGGATACATGTTCAGGGAGAAGATGCCTCAGCGAAATGTCGACAAGGACGCGCTTGCGCGCTACGGTTTTACCCTCACAGAAATCGCGACGCTGAAGAGGGGAGAGGATGTCGTAAGGCCTGCGGGTAAGAATGATGAGGCCACGTTCATGAATGGCTTCGCCAAGTGTTCCGGTACAGACGAGCCGCTGCTTATCAAGGCTGCTGAAGTCACGTATCTGCCTTATGAACCAAGGTCTTATGCATACTGCAGTGACACAGCTCCATTCCCAGAGCTTAGCGAATGGGTGAAGGGCGTCAGCCTTTTGTACCATGAGACGACATACCTTGCCGAGCTTGCCGAAGATGCTGCGAAAAGGCATCATAGCACGACGCTGCAAGCGGCACAGTGCGCATTGGACGCGGGCGCTGGTAGACTTCTTATAGGACATTATTCTGCTCGTTGCAAGGATACCTCGGCTTACGAGCGAGAGTGTCGTCAGCTGTTCCCTGAGACTACGGCAGTAGATGATGGGGATATGTTTGAATTGTAGCCTATTTTTTGTAATTTTGTTTCTTGCACAAAAGCGCAAGAAATGAGATTGAGAAGGCTTATATATATGGTTCTGGCAGTTATGCTGTCAGTGTTTCTTACTGCTGCGGACATGACTCCGCAGCAGAAGTATATAGATACGTATGCAGCCATCGCGGTGCGCGAAATGTACCGCAGTGGCGTCCCTGCCAGCATCACGCTGGCGCAGGGCATCCTTGAGTCTGGTTCCGGCAAATCAAGGCTCGCGACTCAGGGCAATAATCACTTTGGCATCAAGTGCCATGACTGGAAGGGAAAGTCCATGAGGGCTGATGACGATGCGAAGAACGAGTGCTTTCGCGTCTATGATGACGCTGAGCAGTCGTTCAAGGATCATTCTGATTTCCTTCGTTATAGAGACCGTTACAAGTTCCTCTTCGAATATGAGGTGACTGACTATAAGGCTTGGGCCTATGGCCTGAAAAAGGCTGGATATGCCACTTCTCCTACTTATGCAGAATCATTGATAAAGCTCATTGAGGAGTATGGCCTGTCCAAGTATGACACCATGACTACGGATGATGCAGTTCAGGAAGTGGAGAATAAGCCTGAGCAGAAACCTGTAGAGCAGAAAGCCAAAAAGACGAAGAAGACAAAGAAGCAGTCAAAGAAATCTTCAGAGATAGAGCAGATTCCAGAATCTCCGCTTACCATAGAGGAGGCTAAGCCTATCTCCAAGGAAGTGGCAGAAAAGTATACTTTCTCCCTTTCCAGAAGACTCCAGGCAAAGAATGGCGTGCCATTCCTCTATTCAGTAGAGGGAGAGTCATACTCGAGCATTGCACAGAGTAACCACTTGTTCCTCAAGGAGATACTTCTTTACAATGATCTAGCCGCTGAGGCCCCTTTGGAGCCAGGTACTATAGTTTATCTGCAGCCGAAGAAAAAGCAGGCTCCTAAGGATCTCGCGAAGTATGTCGTGGAGGAAGATGGCGAGCAGCTTAGAGACATCTGCCAGCGTTTCGCGGTGAGGATGAAGAACATTCAGAAAATCAATGGTTTCCAGCCAGGATATCAGCTTAAGGCTGGTGATACTGTCCTTCTTAGAAAATAGAATATGAAGAAACTGATCAAAATATTGGCAGCCGTATGTGTCATCGGCGCGATTGCAGTCGGATACGTTGCTTTCAAGTGGTATACAGATAACAAACGTCCAAACTTCGGCAAGGATACTGTCATCTACGTGCATCCAGGCACTCCGGTGAATGAGGTGTTTGACATGATCGTGGACAGCGCCAAGGTCAAGTCTGCGAGGAGCCTTACAAGAGTCTTCACGCAGAAGCAGGTGGCTGACTACATGAAGCCGGGTCGTTATGTGATCAAGCCCTCGCATTCTAGTGTCTACGTGGCCAGAATGCTGAACAATGGTTGGCAGACGCCGATGAATCTGGTCCTCTCTGGCACACTCCGCACAAATGGAGGTATAGCCAGAAAGATCGCAAGCCAGATGATGGTGGACTCTACTTCCATTGCGAATGCTCTTGAAGATTCCAGCTTCCTGGCTCAGTATGGCTTCACTCCCAAGAATGTCTTCTCCATGTTCATTCCAGATACATACCAGATGTACTGGACCGCATCAGTAGAGGAAATCTTTGCTCGTCAGAAGGAGGCGTATGACCTTTACTGGACTCCAGAGAACCTAAGGAAGGCGGAAGCGCAGGGGCTTACTAAGGAGCAGGTGTCCATCGTGGCTTCCATTGTGAAGGGTGAGACTAACTATGAGCCTGAAATGCCTTCTATTGCAGGCGTTTATCTCAATAGATATCATGTCGGCATGAAGCTTCAGGCCGATCCTACCATTGCTTACATCCTGGACTATAAGGTCAATCGTATCCTTAAGTCTTACCTAGAGATAGATTCTCCTTATAATACTTATATGTATGCGGGACTTCCTCCAGGACCAATCTGTGTTCCTACCAAGGCATGCCTTGACGCAGTGCTGAACCCTGACAAGCATGGTTACCTGTATTTCTGTGCGAACTCAAACTTCAACGGCTCACACAAGTTCGCTGCCACCTACTCTGAGCATCTTAAGAATGCCAGGGAGTTCCAGTCGGCTCTGAATAAGAGGGAGGCTCAGAAGAGAGCCGCGCAAGCAAACTAGTCAGATGAAATTCAAGATAGAATCATCATACAAGCCTTCAGGTGACCAGCCGGAGGCTATCAAGCAGCTTTGCTCCGCCATACAGGACGGAGTGGGTGATGTCACGCTTCTCGGTGTGACTGGCTCTGGAAAGACCTTCACGATGGCAAATGTAATCGAGAAACTTCAGCGCCCAGCGCTCATCCTCAGCCACAACAAGACCCTTGCGGCACAGCTTTACGGTGAGTTCAAGTCTTTCTTTCCGAACAATGCTGTAGAGTATTTCGTGTCATACTATGACTACTATCAGCCAGAGGCTTATATCCCTTCAAGTGACACATATATAGAGAAGGACCTCAGTATCAATGATCAGATCGAGAAACTTCGTCTAAGTGCTGCTAGTGCATTGCTCAGTGGCCGTAGGGATGTCATAGTCATCTCAAGCGTGTCTTGCCTATACGGTATCGGCAACCCAGATGACTTTCACGAGCAGACCGTATACGTGAAGAAGGGAGAGAGCCGCAGCCTCACAAGGCTTCTGTACCAGCTTGTAGATGCCTTGTATTCGCGTACCGAACTTGATTTCAAGCGAGGAACCTTCAGGGTGAGGGGAGATACTGTGGACGTATTCCTAGGGGGCTCGGACGACGCCGTTCGTATCGAGTTCTTTGGCGATGAGGTCGACAACATAAGCGTCATCGACCCTGTGTCAGGTGCTTTCATCGAGAGCATTGACGAGATATCGATATATCCAGCCAATAATTTCGTGACCACCAAGGAGAGAAGTATTGCGGCAGTGAGCCAGATTCAGGACGATCTGGTCAAGCAGATGGAATACTTTGAGGAGATAGGCAAGGGTTTGGAAGCGAAGCGCCTGAAGCAGAGAGTGGAGTATGATCTGGAGATGATCAAGGAGATGGGTTATTGCCCAGGCATCGAGAACTATTCAAGATACTTCGATGGTAGAAAACCAGGCCAGAGGCCATTCTGCCTCATAGATTATTTCCCTAAGGATTTCATCACGTTCATTGATGAGAGCCACGTCACGCTTCCTCAGGTGAGGGCAATGTTTGGAGGTGACCATTCCAGAAAGGATGTGCTGGTCCAGTACGGTTTCCGTCTTCCAGCAGCCTCAGACAACCGCCCATTGACCTTCGACGAATTCGAAGCGATCACTGGTCAGAAGGTATACGTCAGCGCCACGCCGGCAGACTACGAACTCCGCAAGTCGGAGGGACTCGTGGTGGAGCAGGTCGTGCGTCCTACAGGACTACTTGATCCACCTATCGAAGTGAGGCCAGTGGAGAATCAGGTGGATAACCTTGTGGAGGAGATTCGCCTTAGAGCGGAGAGGGATGAGCGCGTGCTCGTGACCACGCTCACCAAGCGCATGGCGGAAGAACTTGACGAGTATTTCGCAAAGATCGGCGTGCGCGCGAGGTATATCCACTCGGACGTCGACACCCAGGAGCGAGTGGAGATCATCGAGGACTTCAAGAACGGGCTGTTCGACGTCCTCGTGGGCGTCAACCTCCTCCGTGAGGGTCTCGACATCCCTTCGGTGTCGCTTGTTGCCATCCTGGACGCTGACAAGGAGGGTTTCCTTCGCACCACGAAAGCATTGACCCAGACAGCGGGACGTGCTGCGAGAAATGTCAATGGTCTAGTGATCATGTATGCTGACACCATCACGAAGTCAATGGAAGAGACGATTCGTGAGACGAATCGTCGCCGTGCCAAGCAGATGGAGTACAACGAGAAAAACGGCATTACACCTACGCAGGTCGAGGTTAAGCATAACATCCTGATGTCCGAGTTTGGTGGCATGGAAGGAAAGACCAGACTCACAAACGGTGTGAATCGTCTCAGTGCTCCGACTTCATACGATGATCCTACATTCATTCCGGATCCTAGCGATCTGGGTAAGGGACTCGTCTCAGTGGATCTTGGACTCGATTCCAGAAGAGATACGTCCTCAGCATATGTGGATGGCCATGTCAAGGCCGATCTCGCCGCTGTGCTCCAGGATCCTGTGATCCGAAGCATGACCCGAGAGATGGTAGAGAAGCTCATCGAAGAGGACAGAAGAAGGATGCAGAAGTCCGCCGCAGATCTCGATTTTACGGAAGCAGCAAAGTATCGAGACGAGATGTGGGCGCTTCAGCAGTACCTGAAAGTCTGGAAAGACAAGGCGTAGACGCTGATTATTCAAAAGAAATTCCTATATTTCCGCCATTATGGAGATTATTGATAGACTTTTTCCGGGATATACCGATGAGGAAAGAGCCCTCATATCGGAAGCTTATGCTATAGCAGAAACAGCTCTTGCAGGGGAGACTCGAGGCAATGGAAATCCATTTCTGGAGCATCCAGTGAACGTCGCGCGCATCGCATGCGACGAGATAGGTCTTTCTGCACAGTGCATCGCTGCTGTATTTCTTCATGAAGCGACAAGAACAAAACCAGAGATAGACATCCAGTCATTTGGCAAGGATATCCTTACCATGGTGGATGGATTGAACAAGATTTCTACCATCAAGCCTAAGGATACCAAGCTTGAGGCCGATAACTATAAGAAACTCATTGTATCATATTCCAAGGACCCTAGGGTGGCTGTGCTTAAGCTGGCAGACCGCCTTGAGGTAATGCGCTCACTGGAGATGTTCCCTAAGGCCTCCCAGGAGCGTAAGCAGCTGGAAACATTGATGCTTTACATACCTATAGCACATCAGCTGGGACTGTATAATATGAAGAGTGAACTGGAAGATATCTATTTCCGTTTCGCTGAACCGGTGCAGTACAGGGCCATCACGAACCGTTTGAAGGCCACTGAGCGCGATAGGGAGAAGATTTCCACGCACTTCATCGAGCCTCTTAAGACGAAACTCTCTGAGGCGGGCATCCAGTATAAGCTGAAGGTTCGCACGAAGACTGCATATTCCATCTGGAAGAAGATGCAGAAGCAGAAAGTCGGCTTCGATGGCGTATATGATGTGTTTGCCATCCGCTTCATCATTGATTGTGATGGCGATAGGGAGCAGGAGCATGCATTGTGCTGGAAAGTGTTCTCATTCGTGACCGAGAAGTACGAGTCTGACACGAATCGCCTTCGCGACTGGCTCTCGAACCCTAAGCCAAATGGCTATGAGAGTCTCCATATCACAGTAAAGAATGATGAGGGAAGCTACCTTGAGGTTCAGATCCGTACGAAGAGAATGGATGTTATGGCAGAGAGCGGCCTTGCGTCGCACTGGTCATATAAGGGCATCAAGAGGGAGGCTACGCTTGATAATTGGCTTAACTCTGTTCGCTCTACGCTTGAGCATGGTATGTCCTCATCGGATGAAGACCTCCCTAAGCCGCCATCAGGAGAGATTTTTGTGTTCACGCCGTCAGGTGATCTGAGAAAGCTCCCAGAGGGGGCGACAGTACTCGACTTCGCATTCAATATCCACTCAGGCCTTGGCGCAAAGTGCACCGGAGGCCGCATAAATGGCAAGGCTGTTTCTATCAGGGAGAAGCTTTCGACTGGTGATGTCATCGAAATCATGAGCTCCAAGAACCAGAAGCCGGCACAGGACTGGCTTAACTGGGTAGTCACTTCCAAGGCCAAGGCTCGCATCAAGCACGAGCTCAGCGAGGTGGAGAACAAGCTCGCAGCCGATGGCCGCGAGATTCTTGAGAGACGCCTTAAGAACTGGAAGATGGAGTTCCCGGATGATATGCTGGCGGAGTTCATGAAGAAGCACAAAATCACCTCGACAAATGGCTTCTTCGCGGCTCTGGGGCAGGGGAGCATTGATGTAAATGACATCAAGGCGTATATCATCGCATGCACGACTCAGCAGCAGCGAGAGGCTGTGGAAGAGGTGCAGGAGACAAAGAAATGGGATGGCAATGCCTCAAGTGACGATATTCTTGTGCTCAATGCCAAGGATGTCAAGGGCATTGACTATAAGATGGCGAGGTGCTGTAACCCAGTCTTCGGCGACGACGTATTCGGATTCGTCACACGCGACGACGGCATCAAGATACATAGAATGTCTTGTCCGAATGCGGCAAGACTCATCGAGAGATATCCATATCGCATTCAGAAGGTGAAGTGGGCATCCAGCTCATCGTCTTCTGACTTCCTCTGCGAGCTGCGCATCACTGCGGCCATGGATCATTCTGTCATCTCTCAGGTGATGGAAGTGGTGAACAATTTCAGGGCGTCCATACGTGCTTTCAACGTGGGACAGGACCAGAAAAATGAGCACTACCTCATTAATATGAAAATTCTTGTCCCCTCCAATATGGAGGTGGACAAGATAGTTTCACAGATTTCCGTATTGAAATACGTTGATAAGGTAAGGAGAGTATAAGCGCTTCTACTTATACATGAAGCGCTTGATACTCATCTTAGGAGTCTTCACAAACGGCTCAGTCATGATCTCCACCTTGGTGATCTGGCTGTAGTTTGGAAGCATCTTGTTTGAGCTGATGCGGATGTTCTCAGGAATGCCCGCGATAGTTTCGTTGTCGAGACCTGCCTTCTTGATGGCAGCGTCATCGAGGTAAACGAGCGCCACGAGCTTGGAAGCACGGTCCACTACCACTGACTCAGCCACGTAATCCTTGCTGTTGATTACAGCCTCAACCTCCTCTGGATAGATGTTCTGTCCATTTGCAGAGAGGATCATGTTCTTGCTACGTCCACGGATGAAGATGTTGCCCTGTGCATCCATGACGCCGAGGTCGCCAGTCTTGAGCCAGCCGTCCTCTGTAAATGCGTTTGCTGTAGCCTCAGGAGCATTGTAGTATCCAAGTGTGATGTTTGGTCCCTTAGCCTGGATTTCTCCAGCGATGTGCTGAGGGTCCTCAGAGTCGATGCGCACCTGGGTGCAGTCAATGGCTACACCACATGAGCCCTGTGCGAACTGGGCAGGTCTCTGGTATGCGAGAAGAGGCGCAGCCTCTGTCATTCCGTAACCTACAGTGTAAGGGAGGCCAATCTTTCTGAAAAGCTCCTCGACCTCAGGGTTGAGGGCTGCACCACCCATGATGATCTGGCTTACCTTTCCACCGAAGGTGTCGATGAGCTTGCCGCTGATCTTCTTGAAGATGATCTTGTTGACTCCTGGGATCTTTGTGAGGATCTTCATCGCAGGCTTGTCAAGCACTGGCTTGAGCGAAGACTTGTAAATCTTCTCCATGACGAGTGGCACTGTGATGAGGATGTATGGCTTGACTTCCTGCATAGCCTTGATGAGGATGGATGGAGAAGGGGTCTTGCCGAGGTAATATACAGTCACACCGTTTGAGAGAGGGTAGAGGAACTCGTACGCAAAGCCATAGATGTGTGCCATAGGGAGCATTGAGACAATGTTGTCGTCTGGCGTACAAGGAATGTATCTTGTACCGAAGTCTGTGGTCGCCGAGATAGCCTCGTATGTGAGCATTACACCCTTAGGAGCGCTTGTGGTACCTGATGTGTAGTTGATGACTGCTATGTCAGACATGTTGTCGACAGGGAACACTACATCTGCAGCAGTGTAGCCGTTTGGCCACTTCTCTGCGAAGTACTTGTCAATGTTCTCCACTGCATCCTTGAGTGCCTCGTCATTACAGAAGAGGAGTGAGAAGTCTGCAATGTCAATGATACCCTTTACATTAGGCATCTTGCTAAGGTCAAGTGACTTGAAGTGATCTGTGTCGGTGTAGAGGATGGCGCTGCCAGAGTGCTCTACGAGATGACAGATGCTGTCTGGATGGAAGTCGGCGAGGATAGGAACTGATACAGCCTCGTAAGTGTTCATCGCAAGGTATGAGACGGCCCAGCGTGCACAGTTCTTTGCACAGAGTGAAACCTTGTCTCCTTTCTTTACACCTGCCTTCTCGAGAATGATGTGATTCTTCTCGATGCATGTAGCCATCTGTCCAAAGGTGAACTCTTCACCCATGAAGTCGCAGACAGCCTTTGAGTCCCAGTATTTCTTGGTGGTATCCTGGAATCTTGCTAAATAATGAGGTATCATAAATATGTGTTTTTAGTTGTTTTCCTAAATCAAATTTAATCATCATCAACGGAATGGAAAATAGTTTTTTGTGCTATATTTGTGGAAAGTCTAAATGCTTGGTAAACTGCTGCATTTTGTGGTAAAACACCCATATTTGTGGCGAAATATTGGCCCTGAAAATGAGAAAAAAACCTATCATTGCCCTAATTTATGATTTTGACGGCACGCTGTCGCCTGGAAATATGCAGGAGTTCGGATTCATTGAGGCTGTCGGGAAGACCCCACGCGAGTTCTGGACCCAGAGTGATGAGATCGCCATCAAGCATGATGCGTCAAATGTGCTTGCATACATGAAGCTGATGTTTGATGAAGCAAAGAAGAATGGCATTTCTCTGCGCCGCGAGGATTTACGCTCTTTCGGTAAGCACATCGAACTCTTCGAAGGCGTGAAGGGATGGTTCCGTCTGATCAATGAGTACGGCGAGTCTAAAGGAGTGCGTATCGAGCATTATATAAACTCATCAGGCTTGAAGGAGATTATAGAAGGAAGCCCAGTGGCGAAGGAATTCAAGCATGTTTTTGCCGGCTCATTCATCTATGACGAGAAGGGAGTGGCAGAATGGCCAGGTTTCGCTGTGGATTACACTGCTAAGACCCAGTTCATCTTCAAGATCTCGAAGGGCATCCTTAGTTCTCGCGACACTGTCATGGTAAACGACAGTATGGCTGAGGATCAGAAGCGTATTCCATTCTCGAACATGATTTACTTTGGAGATGGCGAGACCGACGTGCCATGTATGAAGATCGTGAACATGTTTGGAGGAAACTCCATAGCGGTTTTTGATCCGTCAAATGAGGTGAAGAGGGCGAAGGCCCGAAAACTCCTCAGGCAGGGGCGCGTGCGCTTCATCACACCGGCGAACTACACGAAGGAAAGCCGCACATATCGAGTGGTTTGTGCCATCATCGACAAGATTAAGGCGGATTATGAGCTTCAGGGCTTTACGAAATACGAGTAGTCGCTGACAAATTGTCACAGAATAACGGCTGGAACAGAATTTGACTCTGTTTCAGCCGTATTTATTATATGAAATTCTAAATAAGATAAAGATATGGCAAACGGTAAAATTGGTGTAACCACCGAGAACATTTTCCCGGTCATCAAACAGTTCCTTTATTCAGATCATGAGATTTTCCTTCGTGAGCTCGTGGCAAACGCAGTGGACGCTACACAGAAGATGAAGGCGCTCGCGCAGAGCGGTGACTTCACTGGCGAAGTCGGCGAACTCAAGGTTCATATCGAACTCGACGAGACGGCGAAGACTCTCAAGATCATAGACAATGGTATCGGTATGACTGCCGATGAGGTCGATAAGTACATTAACCAGATCGCATTCTCATCAGCCGGCGAGTTCCTTGAGAAGTACAAAGACCAGATAGGCAGCATCATTGGCCATTTCGGACTTGGTTTTTATTCAGCCTTTATGGTCGCAGAGAAGGTTACTATCGAGACCCTCAGCTGGAAGGATGGCGCCAAGGCAGTGAAGTGGAGCTGCGATGGCTCTCCAGAGTATGCCATGGAGGATTGTGACAAGGCCGAACGCGGTACATGCATCACACTTTATATAGAAAAGGACTCTGAAGAGTATGCTGTGAAGTCACGCATTCAGGAGCTTCTCACCAAGTACTGCAAGTTCATGCCAGTTCCAGTGGTGTTTGGCAAGCAGACTGAGTGGAAGGATGGCAAGCAGGTAGAGACAGAAAAGGACAATGTCATCAACAACATTGAACCTATCTGGACCAAGACTCCTTCAAGCCTCAAGGAAGAGGACTACATGAAGTTCTACAAGGATCTCTATCCTATGGAGGACGATCCTATGTTCTACATCCACCTGAACGTTGATTACCCATTCAATCTCACAGGTATCCTCTATTTCCCTAAGATCAAGGAGAGAATGGCCATCGACAAGAGAAAGATCCAGCTCTACTGTAACCAGATGTTTGTAACTGACCATGTGGATAACATTGTCCCAGACTTCCTCACTCTGCTGCATGGTGTGATCGACTCACCAGATATCCCTCTTAACGTCAGCAGAAGTTACCTTCAGAGCGACTCAAATGTGAAGAAGATCTCTTCATACATCACGAAGAAGGTAGCAGACCGCCTTGAGGATATCTTCCTTAACCAGAGGGAGCAGTACGATGGCAAGTGGGACAATATCAAGCTCTTCATCGAGTACGGTATGCTCTCTGACGAGAAGTTCGGCGATAGGGGAATGAAGTTCGCTCTCCTCAAGAACACAGATGGCAAGTATTTCAGCATCGATGACTACAAGAAGGCCATCGAAGGTGAGCAGACAGATAAGGATAAGAAAGTCGTTTGCCTCTATGCCACTGATGTGGAGAAGCAGTACCAGTTCATCGAGGCCGCCAAGAACAAGGGGTACGATGTGCTCCTTATGGACTGCGAGCTTGATTCGCACTTCGTGAACCTCCTTGAGCAGAAGATGGAGAATGTGCGCTTCGCTAGAGTGGATTCTGACAGCGTCGACAATCTCATCCCTAAGGCCGACAAGGTGAAGCCAGAGATGTCAGATGACGACAAGAAGTCACTGTCTGATCTTTTCAAGGCAGTGCTTCCAGAAGGGTATGAGTACAATGTTGAGGCGGACAATCTTGGTGAGGAGGCTGCTCCAGTGCTCATCACACAGAGCGAGTTCATGCGTCGCTGGAGAGAGATGAGTGCAATGGGTGGAGGCATGAATTTCTACGGTGAAATGCCAGAGGCATACAATATCATCGTGAACATGGAGAACCCAGTGATCAAGGGCATCTGGGAGGAGAAGAATCCTGAGAGCGACGTGCTTCGTCAGGTGACTGACCTCGCGCTTCTCTCGAATGGAATGCTCAAGGGCAAGGCTCTTGCAGACTTCATCGCTCGTAGCGCCAAGCTCCTGCAGAAGTAGTCTGACGCGCTCACAAAACACAGAAAGGAGATGACCTCGGTCGTCTCCTTTCTTGTTTATTTTTGGACTTAAAACTATGTTAACAAAAATGTTACATTAATATACATCTTTGTTAAATAAATTGGTTATCAAACCGTAAGATTTATCTCTAAGCCTAGATGATGTGATTTGAGGATTCATCTGTATGGAGAGGGGAGCGGCTGGATCAGAGACTGCAATTACGTGCTGAAAGCCCAATGATTCGAGTTTTGGAGCGTCTATTACCTTGCCTGCGAGGAGGGCGGTAGGGATACCTTGACTCTGCGCGCGGCGCAGTACGCCGAGGGCGGCCTTGCCCGAGGCGGTCTGCGAGTCAGCGCAGCCTTCGCCAGTGATCACGAGGTCGGATCCGGAGATGAGCGAGTCAAATCCGATGGTATCGAGAAGGACGTCGATACCAGACTTGAGTTCAGCCGAGAACCAAGCTGCGAAGGCGCCGCCGAGTCCGCCGGCTGCGCCGGCTCCCGGAAGCTCGCGAACGTCCATCCCTGTCTCGTCTTCTATCTCTGCAGCTAGCGCGGTCATGCGCTCCTCCAGGATGCCCAGCATCTGAGGCGTCGCGCCTTTCTGTGGGCCGAACACCATCGTCGCCCCGTTCGGGCCTATGAAGGTGTTCTTCACGTCGCACATGACGGTGAAGCGACCCTCCCTGGCGATGTCGCGGATGCCTGGGACTTCCATCATCCCTCTGCCCCCGTCGTTCGTTCCCGAACCTCCCAGGCAGATGATGAAGTCTCGGCATCCCCGCTCCCATGCCGCCTTGATCAGCTCGCCCACCCCCTTGCTCGATGCGAGCAGGGGATTGCGCTCATCAGGCGTCATGAGTGTGAGTCCTATAGCCTGTGCTACCTCTATGACGGCTGTGTCAGTCTCCGACCCTCCGTGGATTATGCCGTATTTGGCCAAAATAGGCCTGTTTAGCGGGTCTGAGACCCTTGTGGTGATAAAGTCCCCGCCCGTGGCGTTAACGATGGCTCCTAGGGTGCCTTCTCCGCCGTCTGCGACTTCCACTTTCGTGACGTCGGCAGACGGGCAGGCACTCAGCACGCCCTCGCTCACCGCCTCGGCGACGGCAAGGGACGATAGCGACCCCTTGTAGGAGTCCGATGCCACTACGATTTTCACGGATTTACTTGAGTGAGAAATGGTATGTCTTCTCGTATTCGTTCCAGTTTCTAAGTGCGAGTGTCATCTCGCTCTGGTTGTAGACATTTGAGAACTGGGTGTCCTCCACGGTGCCGTTTTCCCATACAAGGTCCTTCCAGTGCACCTTTGACAGGCACTCCTGTGCCTCATCGAAGCTAAGGACGCCGCCACGCTCTTCCAGGTATGCTCCTGCTGTCTCGTATCTCCACCAGCTGCGGCTGTGAGGGTTTCCTACCTCAGGGTCTGGTTCTGTGGTGAAGTACTTCGGACTGAGGAGGTGATTTGTCACAAGCATGCTGTTCTTGCTCTCATCCTTGCGCACAATCATGGTCTTCCATCCATCGTTCTTGTCAAACTCGAACACGGCGCAGTCGCCTTTTGCGTCGGCCACCATGTAGTGATAGCCTGAGCCTACGGTGGCGTCATGCCTGATATCCACTGAATTGACCAGCTCCAGTGCCTCCTCGACCGTGGCGCATTTGTCCAGGATAAGACGCATGATCACCGTGGTGCCTACGGCGTGCTTGCCGCTGCTCTGCTGGGACGCCTGTTTAGGGAGTGCCATGATGGAGGTGCATACGCCCTTCTCATTCATGCCGTCTACTGGCGCGTAAACGGATGCAAGGCAGAGAACCTTGGCTCCAAGCGATGTAGGGAGCTTCTCGAGGCTGTATCCGAAATGTGACATGTCACTTACGGCTATCGAAGCATAGCCCTTTTTGGGGCGTGAGATGGTCACCATCGTCGGGTTCTTGAAAAAGTCGTAGTTTCTGCCGAAGAAATATCCTTCAGCGTCGGCCTGCTTGGCCTGGAAGCTGGTGCAATTGAATCCCTGCACCTCTCCGTCCTCGTCAGCAACCTGTGAACTCTTCATCTTGATAGGAATTCCCTTGCCGACTTTCTTCACCACGTATCCAAGTAGCTTCGCGTTTGAGTCTATATCGCTCTCGACGAGCTCGTCCAGGTCGTACGATGCCAGATACTCCATCTGGTACAGGTATTTGTTGTCACCAACTTGCTTGACGGTGCCGATTGTGCGGATCTCGCCGCCCCAAATGATGGCGACAGCGACAACGGTTGCGATGATGATGCCTGCTAGCGAGGCCAATGTTATCTTGATTGCTTTCATGACCAATGTTTTTGTTTGGCTCAAATTTAATTATTTTTCGTCACTTATCACAAATTAATGTCACTTTTTCATTTCTTAAATATTTTCTTTAAGTAAATATATTTAACTAATTAATATTTAATGAAATATATGGTAAACTTGATATTTGGGAATAGAACAATATAAAAGATAAGGTAACATTAGTTCAAACTATTGTTATACAGAATATTAATTGAGTTTATTTGTAGTTATTCTTTAATGTAATGTGGAAATATCAGAATTTCCTCGCGGGCATGTTTGCAACCAGGTTGCGTAACCCCATCCCTACCTTTGCACCATCGAAATCAAAAACTACAATAATATGGCACACGAACATCATCATCATCATCACCATCATCACGCAGAGGGCACGATGGATAAGTCATTGAAGAATACCTATATCTTGGCCATTGCCCTGAATGTGGGTTTCGTAGTCATCGAGACTGTCGTAGGCATAATATATAATTCCCTTGGACTTGTGTCCGACGCTGGACATAACCTCAGCGACGTGGTCTCTCTCGTCCTCGCGCTTGTCGCTTTCGGACTCATGACGAGCCACTCTCGCAAGGGCTTCACTTATGGATTCAGGAAGAGTTCTGTACTCATCTCCCTCACAAATGCTGTACTGCTTCTTGTCGCGGTCGGAATCATTGTCGTAGAGAGCATCCACAAGTTCACGTCCACTGCTCCTATAGATGGAGAGGCTATCTCATGGACTGCCGGTATAGGCATCTTGGTCAATGGTTTCACTGCCTATCTTCTGATGCGCAAGCAGGGACACGACATAAACACCAAGGGAGCATACCTTCACATGCTCGCTGATACACTGGTATCTGTAGGCGTCGTTATCTCCGGTATAGTCATCTCATTCACAGGATGGTACATCATTGACCCTATCATCAGTCTCGTCATCGCAGCCATTATACTTGTGAGCACCTGGGATCTGCTCAAGGAGAGCGTCAGACTTAGCATCGACGCCGTTCCAGAAGGCATCGACGCCGAGGGCATCGAGAAGGAGATGGCTGAAGCTGAAGGCGTCCTGGGAGTGCACCACGTGCACATTTGGGCCATCAGCACCACTGAGACTGCCCTTACGGCGCATGTCGTGGTCGAGGACATCAACAGCTACGAGGAGATTGTCCATACCATGAAAGAAATGCTGCGTGCGAAGGGTATCGCACACAGCACTATAGAAGTCGAGACCGAGGGTTCTGGCTGCACAGGTGAATCCTGCTGCTAGTCCTCGTATTTTCTGAACGCTACGCAGGCATTGTGACCTCCGAAGCCCAATGAATCCGAAATACCGATGGTGAAGTCTGCCTTCACAGCCACATTTGGCGTGTAGTCAAGGTCACACTCAGGGTCGATTTCATCGAGGTGGATGGTAGGAGGCGCAATGCCTTCGTTCACTGCAAGCACAGTGGCTACAGCCTCGATGGCTCCTGCAGCTCCGAGCATGTGTCCTGTCATGGACTTGGTGGAGCTGATGTGGGCCTTGTAGGCAGCCTCGCCGATGGCGAGCTTGTATGCCACGGTCTCGGCTGCATCGTTGAGGTGGGTGCCTGTGCCGTGAGCATTGATATAAAGTGTATCCTTGTCCGCATCGAAGCCTGCCTGGTCAAGCGCCATCTTTATGGCTCTTGCCTGTGTGCTGCCGTCTGGCCTAGGGGCTGTTACGTGGTATGCGTCGCAGGTATTTCCGTATCCTACCATTTCCGCATAGATCTTCGCGCCGCGAGCCTTTGCGTGCTCATACTCCTCGAGGATGATGATGGCTGCTCCATCTCCCATCACGAAGCCCTGGCGGTTCGCGTTGAATGGAAGTGACGCATACATAGGATCTTCCGCACGGCTGAGCGCCTTCATGTTTGCAAATCCAGCTATGCCGAGTGGAATGGTGGCGCATTCTGTGCCTCCGGTGATCATGGCATCTGCATATCCATGTGCGATGGCTCTGTAAGCCTCGCCGATGCAGTGCGATGAGGTGGCGCATGCTGTCACGATGTCGAGGCAAGGACCTTCAGCGTGATGCTTGATGGCGATCTGGCCTGCGGCAATGTTTGAGATCATGGATGGGATGAACTGTGGCGAAACCCACTGTCCTGTAGGGTCCTCGATGATCTTCTCGGTCTCGCGGACGAAGGTCCTGAAACCGCCGATACCTGAACCTACATATACTCCTAGACGGTCTGCGTCAATGTTCTTGGCATCTCCATCTGCCTGTAGTCCTGAATCGTTCATGGCCTGGAAGGCTGCTGCCACACCATACATGGTGAAAGGATCCTGCTTTCTGGCGAATGCCTTGTCCATTCCGTACTGGAGTGGGTCAAAGTCCTTTACTTGGGCTCCTATCTTGACTGGGACGCCTGCCTGCTCGAGTTCGTCCACGATTCCGATACCGCAAACTCCCTCCTTGATGTTATTCCAATATGTTTGAATATCATTTCCGACTGATGAGATTACTCCCAATCCAGTCACAACAACTCTTTTCATCCGGTTTGGTTTTAATGTTTGTACTGCTACAAAGATAGTAAACTTTTCACAACTGACGCAAATGTGTGCCTGTGGTCACAAATAATGGGTTATTTGTTCCAAAAAGCATTTGAATTTCACAACTAAATCTTTTATATTTGCAGAAGATATGTCAGAGACACGTTATTTTTCATTCGGCTATTATTACTATTATCAGTGCAGATAATGGTCCGGATGTCGTGCTCTGTTTTTGAGTGAGTTTTTAAGCTGTCCGGACATTCTGGACGGCTTTTTTTTGATTAATTAAGTATTATGACTATAGGTTTCATAGGACTTGGACTCATCGGAGGATCGATGGCTATCGACCTTAGAAGAAGAGGTTTTGCAGACTCTTTCCTCGGAGTCGAGAAGGATCCAGTCAACGCGGCGGCAGCGGTAAAGATTGGCCTCGTGGATGAGACAGTGGAGCTGGACGAGCTCATTGACCGTTCAGACATCATAGTGATTTCTGTGCCAGTGGGCGCTGCAGTGAAGCTGCTTCCACAGATTCTGGATGTGTTCCAGCAGAAGGGATATAATGACAAGACAGTCATCGACGTCTGCTCGACCAAGGCGCAGATCGTCCGTGGTGTGCACTATCACCCTATGCGCAAGCGCTATGTCGCTACCCATCCTATGTCAGGTACCGAGTATTGTGGCCCTTGGGCTGCGATGCCAAATCTCTTCGATGGTCGCGCATGCATCTTCGCGAACACTGAGGAGTCGGATCCTAAGGCTGTGGCTACCATCGAGAGCCTTTACGCTTGCCTTAACATGAGGCCTGCGTACATGAATGCAGATAACCACGATGTGCACACAGCGTACATCTCACATCTTTCACATGTCACTTCCTTTGCTCTCGCGCTTACCGTGCTGGACAAGGAGAAGGACGAGAAGCATATCTTTGACCTCGCGTCAGGAGGCTTCTCTTCCACTGCGCGACTCGCAAAGAGTAATCCAGAGATGTGGGTGCCTATTTTCATGCAGAACAGGGAAAATCTCCTTCAGGTCATTGATACCTATATTGGCAAGATGCAGCAGTTCCGTGATGCCATCGCAGATTACGATTCGGAGAAGGTTCACGACCTTATCGCGGATGCAAACAGAATTAAGAAAATCATAAGATAACGAACTGATATGAAACTAGATCTTATTCCAGTATCGGAGTGGGGAATCTTCACTCTTCCTCGTCCGATGGTAATCGCAGGACCTTGTAGCGCAGAGAGCGAAGGTCAGGTGCTTGAGACAGCCAAGGGACTTAGTGAACTTGGTATCCACATGTTCAGAGCAGGTATTTGGAAGCCTCGTACACATCCAGGATGCTTCGAGGGCATCGGTATGCCAGGTCTCAAGTGGCTCCAGAGAGTCAAGGAGGAGACTGGTATGAAGGTTTGTACAGAGGTCGCTACCGAGAAGCATGTGATGATGTGCCTCGCTGCAGGCGTGGATATGCTCTGGATCGGTGCTAGAACATCTGCAAACCCATTCCTCATGCAGGAAATCGCAGACGCTCTTCGCGGTTCCGATATCCCTGTGCTTGTAAAGAATCCTGTGAACCCAGACATTGACCTTTGGGTGGGAGCGCTCGAGAGACTGAACCTTGCAGGCGTGAAGAAGCTGGGTGTCATCCATCGTGGTTTCTCTACCTCTGATAAGATGGGCTATCGCAATGATCCAGGTTGGAAGAGCGTCATCGAGATGCGTACTCGCTTCCCTGAGCTTCCGTTCTTCGCAGACCCAAGCCATATGGGTGGAAAGAGAGAGTATCTGCTCGAACTGTCCCAGAGATCTCTCGACCTCGGTCTCGATGGTCTCATGATCGAGTCTCATTGTAACCCTGATGTGGCTCTTAGCGATGCCAAGCAGCAGCTTACCCCAGACGGTCTGAAGGAGCTCCTCAGTAAGATCGTTGTCCGTGACAACTATTCAGACAGCCTTGAGTACAAGGAGGGAATGGATCAGCTCCGTGCACAGATCGATATCCTCGATGAGAACATCCTCGGCATGCTCAAGTCCCGTATGAACGTCAGCCGCAAGATGGGTCAGTACAAGAAAGACCACAATGTGGCCATCCTCCAGGCCTCCCGTTGGGATCAGGTCCTCCAGGAGATGGTGAACAAGGGAGCTGAGCTCGGTCTCTCAGAGAAATTCATCGAGGGCGTATTCAACGCTATCCACGAGGAGTCAGTTCGCGCTCAGAACGAAGTCCTCGAGCAGAAATAGCTCAGGCCAAATACAGAGAGCAGCATTTCACCACGCCCGTGGTGGGATGCTGCTCTCGTGTTTGCTGGCGTTTCGATGGCCATATGAGGGAAATGGAGTGTTTCTGCCAGAAATCCAGGGAAATCATGGCCGTCTGGCGGAGTGAT
>JAKSJM010000029.1 GCA_024398075.1 Bacteroidales bacterium | reverse complement strand
CTGGGATATGGTCAAAGGTAAGTAAAAATCTATTCTCAACCAAGTATGTGACCACATACGGATATCACACTAAAGTAGGTATTTATAGCCTCGGACATCAAAATCCTACTTTAGTGTGATGTTTTGTGTTGCCTTTTTGCTTACATTTGCCACAGAAATAACTCTAACATGCTTGACGTAAACACATTTTTCTTCAACAACGCACAGACTATAGAGGAGTCATCAGAGATAGTCGACAGCTCTATATTTGAAGCCATCGGCTCCTGTGCAAGAATAAACAACCAGACATATCTAGTCATTGATTTCGACAAGCATAAGCCTGTCTTTATGACAGATAATCTTATTTATCTCGACGAAGCCACCCCCGCCGACAGGAAGAGATATAGCCCAAACCCTTATTGGGCTTTGATCAATGAAGATGTGCTTGAGCCTCTGATAAGGATGAAGGATAACTATATTAAACTCAGGAGCATGATGAAAGAGGAGGAGTATCGCAGCCACTTGTGCGTGGTTGACTATCCAATATCCATTAAAGGCAGGGACTTCTACATCAACTCCAGATACACACCCGCCCTGCTGCGTTCCGATGGCCATTCTCATTTGGGTCTGTTCTCAGTCGCCCCCTCATGCCGCCGATCATTGACATCTATTGTTATAAGTGATTCTGGCAGGCGTTGGACGTACGATTTTGAGCATGATGAGTTTAGGTCTTACGAGCTGGGAATCAAGCTGTCACTGGCAGAGCGCGCTGTACTCCAGAGGGCGAAAAAGGGAATGACCAATGAGGAGATCGCGGACGACCTGTTCTTGTCAGTGAATACGGTGAAGAGCCACAAAATGCATATTTTCAAGAAACTGAACGTTGAGTCGATAACAGAGGCATTGCTGATCGTAGGCAACTACAGGCTTCTTTAACTCCCACTCCTAGCATCGTGAGCACATCAAAAAGATAAGAGGACCAAAACTTGACTGTTTTGGTCCTCTTATCTTTTTACTTTTAAACAACTACTTCAGATCCTTAAGGAACAATGTCTTTTCTGAGTTATAGAAGTCCACAAAGTCCTTCTCGCAGACAGCACCTGGGAATGGGCTGAAGAAGTGCGTAGGACGGTCCCAAGCATTACGCCAGGTAAGAAGGTAACATACTGGAAGTCCCTCAAGTGCGGGCTGAAGCGCCTCAGTCCACCATGTAGGGCAAGGAATGGACTCCATGCCGGTCTCGGTAACCGCGAGAAGAAGGCCATGCTCCTGAGCGAAAGCGTTGATATACTCAAGACTCGCGCGAAGCGCCTCAGTGAAGAATGCATGTGGCTCTGCGCTTGACTTAGGGTCGTCTACATATGAATCGTAATGGTCTACACCAATGATATCGATGATCTCGTCTCCAGGGTATCTTGCAAATGCCTCCTCCTTGAGGAGCGTAGTGCTAGGTGAGTACGCCCAGAGCATGCCGTCACGATGGAGGGTGTCGTAGGTAAGCTTCCAAAGAGCCTTGTAGTCTTCCTGCGAGCAGAGCTGTGGAGCCCACCAGAACCAGCCTCCTGTATTCTCATGCCAAGGACGGAAAATGAGAGGAATCTGATTCCCCTCAGCGTCCTTCAGGCTGCTGATGAAAGCATCCACCTTTCCGAGCCAGCCCATGAACTTCTCGTGATTCTCACCGCCTTCGAGGATAGATGCGACTACGCCCTCTGTAGACACATCCCATGTGTCGCCACCAGTGAGAGGGTTACGAAGATGCCATGAAAGAGTGATGATACCACCGTTTGCATCGTGCTCAATGATCCACTTTCTCATCATGTCAAATGACACGCCATCAAGGTTCTGTGCATCTCCAAGCTCGATTCCTCCGAGATCAAAGCCGAGAATCGCCGGCATATCGCCACAGACATCCTTCACATCACAGCGGGTAGCCTCATCTTCTGGAGCAGCCTGCCAAGAGTGTCCATAAGGAGTAGCATCCTGCATGGCATACATGTACTTTCCATTAGCCACTGCTGCCGCAAGAGCATCCTTGATCGGATTTGGAACTGATGGAGTCTCGCTCTTGCAAGACATGACCATCGAGGCACATAGTGCCATAAAAGTCAGGAGATTTAGTTTTTTCATATTTCAAATGTTGATTTTCACAAATATAGCGAATAATTGGATATATTTGTCACATGGAACTGGATGAAAAATACATGCGCGAAGCGCTTCAGGAAGCGAGAATGGCTGGAGCAGATGACGAAGTGCCCATCGGGGCGGTCATAGTCTGCCGCGGGCGCGTCATCGCGAAGGGGCATAATATGACAGAAGGTCTGCACGACCCGACAGCTCATGCGGAGATGATTGCCATCACAGCAGCATCGGAGGCCATGGGAGGAAAGTATCTTTCCGACTGCACCCTCTACGTCACGGTAGAACCTTGCCCGATGTGCGCCGCTGCCCTTTGCTGGGCACAGGTCGGACGCATTGTCTATGGAGCATCGGACCCGAAGCGTGGTTACTCGCTCTTCTCCCCTTCCCTCCTCCATCCAAAGACGGAAGTCAGTTCCGGCGTATGTGAAGACGAGTGCAGCGAACTCGTAACCTCCTTCTTCAAATCGAAGAGACGCTAATCTATCTTTATGACCTTAAGCCAGTCGGAGAGGTGCAATCGCCCCTTTCCCGCACCCTCTTGCGAGTCACTGATGAGAAGGATGGTGCGCGAACCATCTTTCAGGACTGGTCCAAGGCACATGCCCTCATAGTTTGCGAGGCGCAAGCCTATAGAAAGCTTGGTCCTGAAAGAAGTGAGCAGTTTCTTTTCGCCATCCAGAGCAATGGTATCGACCAGATAGAGTTTTACTCTGCACCAGCCACCCAGATAGGTCTTCGGCACATACAGTTCCCTCTCCATCACCACCAGCCTGCCGTCAGGCAGCGCCACCATCGCCGGTACGCCATGCACGTACGAGATGGCCTTGGCAGCATCAGCCTCCGGAGCGTCCATAAAGTATGTGATTCTCCCGGCCGGAACCAATGATTTCGCAGAGAAACTCTGAAGTATCAGTAGGTTACGCCCATCACGACAGGCGTCCCTGTCTGAGAGTAGCGAATACTCTGTGGTGGTCCAGAAAAGACCATTCTTCTCGTCATAGGCCAGAGCCTCGAAGCCTTGGTTCGGTGCGATGCGATCTAGCCCCATGTCGCCTGGAATGAGAAGTTCACGTCCCGTCGGCCAGCCACTCACATCATACTCAAGTATCTTCTGATCGCCTTCAGCACAGACGAAGAACGTGTTTGAGGATGGCACATAGACCACATCCTCAGGGTCCCTGCAGACAGGAATCTCCGAGGTGCCATCAAGCTCTGTCACTGATACTTCCGTCACTTTACCATTGTCCAGAGACACTTGAAAATCCATATACAGAAGGCCACCACCATTTTTCTTGTCATGTACGATAGCATACCTCCCATAAGACACCCTCGTGATGCCAGAATACTGTCCATACTCCACCTTTTTTCTCGTGAGGTTTGAATTCGCCCCAGGAGAAAGCGTCAGAAGCTGAAGAACCAGCATGAAAAGAATACCATTTCCCATAATGACGCAAGTTACAGATTTTTGGATAAATCTAAAAATCGTGGTAACTTTGTGGTCTGGAACTGGGGTATGGTGTAATGGCAGCACTCAAGTTTTTGGCACTTGCAGTTCAAGTTCGAATCTTGATATCCCAACCGCAAAATAGGATGGCCGTTTGGCCATCCTATTCTTCGTTAATCTATTCAAGAACTCTCTTAGAGGGTTCTCTTGATCTCCACGATGTGGAATGCCTCGACGATATCGCCTTCCTTGATGTCATTGAAGCGCTCAATAGAAAGTCCACACTCCATTCCAGAAGGTACTTCCTTGGCAGCATCCTTTCCTCTCTGGAGAGAAGCGAGCTCGCCCGTGAACACTACGATACCATCACGGATGAGACGTACCTGAGCCTTGGCTGTGAGCTTACCATCGCGAACGAGACATCCTGCGATGGTGCCGACCTTGCTGATCTTGAAGGTCTGGCGAACCTCTGCCGTAGCAGTAACTTCCTCCTTCTTCTCAGGCTCGAGCATACCCTCGATACCATCCTTGACCTCATTGATACAGTCGTAGATGACTGAGTAGAGACGGATTTCGATGCCCTCCTTCTCTGCAGCCTTGCGGGCCTCGACTGAAGGACGTACCTGGAAGCCGACGATCACAGCATCAGATGCCTCTGCAAGGAGGATATCAGACTCTGAGATGGCACCGACTGCCTTGTGGATAACGTTAACTCTTACCTCCTCAGTAGAGAGCTTGATGAGTGAGTCAGAAAGTGCCTCCACTGATCCATCCACATCTCCCTTGACAATGATATTGAGCTCCTTGAAGTTTCCGATAGCGATACGACGTCCTATCTCCTCGAGAGTCATGTGCTTCTGGGTCTTGATGCCCTGGATACGGATGAGCTGCTCACGCTTGTTCGCAATGCTCTTCGCCTCCTTCTCATCAGCCATAACCACAAACTTCTCACCTGCAGCAGGTGCTCCGTTAAGGCCGAGCACTGATACTGGAGTAGAAGGGCCTGCCTCCTTGACTCTCTGTCCACGCTCATTGAACATAGACTTCACGCGGCCATAGTATGATCCTGAAAGGATACAATCACCGACATGGAGAGTACCGTTCTGGACGAGGATGGTAGCGAGATATCCACGACCCTTGTCGAGCGATGACTCGATGACAGCTCCCTGTGCAAGACGGTTCGGATTTGCCTTGAGCTCAAGAAGGTCGGTCTCAAGGAGCACCTTCTCAAGGAGAAGATCTACATTGAGTCCCTTCTTTGCCGAGATTTCCTGGCACTGATACTTACCGCCCCAGTCCTCCACGAGGATGTTCATCTCGGAGAGCTGACGACGGATAGTGTCAGGGAATGCACCCGGCTTATCGATTTTGTTAATAGCAAATACCATTGGCACACCAGCTGCCTGCGCATGGTTGATGGCCTCGATGGTCTGTGGCATCACGGCATCATCTGCTGCGACAATGATAATGGCGAGGTCAGTCATCTGGGCACCACGGGCACGCATAGCGGTAAACGCCTCATGTCCAGGGGTATCAAGGAAGGTAATATGGCGGCCATCCTCGAGTTTCACACTGTATGCACCGATATGCTGAGTGATACCGCCGGCCTCACCTGCGATGACATTTGACTTACGGATGTAGTCAAGGAGCGAGGTCTTACCATGGTCTACGTGACCCATCACGGTGATTACCGGTGGACGTGGTACGAGATCCTCTTCAGAATCCTGCACCTCCACATCAGAACCATCTGAAATTTCAGCAGTTACAAACTCGACCTTATATCCGAACTCCTCTGCCACAAGCACGAGGGTCTCGGCATCGAGACGCTGGTTGATGGACACCATGAGACCAAGGCTCATGCAGGCACCGATAACCTTCACGACAGGAGTATTGTTCATGAGGGTAGCGAGGTCGTTTACAGTCACGAACTCGGTTACCTTCAATGTCTTCTGCTCTGCTGCCTCTGCCTCCATTTCCTCCATAGACCTCTGGGCTGCGAGCTCACGCTTCTCCTTTCTGTACTTGGCACCGAAGTTATTCTTCTTGCCCTCGTTCATCTTGGCGTAAGTCTCCTTGACCTGCTTCTGGATCTGCTTCTGCATCTCCTCCTGCTCGGCCTCGGTCAGCTCTGGCTTGAACTTATCGTTACCTCTCTGGTTCTTGCCCTTGCCGCCCTTCTGATCCTGGCGCTGCTGGTTCTTGCCACCATTCTGCTGGTTCTTACCTCCGTTCTGCTGGTTCTTGCCACCATTCTGGTTCTTCTTCGAGCCGTCCTCAGTAGCCACCTTGCCGACATCTACCTTCTGACTACCCTTGGCGATGCGCTCACGCTTCTTAGGCTTACGGTCAAACTGAGAAAGATCGATCTTTCCGACCACATTGAATCCCATAGCTGCCTGCTGTGGCTTGGCTGGCTCCGCAGGCTTGACTTCAGGCTCTTTTTCTGTCTCAGCCACTTTCTCAGGCTCTGGTTCTGAAACGACTTCCGCAGGGGTTTCGACGGAAGGAGTCTCCTCGACTGGTTCTGTTTCAGCCTCAGGCTCTGACACCTCTTCTGGTTCTGGCTCTGACACTACCTCTGGTTCCTTAACTTCCACTGGCTCTGGCTCAGAAACCTTCTCAGGCTCTGGTTCAGAAACCACTTCTGGCTCAGCTTCCTTTTCAGGTTCTGCCACCTTCTCTGGCTCTGCCACTGGCTTGTCGATGCGGCCAAGACCTGTGCTCTTGATGACGATCTCCTGTACAGGCTCCTCATCCTCTGCCTGGGCCTTTTCCCCCATCTTCTTGTTTGACTTGTCAAGTATCTCGGTGAGCTTGATGTCCACCTTCTCGGACTCCTCCTTCATCTTCAGATCCTTACCGAACTGACGGTCAAGAGCTGGAACGAAGTCCTCGGATACCTTTGCGTTCGGATTGAGCTCCACGTCAGCTCCCTGCTTATTCAGGAAGTCAACGATGTCCTCCAATCCCACGTTATATTTCTTGATAAGTTTATTTATTCTGATTTCTGCCATATATAACCCCTTTTTTTAAAATGTCTAACTAATCTTCGAACTCAGCGCTGAGGATCTTGACGATCTCCTCAACGGTCTCGTCCTCGAGATCCGCTCTCTTAGCGATGTCTGCAGGCGAAAGTGCGAGCACGCTTCTGGCGGTATCGCATCCGATAGCCTCAAGACGTTCGATAACCCAAGGATCGATCTCGTTTGCGAACTCGCTGAGAAGTACATCATCCTCCTCAAACTCTGGATCGTCCTTCTGAGCCTCTCTCCAAACCTCGATCTCGCGATCTACGAGCTGGCCTGCAAGCGCTACATTGCAACCATTGCGGCCGACACCCTTCTTAACCTCATCTGGGTGCATGTAAACCTTGACCTTGTCAGTAGGAGTCTTACCCATGTCGATGGATGAAACCTTCGCAGGAGTAAGTGCACGCTGAATGAGGAGCGCCGCATTTCCTGTCCACTGGAGGACATCGATATTCTCGTTTCTAAGCTCACGCACAATACCAAGGATACGACCACCCTTGACACCGATACAAGCTCCGATAGGATCAATGCGCTCGTCATAAGACTCTACAGCCACCTTCGCTCTCTCACCTGGTACACGAGCCACCTTCTTCACGGTGATAAGACCATCGAGAATCTCTGGAACCTCCTGCTCGAAGAGCTTCTCGAGGAACTCGTTTGATGTACGTGAAAGAACAATATATGGAGTGGTATTATTCTTCATCTCCACCTTCTTGATGATGGCGCGCACATTGTCACCCTTCTTGAAGTGCTCTCCTGGGATCTGCTCCTCCTTAGGGATACGGAGCTCGTTTCCATCCTCGTCAAGGATGAGGACTTCCTTGGACCAAGTCTGGTAAACCTCACCTGTGAAGAGTTCTCCGACCTTCTCAGAGTACTTCTTGAAGACATTTGCCTTCTCGATATCCATGATACGGCCCTGAAGATTCTGACGGATATTCAGGATGCCACGACGACCAAACGCGGTGAGAGGAATCTTCTTTGCGTAGGTATCGCCGAGCTCGTAATCGTCGTCTCCACCATCCTCTATAACATCCTCGATGGTCATCTGTGAAACCGGGTCTTCGACCTCTTCCACCACCTCGAAGTTCTGATAGATCTCGCAGGTACCCTTGTCGACGTTCACGATGACGTCGAAATTGTCTGCAGAGCCATAAGTCTTCGCGATCTGGGTAAGGAACACATCCTTGAGGACACCCATCATCACTGGTCTGTCGATGTTCTTCTCCTCCTTGAAATCCTTGAAGGCGTCAATGAGGGTAATGCCTTTTTCTTTTTCCATTTTGAGTTATTTGTTTTTAATATTATTAGTCAGAGAAATCAATCACATAGCGCACGGAATTCACCTCGGCGAGCTGGAAGACGTCGGTGTGTTCCACCTTCTCCTTCCTTTTCTTGCCCTCCACGGCTTCCAGCGCCACATAGGTCACCGTCACCGAAGCCTCATCCGCTGCCGCCAGCACGCCGATGAGCTTCTTTCCGCCACGGAGCTGCACCTCAACCTTCTTTCCGAGAGCCTTCTGATACTGCTCCAGAACCTTGAATGGCTGGTCAAGACCAGCAGACGTAACAGTGAGGGAATAGTCCTCCACGTCACGATCAAAAGTATCCAACACCACATCATTAATGGCCACACAATCAGCCATATCCACGCTGCCTTCTCGCTTCTCGATGGCCACGGTGATGTCGTTATCGGCAGTCACCACCACCTCTACGAGGAAGCACCCACGCTCTTCGATGATGGGCGTCACTGCGCCAATGATTTCGTTTTTCTTCATAAATACAAAATAAAAGATAGGAACCGCTCGGCCCCTATCTCGTTCACGACTGCAAATATAGGCATTTTCTGTTAATGCGCAAAATTTAATGCTTTCTTCGCTAAAAGTGATTAAATTTGCATGACTAAAGAAAGAGAAATGGAATTTACAGCCAAACAGCTAGCACAAGTCCTCCACGGCACAGTGGATGGAGACCCACAGGTTACTGTCACAGACTTCGCGAAGATAGAGCACGGAAAACCAGGTAAGCTCTGCTTTTTCGCAAACCCTAAATATGAGCAGTATGTCTACACATCAAAGGCAAGCATCATCCTTGTAAACAATGACTTCGTACCATCTCAGCCAGTCAGCGCCACCATGGTGCGCGTGGAGAACGCGTACGCTGCGCTCGCAGAGCTGCTGAAGTACGTGTCGGAGCAGCGCAAGGCGTACAAGCGCCACCGCAGCCTCCTTTCGCACGTCGCTCTTTCTGCGAAGCTTGGCAAGAAGGTTAATGTGGGCAAGTTCGTGAGCATTGGAAAGAACTGTCAGATAGGCGATTGCACCATCATCCATGACAATGTGACCATAGGCGAAGGCTGTAGCATTGGCAAATTCTGCATCCTCTATCCAGGCGTGCGCATCTACCCAGGCAGCATCATCGGCGACCGCGTCATCCTGCACGCAAACTGCGTCATCGGCTCAGACGGCTTCGGAAACGTGCCTCAGCCTGACGGCACATGGGAGAAGATCGAGCATCTCGGAAACGTGATCATTGGCAATGATGTCGAGATCGGCGCTTGCACTACCGTGGACCGCGCCCCTATGGAGTCCACCATCATCGGAAACGGCGTGAAGATAGACAACCTCTGCCAGATCGCGCACAATGTCCAGATCGGCGATAACACAGCCATCGCTGCACAGACAGGCATCGCAGGCTCTGCGAAGGTAGGCAAGAATGTCATCCTCGCTGGCCAGGTAGGCGTGGTAGGACACATCTCCATCGCTGACCACACCACCGTATGCGCAAAGTCCGCAGTTATCGGAAATATCAAGCCTGGAAGCCCAGAACTATTCGGCATACCAGCCATACCTCGTATGCAGTATCTGAAAGCCTACGCCCAGTTCAAGAGGACCGGCCAGGACAAATAATTGGGATTTACGTTTATTATACTTATCTTTGTAGGCTACATGCCGTCATTCGGCGAAAGATAAGATAATAAATGAATCAACAGACGCTTAAAAGAAGCTGTTCTTTCGAAGGTAAAGGATTACATACTGGAGGCTACGCGAAGATAACCATTCTTCCCGCTGCCGCCGGCACTGGCATCGTCTTCAAAAGAATAGACCTCGGAGAAGACGCCATCGTGAAGGCACTTGCGGAGAATGTGTCAAACACAGCGCGCAGTACCACCATTTCATACGGAAACGCATCGGTTACCACCATCGAGCACTTGATGTCAGCCCTTACGGGCATGGGCATAGACAACGCCCTCATCGAGATCGACGGTCAGGAAGTGCCTATCCTTGATGGAAGCGCCCGCCCATACATCGAAGCCTTCCGCGAAGCTGGACTTGAGGTCCAGGACGCAGAACGAATCTACATACCAGTCAGCGAAACTATCGAATACAAAGATGAGAAGACAGGCTCATATGTAAGGATAGAGCCAGCAGACAAGCCCTCATTCGAGTGCAAGGTAGACTTTAATTCCAGAGTGCTCGGTGTACAGACCGCATCATGGGACGAGAGTGTAGACTATGCTTCAGAGGTCGGTCCTTGCAGGACCTTCGTATTCTTCCACGAGATCGCATATCTGGCTCAGATGGGTCTCGTAAAGGGTGGCGACGTAGAGAATGCCATCGTCATCGTGGAACATCCAGTCACCCAGGAGCAGGTAGACCAGCTCTGCCAGATGCTTGGAAAGGAGTCCATGACTGTAACTGATAGCGGTTACCTTTCCAACCTCACCCTCCACTTCCCAGACGAGTGCGGACGACACAAACTCCTTGACCTCATCGGAGACATCAGACTCTGTGGCGGATACCTGAATGCCAGGGTCACCGCTTTCAAGTCAGGACATACCATTAACACAAATGCAGCGAAAGCACTTCGTTCGGCACTGAATTTGAAGTAATTCTCGCTAAAAACTATCGAAAATGAACAAGATACATCCTCTTGCTACAGTGAGTCCAAACGCCATTCTTGGCGACAACATCGAGATTGGACCATACGCATACATCGATGACAATGTAACTATCGGTGACAACTGTAAGATTCACCCTCATGCTGTCATCTACTCCTATGTAACCATGGGCACAGACTGCGAGGTCTTCCCTGGCGCAGTGGTAGGCGCAGTGCCTCAGGACCTCAAGTTCGACGGCGAGATCACTTACGTAAAGATCGGTAACCATGTAACCATCCGCGAGTGTGCTACCATTAATAGAGGCACCAAGGCCAGCGGCAAGGGAGTCACCTCCATCGGAGACCACACACTCGTCATGTCATACGTACATGTAGCCCATGACTGCAAGGTCGGAAGCCACTGTATACTCGTAAGTTATGTAGGCATCGCTGGAGAGACAGACGTTGACGACTGGGCTATCATCGGTGGCGGCACCAAGGCTCACCAGTTCTCACGCATCGGCGCACACGCCATGGTAGGTGGTGCAAGCAAGGTAAACAAGGATGTACCTCCATACGCTCTCTGCGGACGCGAGCCTCTTTGCTACGTAGGTGTGAACATCGTAGGCCTGCGCAGACGCGGTTTCAGCCCTGAGGCCATCAGAAGCATCAAGGACATGTACGACACCCTCTACTACAAGGGATTCAACATCACAGATGGTTGTGCTCAGATCGAGGCTGGATTCCCACCATCAGAGGAGCGTGACACCATCCTTGAGTTCATCAGAAACTCAAAGAGAGGTATCGTAAGGGCAAATGACCCTAGCGAGAAAGGTACCATAGACATTTAATTCCACTGTGTCATGCTGCTTTCGACGGCATTCTTCCCACCGCTGGAATATTTCGCAAAGATAGCTGAGGGCTTCACATTATCTCCGGATGAAGTGAAGCCTTCGCTTGTATGGATAGAAGGCTGCGAGATCTACCAGAAACAGTCCTACAGGAACAGATTCAAGTTCTACGCAGAGAACGGGGTGCAGATGGTCTCAGTGCCTATCATCCACGATGGAGGCACGCATTCCATCCCCATAAGGGACATCCGTGTAGACTGGGACGCCAACTGGCTGATTCGCTGCGAGAGAGCCATCACATCGGCATACGAGAGCTCGGCATACTTCGACTACTACAAGGATGAGCTCTTCGCCATCCTTGACTCCAAGCCAGAGAAACTGTTCGATCTGAACATGCAGCTTCTTGAGTTCTTCCTGAGAAAGACCGGGATCGCAGCAGAGGTGAGAATTACTGAAGAGTTCACCTCATTCGGTTCAGACAGATACGGAGAGGATCTTCGCGATGTCATACATCCAAAGAAGCAGAACGATATCCTGGAGAGGCTTTCACTGAAGAAGCCGTACTTCCAGGTATTTGCCCAAAAGCACGGCTTCATATCAAATCTTTCCATCATGGACCTCCTTTTCAACGAAGGTCCAGACTCTATCATCTACCTTAAAAACGCCATCCGAAAGTAACTAGTGCGGTAGTGAGAGTTCCTTTTGCGTCAATGACAGGAGACTTCACATCCTGAACGTAGTCATCATACATCTTTATGGACTGATGCTCACGACTAAGGACGCGCACTGCTGCATCGCAGAAGAATGAGCCATCAGAAGAATAACCGACTCCGATAGAGAATGAACTTGAGTCGTTGTTAACTCTATTCTTTGACACCAAGGTATATCTGCCCTTCGCGAAGTCATCGTAATAGGCGAGGTACTCGGCAGCATCGACAAAGTAGTTTTCATTATCGATATACGTATACTCTGGACATGTGGTGAAAGTGTAACCGGCACGTAAAGAGTACTTAGGACCGAGATGGAATTCAGCTCCAGCCCTGAGCATGTTTGACCTGCCCATGAAAAGGCTGTTTGCCTTGTTTGTCGCAGTGAAATCCACATAAGTATTGTCATAAGAGCTAAACCTCATGGAGCTGTAATCACACATCTCATAATCTACGCTTACCAAGCCAAGAGAACCAAGTATGATGGCAGCGCCCACATTTGCCCTATATGGAGATGAGAGCATATATGAGAATTCGTCTGTAGGGCTTGTCGCATGAGCATCAAACGACTTGTCTGTATAGCAAGTGCCTCCAGATATGGCCCAACTCTCTGTCACCTCATAAGTAGTAGGAGTCTGGATAGCACCACCGATCCTTACGGATGTAGTAGGTCTCCAGATGAAGCCAAGCTTGGCATAGATACCAGAGATGGAAGCAGCATAAGAATACTGATATGTGCCGCTCTGGAAAGAGACAGGCTTGCCGTTGAGATCGTAGGTGAAATCATTTGGATTCACAGCTGTCTCACCCATATACTCATCATATGAATATGACATGTGAGGCATACCAATGTTCAAGCCCACATAGAAAGTGTCGTCGAAATTCGCTCCAAAGTTCATCACGAGATCCTTCTTGATACCAGAGGTCTGCTTCTTATAGGTCTGATCAATATCTCCTGCGAGGTAACGGATATAAGAGCCATCAGGATTCTGCACAGTCGCCTCCGTAGCACCGGCATAACGGTATGGAGCCTTGTTCTGCTCTCCGCCAAAATCCGAGATGAGAAATCCGTCGTAGCCCACTAGATAGTTCCATGGAACAGAAGAACCATAGTATCCACCAATTGCAAGCTGAGAAGGTGAGTATTGAGAGGCACCCTGAGCCATTGCACCCATGAATGAAGTCTCCGAGTTTCTACCACCAGTAAAAATGTTGTCTAGATGGATCGCTGTGGCATTTGACACAAGTCCAAACGACCAAGTCTTAAGGCGAGACCCAGAGTATGCATCAAAGACCATGTTCAAGCCAATGTTTGGCATGTTCCAGTCGCTGGCGCTATTCTCCTTCGAGATGGCTCCCTTACCGGCATCAAAGCTTGTGTTTGTGCTCGCCAGTGCATATCCCGGAGTGAAAGTTAACTGCGAATAGGAATTCACGGCAGATCCAGCCGGATTGATGGTAAATGACCCGAGGTCACCACCGAGAGCAGTCATGGCGTTTCCAAGAGCAAGCGACCTGGCTGTGCCAATGTAATCGTTCTTGCTGAAGGTATACGCGTCGTATACTGTCTGTGCACTTGCCGAGATAGCCATCAGGACGAGCGCAGAGCTGATTATAATCTTTTTCATTGATTCAATAGTTTATGGATTACACTATCGGCGGCTGCCGCCACTACTATGGCTTGAAGAGCTGCTACTGCTGCTATGACTGCTACTGCTGCTGTGGCTTGAACCACCGCTGTAGCTGCTTCCTCCGCCACTATAACTGCTACGGCTCGATGAGCTATAGCTTGAGCTTGAACCTGAGCTGTAAGAGCTTGAACGGCTTGAACTGGTAGAGCCACTGTAAGAAGGAGAAGAAGCGCTTCTCACATTTGCCGAGCTGCGAGATACTCCGGTAGAACCAGTGTACGAAGAACTCCTAGATGAGCCCGTAGAGCCTGAATATGAAGAACTTCTGGATGTGCTTGTAGCAGAAGATCCACGCACTGACGAAGACCTGGATGCAGAAGAAGCGCGCGAAACGCCCTGTGCGCCGCTGGTTCCCATGCCAGAGAACGAACTGCCAGCTCTGGAACTTACGCCGCGAGATGCTGAAGCTGCAGATGAGACTGCAGAACGTGTCGAAGCGTTTCTAGTCACCGAGCCTCTGCTGACAGCAGTGCTTGCGCCCGCAGAAGTCGTCGATCTCAAAGGTCTGGTAGAAACGCCCTGACCAGCTGAAATCCTGGATGACAAGCCTCTTGTATGAGCTCCCGCAACCATGGTACCAGGAGAGTGCATACCGTAGTTGTGATCATGAATATGTCCTGGACCGTGATGCCAGCCACCTGGATAGTACCATGAATCATAATAATAGTGATGGTATGGATACCAGAATGGGTCAAACCACGGATCATATAAGCCATAACCGCCCCAGTACCAAGGATCATTGTAGTACCACCATGAAGAGCCTGCGTACCAAGGATCATTGTAATAACCCCACCCACCTGCATACCAAGGGTCGTAGTACCAAGAGCTATGGTACCAAGGGTTCATTCCCCAGTATGGGTGATGCCAGCCAATGCTCATGTAGAAATGAGGTCTATAGTACCAGCCATAGCTCCACATGTGGTATGGGTATGCCCAGGCATAGTTATAGTTCCACCTGCCGTATGTATCATCATAATCGAAGATATTTATGGTAGTGGTGCTATCCTTAGGGCTGAACTTGAACTGTGCGAAAGAACCTTCTGGGATGACGAGAGTGTCGATCTTACCCGACTTAAGATACACATTTGATTCCTTGGTCTTCTCGATGAGGGCCAAGGTGACATCGTCAGAGGCTTTTATGGCTTTTTTAGACAATGAAGGTGAGAGATAAATACCGTCCTGGAACTTCTGGGACGACGGGCCCTGCGTAACCGACGAGACAGTTCCGCATGCCGAGAGCGCAAATAAAAGCGCCAACGCGAAAAGTGTCAGATTTGTTTTCATTGTACCAAACTCCTTTAAATAAAAATGATTATCTTTGCAACAATATGCAATATGCGTACCTTTCAGGTGCATTTGGTGCAATATTACTCAGAATTTAGTTAAAACGCAAATAATAAAATGGCAAAGGAAGTAACAAACAGGGCAGAGAACTACTCTCAGTGGTACAATGACCTTGTAGTAAAGGCAGACCTCGCAGAGCAGTCTGCAGTCAGAGGATGTATGGTCATCAAGCCATACGGCTATGCTATCTGGGAAAAGATGCAGGGCGTCCTCGATGGCATGTTCAAGAAGACAGGCGTTCAGAACGCATATTTTCCACTCTTCATTCCGAAGAGTTTCTTCAGCCGCGAGGCTGAGCACGTGGCAGGCTTCGCAAAGGAGTGCGCAGTAGTCACCCACCACAGACTTATGAACGACCCTAATGGAAAGGGCGTTGTAGTCGACCCAGAGGCCAAGCTCGAGGAAGAGCTCATCGTAAGACCTACTTCCGAGACCATCATCTGGAGCACATACAAGAACTGGATCACATCTTGGAGAGACCTCCCTATTCTTTGCAACCAGTGGTGTAACGTAGTTCGTTGGGAGATGCGTACACGTCTATTCCTGCGTACCGCTGAGTTCCTCTGGCAGGAAGGACATACCGCTCACGCCACATCTGAGGAGGCTCAGGCCAAGGCAGAGGAGATGGTACAGGTATATGCAGACTTCGCTCGTAACACCATGGCACTTCCTGTCATCGTGGGTCACAAGAGTCCAAACGAGCGCTTCGCAGGTGCACTTGACACCCTTACCATCGAGGCCATGATGCAGGATGGAAAGGCCCTTCAGGCAGGTACATCACACTTCCTTGGCCAGAATTTCGCGAAATCATTCGACGTAACATATCAGAACAAGGAAGGCAAGCAGGAGTATGTCTGGGCTACATCATGGGGTGTCAGCACACGTCTCATGGGTGCACTCATCATGGCTCATGGTGATGACAATGGCCTCGTGCTTCCTCCAGCACTTGCACCTATCCAGGTAGTTATGGTGCCTATCTTCAAGACAGACGAAGGCCACCAGGCTATCCTCGACAAGATGTACGAGATCAAGAAAGCCCTCGAGGCAAAGGGACATTCAGTGAAGGTCGATGACCGCGACACACTCCGTCCAGGCTTCAAGTTTGCAGAGTGGGAGCTCAAGGGAGTTCCTGTACGCCTCGCCATGGGTGAGCGCGACCTCGCAAACGGAACAGTCGAGGTGGCACGTCGTGACACCCTCACAAAGGAGACTGTGACAGCAGAGGGCGTAGACGCATACATTCACGAGCTTCTCGACGCCATCCAGCAGAACATCTACGACAAGGCTCTCAGCTTCCGCGACGCAAACATCCGTAAGTGTGACTCTTGGGAGGAGTTCAAGGTGGAGATCCAGAAGGGAGGTATCCTTCTCTGCCACTGGGATGGGACCCCTGAGACAGAGCAGGCTATCAAGGACGAGACCAAGGCGACCATCCGCTGCATACCTGTAGACAGCTGCGTATGCGAGGAGGAAGGAACCTGCATCTACACTGGCAAGCCTTCTCACAGAAGAGTAGTATTCGCAATCTCATACTAAAATGATGAAACTTAACAAAATACTTATTTTGTGCCTTGCTGGAGCGTCATGCTTCAGCATTGGCGCTTTTGCGCAGGACGCTCAGAGCGCCGCTGCAGCTGCCGCCGCTGCCCTCACGGAGGCTAAGCAGGAGGCCCCTAAGGTGGAGAAACCATCGAACTGGACAAAGAGTCTCATGACAAACTTCAACTTCAACCAGACCATGCTCGAGAACTGGGCGAAGGGTGGTGATAACACCTATGCGCTTAAGGGCTATCTCGATGGAAATGCGAACTGGAAGAAGGGTGAGATGTTCTGGAATAACCGTCTCCAGCTCGACTACGGATTCGTCTACGCATCCAGCAAGCCTATCCTCCAGAAGAGTGATGACCGCATCTATTTCGAGTCCAAGTATGGATACAAGATGACAGAAAAGCTCTACATCTCTGCGAACTATGACTTCAAGTCTCAGTTTGCTGATGGTTGGACATACGCTACTCCTGGAAATATCCCTGAAGATGCAGACCGTAACCAGCTCATCGAGCTTTGGAAAAACGCACGTGTTCCTAAGTCTGCTATCCTCTCCCCTGCTACCACCACCCTCGGTGTCGGTATTGACTGGAAGCCTAAGAGCTGGCTCAGCGTGAACTTCGCGCCACTCACCGGTGGTCTTACCATCGTGAATGACCCAAGATTCAGAAAGTCATACAGTATGGATGTACGTAAGGCATATAAGAACCTTGACAAGGAAGGAACTGAGTACAAGGACCTTATGGCATCAGGAACCCTCTACAGACCAGTCAGATTCGAGCTCGGTACCCAGCTGAAGGCAGATGCGAAGTTCATTATCAATGACAACTTCTCATATACCACCCAGCTCGTTCTCTTCTCGAACTATCTCGACCATCCTGAGAACATCAGAACAAACTGGGATAACCGTATCGATGTGAAACTCGCGAAGTATTTCAGCCTCACCATCACCACAAACCTCATCTACGATGACAAGGTGCTCATCTTCAGCGAGGCTGATGGCCTGACGACCCAGAGAGTCCAGTTCAAGGAGTCTCTCGGCTTCGGTTTCACATACACATTCGCGACAAAAAAGAAATAATCAAGGATGAAAATCCTACTCGCAGTCAGCGGCGGCATCGATTCGATGTGTATGGCGAATCTGCTGACCGATACTTACAAGGGTGACAGTTATGCTGTCGCCCATTGTAATTTTCACCTGCGAGGTAGCGAGAGCGACGGCGACGCAGCCTTCGTGAAGGAATGGTGCGAGAAGCGCGGAATGCGCTTCTACAGCACCGATTTCGACACGGAAGGCTATGCGAAGGAGCATCGCGTAAGCATAGAGATGGCAGCGCGCGAGCTGCGCTACGGATGGTTCGCAAAGCTCTGCGAGAGCGAAGGATTCGATGCAGTGGCTGTAGCGCATAATGCCAATGACAATGCTGAAACATTGGTGCTGAATCTCCTTAGGGGCACAGGTTCACGAGGCATCAGAGGCATATCGGCAGACAGCGAGAATGGAGTGCGAATTCTACGCCCCATGCTGGGCTGGACAAGAGAGCAGATTCACTCATGGATGACTGAGAGGGGGCTGAACTGGAGAGAGGATAGCACAAATGCAAGCTCTGAGTACAAGAGAAATAAGATCAGGAATGAGGTCTTCCCCATCTTCAAGACCATAAACCCTTCATTCATCCACACACTTGGAGAAGACATGAAAAAGTTCTCCCAGGTGGACGACATCGCCGAGGACTACTTCAAGCTGGCTGAAGGCAAAGTAAAGGTAAATGACAGAGAGTATTCTTGGGCCGAGCTGAAGGCACTCAAGCATTGGAAGTACGTACTCTATAGGATACTTGAGCCTTTCGCATTTAGCGAGCAGACACTGGACAAGCTCATTGCACTGATAGAGAGCGAAAGGACTCTGAGCGGAAAGACATTTGAATCTGCACAGTTTCTGTTAAAAACTGGCAGTGACTCATTTGCCATCTCAGAAAGGCAGTTGACAAAAGCCCAAGAAATAGTCATAGAAGAGCCTGGACGCTTCGAGGTAGGAGATATCAGCATAGAAGTAGAAAGCCTCTCAAGAGACCAGATCACGAGCCTCAAACAGCCAGAAGGACGCATCGTAATGAGCGCCAAGGCATTGGATTTCCCATTTACCATCAGGAAGTGGGAAGACGGCGATGCGCTCTCCCCTCTCGGCATGAAGGGCAGAAAAAAGAAAGTCAGCGACCTTCTGGTCGACCTTCGCCTTACCGGCGTGAAGAAAGACAGCGCCTACGTCGTGGTGGGCAAGGACCAGAAAGTAAAAGCTCTCGTCGGATACAGGATCGACGAGAGCGTAAAGGTGCAAGAAGGCACCGAATATGTCATCAGAATCACTATTGTCTGACGTGGATGTCCCTCTGAGGGAATGGGATCTCTATGCCATTGTCATTGAGAGCACCATAGATGACCTCCTTCGCTGAGGCTATGTACTTCACACGCTCAGCCACAAGCACATACTGCTTTACTGCCACATCTACCGAGCTGTCACCAAACTCCTCAAAAGCCACACTGATACCGCGGACAGGATCCACTATGTCACGCCCATACTTGTCCTTCTTCTGGACATTTTCCGTCAGGGCGGTTTGAAGAATATCCCTAACCTGGTTGATGTCAGTGCCATAGCTGACTCCTACAACGATCTTCACATACTCATAAGCATCTGTCTTCGTGAGGTTCTTGAAATTCTTCGAGAATAGATCAGCATTCAAGAAAGAAATCTCTGCGCCCTCCACAGTCTCCATCTGGGTGCTCTGGTAGCTTATGGCAGTCACCCTGCCTCTGATACCATCACACTCAATCCAGTCGCCGACCCTTACTCTACCTGACATGAGCTGAATACCATAGATGAAGTTGTTCAGGATATCCTTCATAGCGAGACCGACACCGGTAGCGAGTCCGGCGGCAATGATAGAAATCGCACCAGTAGGTATCTTAAGGAGAATGAAAAGTGTGATGATGTATGTACCCCACACAAGCATAGCGATCACATTGTTTGCAAGGGTAAGGTTAATCTCATTGGCATGAATCACCTTCTTTCCACTTGTCTTTCTGAGGTGACTATAACGGTAGTCTCTATAGAGTGCCTTGAGCAGGTAACTGAGATAGCGGAACACGAAATACAATGCTATTGTAAGCACTATCATCGCAAGTGACACCTTGAGTATCTCCGCGCCCTTATCGTCCACGAAGTCAAAGAAAGTGGTGTAGAAGATGTTATGATAGATCTCCTTGAGATCGAATACGTCAAGAGCAAGCCATACGCTCACAGGGAAAGAGAGTACTGCCAGAACAGGCACAAGAGCTTTTTTAGCAAAGTCAAAAAGCCATGTGACGCGAATATACTCACCACTCTTGACCTTAGGCATCGAGATGGACTGTCTAGACTCCTTGGCGGCAGCGATCTGCTTCTTGAGGCCATTCTCCTCGTATACTCCCAGAAGGACAGAAATGGCGAACACGGTCTCCAATGCGGCTACCTGGAAAAGCCACCAGATCATTATCTGGAGAGCGTAGAAAATGTATCCGTACCACGCGATGAAAGTAGATACCAGAAGCGCAGCGAAGTTCACCCAGCCTATCACAGAGTCAAGGCTGTCCTTTTTCGCATACTTGTGGCACATGATGAACTGCCATACAAGGACACATAGAAGAACTGGCGGATAAATCAGGTTCAGAGCGCTGTTTGGGATGAAAATGACTCTGAAAGTCATAATGAGAAAGCCCAGCACTATCACTGGAGTATAGAGATTCAGCTTCTCGTGTATATCCTCCTCATCATTACGAATAAGCATCGCAGCAAATATGGCAATCACAAGCCATGCATACGCAAGCATCACCTGCGAGGCAACCTTAAAGAAGTTGCTATCCACCACTCCACGTGAGATGGATAGAATCACCACATAAAGCACGACACCACATAACACGGACATCACAGGGATGCGAGCCCTGAACAGAGGCGTGTCTAAGCGAGAGACATTCTTTCTAAGCAGCACTATCACTACCAGAGAAAGGATGCTGGCAAGCGCCATGATCAGTAGCTGCATACCAATGAAACCGATTACAGCAGGCCCGCGCCAGTCGCTGGTGGCAAGATGTGAATTAACCATGTGAGCGCGACTGTACTTCTTCTGACAGTCTTCCACCACACGCCTCCACTGGCGACGGAAGCCCTTCAGGATGCTGAAGTAGTTTTCCTGTCCCTTCTCGAACATGCTTCTTTGAAGGACCTTATACCTATCTTGAGCATATCTGAACGACTCGTCAATGCGTACACTGGCATCCTCGTAATGTTCATTGTCCTCGATGATGCGGTCCTTGCTTTCGGAGTACATAAGAAGCAATGTCTTCGCATAGAAGATACAGGAGTCTCTATCTATCAAACCCTGTTCATCGAGGTAGAATGTGTGCTGACGTCCACCTGCAGTAAGGCTATCGACTACAAGTCTAACGCCCTCAACAGAGGAGTCTTCATGGCCATGCGCCTCATGCTCCAGCTCTTCAAACTCATTGTGTTCATGATGATGTCCGGCATGAACAGCCTCAGCCAAGCTATCCAAATGAAAAGCCAGGCTATCAGGGAGACCTTCGATCTCCTTTATCTGTGGAGGGAGTCTTCGAAGCGACTCGATGAGTCTGGAATAGCGTTCAATCTCAAGATCAAGACGAGTCACGATGTCATCATACGGCATCTTGCGACTATTGAATGCCTCATACTGCTTGGTCACTTCCTCGAGTGCATAAGACATGTCGAATGAACAGTCCTGATTCTGCGAATAGAGCATCAAGGAGAGTTCATTGCAGCTCTTGATCATCTCCACAAGCCTTTTATGCTGGCTTTTGTTTCGACTATTGATTCTACTCTGGCTGGCAGTTCGTTTCATGACTTCCTGCTGAAGCTCGTAGCGTAGCACAGACAGGGTCTGCCCCAGATCACGTTCATTAAAAACTGCGAATACTGGCCACGCAAATAGCATAACCAGTATCACTGAAAGTATTTTCTTCGACTTCATACTAATGCGATGCGCCTACGTAAGGAGGGTAAAATCCATCCTCGCTAATAATCTCAGAGCAAGTATATTTATTTCCATATCCATCGGTTGCCACCACTTTGACAGAAGCTGAAGGATCTTTCAAATCATACTTGTACATGTGATAGTTCGCGGTATAATAGCTTGTGCCAGAAAGGCCACGGCCTACCACGCCGATATGATATCCGATAGCCCACCAGTCCTGTGACGAGCTGGCGTTGATGCTATAAGTAGATCCTGAAGATACAGAAGAGAATGTCTGCTTGGATGCGGACACGGCTGATGCTGTACCGCTAAGGACATCATTCTCATACACCTCCACCTTCCACCGGCTGTCACCATTGAATACATTGATAAGAAGACGGCTGCTGGAATGAGGCCACTTGAAATATGCATAACTACCACCAGTGGTGAGATTACCACGATATATGCGCATCTGATAGTTTATGTCATTCATATCCTCATTAACGCCCATGAAATGCTCATCCCTTATGCCATTCTGACCGATGCGATAGATAGTATAGCCGTTTGGACAGCCATCACCCTCCATATCGCTCCACCACCATTGGCCACATACGGCAGAATGGATATGCTCAAACATACCTGAAGACAGGACGTCGGTCACTCCCCTCTTATAATGAGTATGTCCGCTGAAGATAGTGGAATTTGGATACTGCTTGATAAGGTTCACCACATTCTCCACATTCTCGTTCTTACCTATGCCAACTATCGGAATATGCACGCAGAGGATCACCATCTTCGTCTTTGGAACCTTGGCAAGGTCTGCCTTGATCCATGCGTACTGAGCACTTGAGAAACTTCCCTCATACTTGGAAGCATCTGTGTCACTGGTGTATGTGATGTTACGCATGCAGACCACATGGACATTTCCTCTGTTGAACGAGAAGTTGATAGGTCCAAACACTGACTCAAACTCACGCTGAGCCCTCAGATAAGTAGAGGAGCTCTCCACATCTGCCGTCAATGGGTTGTTTGAGTAGAAGTATGTAAAATCGTGATTTCCCATGGTCTGGAAGACTGGCATGTTCACGTTCTTGAAGTGCGACCTCATAGTCTTCATTCCTGGCACTGAGTTACGTGAGCCCTCCGAATAGACGATGTCGCCAAGGGTCACGCCATAGCATGGTACTGGCTGTGCGGCGATCTCAGCATTAAGCGCTGGCACTGTCTCAGACTTGAATCTGTCGGTATCGGCAGATGTCTGAGGATTACGCTTGGTATAATGTGCCTGAGGGTCAGCAAGGGCGAATAGCGCGAACTCCGTCTCCACTGCCTGCTTTTCCAGCACGAAGTCGTACTGCTTAGTCTTCTTCGAATAACGCTTATAGAAATCAGGATTACCATCAGCATTCTTCTTGATCTTCACATCCTCAGGATACGAAAAATAGATGTAGTAGGTATTCTTGCTGGTAGAGAGATAATAAGAGCCATCTTCCTTGGTCTGTGTAACCTTGAAGCCATCACTCACACTCACTCCTACCGCAGGCTTGCCATCTGTGTACTTGATGTAACCATAGGCCTCATATTCCTTGCCTTGGCTAAGGGTGTTCTCCCCACCGGTCTCTTCCTCCTTATCTCCATTTACTGGAGGGTCTGGAGTAGTAGGATCACATGAAGCCATCATGAATGCAGCAGCTGACGCCACCATCAAAAAAGCAATTCTTCTCATTTTCATCATATTATCTCGTCTTTACAGGCATCATGAAGAACACGAACTCCATGCCTGCCTTTGCCTTTAATCTATACTTTTCCATAGGGTATGCGCCCCATGAGTTGATAGAGCCCACGCCTTCCTGGACAAGGTCAATGTTCACGAAGGTGGTCTCATTTTCGGAAGCAAGTCTCTTGAGTTCCAGCGAATGGAAGTTCTCAGTGTCCTTCTGAGTCATGTCAAGCTGCTTTCTTGAAAGAGGCAGCGCAGATGCGCTGAACCTCACAGGCGCAGAGATGAGCACGCCATCACCAGCACGGTCGGTGAGCATGAAATAGGACAATTCAGTGTGAGTGCCAGACTCCTGAGGACGTACATAGCCCCAATGATACTGCTCATCCACTTTCTGCTGGAACTTACCATAAAGAGAAGAGCTGTTTCTATCTATATAGTTTTCCCAAGGGCCATTGCCAAGGAACTCAATGTTCTCATACTTGCCATCGAAAGCAAACTCAACGCCGAAGCGGAAGATGTAATCTGGAGCGCTTGGAGCCACGCCAAGAAGCTTCTCGCGAACCTCCATAACGCCATCCTCATGCTGTATGTACTTCATCTCCACCTTGGCCTTGCCACCGAGATCATAAACTATGACTGTCTCATTTCCAGATGTTTCTGAAGAGACAACCTTCATCTCCGGATAGAGCCAGAAGAGCCCTTTCTTATTATTCTTCGTAGCACCAAGGTCGTTTTCCACCAGTGCCCTACCGAAGCAAGGCATGATGGTCTCCTTAAGCTCTGGAAGCACGCCCTCTGCCTTATATGGTAGATTAACACCCTCATGGCGTGAGATTTCCATCTGATCATAGGAAACTTTGCTACCAGCTGGGAGGAGGCCATTTCTGCGGGCCAATGTATACTCTACAGTGAGATAGACATCATGTCCATCGATGCTCGAGCCGTAAGCCGCCTCGATATCAGACTTCTTGAAACCAAGGTTGAAGTCCTCTGAAGACTGAGGCTGCACTGCAGGAGTCTGCGCCATGCCTGCAAGCACCTTCTCTCCATCGACCTCTACATACCACGAAAGATTGTGTCCAGCCAAGGTGACAAAGAAATTCTCATTGTAGATCTTCACAAGACCATTGGCTGCGTCCTCTGAAGAAGCAGATGTGAGGATGTTTCTATACTGGTAAGCCACCTCGTACGCATGTGGGTGATATGTTCTATCTGAGGCAATGACACCGTTACAGTTGAATGAGCAGTCGGAGCCGTCGAAGGCATTGTAATCACCGCCAAATGCGAAGATATGATCCGTGCCGGCAAGCGACTTGTCCATAGGCTTGTAGAGCGCCTGATCCTCGAAATCCCAGATGCATCCTCCCTGATAGTCAGGATACTTGCGCACGAGATCCCAGTAGTCCTTGAGATTGCCCATAGAGTTTCCCATGGCGTGCGCATACTCGCACTGTATGAGAGGCTTGTCATGAGGGTTCTCAAGGTACTTCACACAGCCTTCAGGGGACAGGTACATTGGACAAAATATATCTGTATGGGCAGACTTCTGGGCTCTCTCATACGCCGTAACCCTGCTAGGATCGTACTTCTTGATCCACTCGTAGTCCTGAACGAAGTTCGGGCCATCTCCGCCTTCATTTCCATAACTCCAGATGATGATGGAAGGATGGTTGAAGTCTCTCTTCACCATTCTTGAGAAGCGGTCCAGATGAGCAGCCTTGAAGAGAGGATTCTTCGCGAGGGTCTCCAAGCCATAACCCATACCATGTGACTCCACGTCAGCCTCATCCCACACATAGATACCATACTCGTCGCAGAGTTCGTACCAACGAGGGTCGTTTGGATAATGGGATGTACGTACTGTATTTATGTTCAATTCCTTGAATATCTGGATATCCCTTATCATCTCCTGCTCTGTCACCACATATCCTCCAAAAGGAGACATCTCATGACGGTCAACGCCCTTGATCAGGACAGGCTGTCCATTGACCAGAAGCTGGTTGTTCACAATCTGCACTGTGCGGAAGCCAAATTTCAGCGAGCCATGATCCATTTCCGTTCCCTTGGAATCAAGAGCGGTAACCACAAGGGTATAGAGGTTTGGTTCCTCTGCACTCCAGAGCCTCGGAGATGCAACTTTGTCATCGATGGAAGCCACTCCCTTGACGACCTGAGAGGTACAGGACCAGATGGTCTTCTCAGCATTCTTGATCTCTGCTTTAACCGAAGCAATGCCCTTGGTAGCTTCAACGTCAATGTCTACGACGCCATCCATGTCCGCAACGATATGGATGTCCTGAATCCTTGACTTCGGATTTGCACTCAGCCATGCTCCTCTGGCTATTCCGCAAAGTCTCCAGAAATCCTGGCACTCAAGATATGTTCCATCACACCAGCGCATGATCTCCATGGCAAAGTGATTCTCCTCACCTGGCTTCACGAATTTCGTGATGTCAAACTTTGCGGCAAGCTTGCTGTCCTCACTGTAGCCGACAAACTTACCATTGACCCAAAGCCTAAGGTTTGAGGTAGCAGAACCTACAGTGAAGAAGATGTCCTGTCCCTTCCAGTCTGCTGGGACCACAAAACTCTGCCTGTACTGTCCCACATGATTATGCTCCTCTGGGACGTATGGAGGGTTGTTCTTGTAGAAAGACACCCATGCATAGGGGATGTTCACATAGATAGGGTCGCCATAACCATTGAGTTCCCAGATACCAGGAACCGGCATAACTCCCCATGCCGTATCATCCACGTCCTGCATGTAGAAGTCCTCCTGCTGCTGTCCAAAGCTCTCGAACCACTGGAACTTCCAGTCAGTATTCAGGCTGAGTACACTCTCAGCCGAAGACTGGAAAGTAGCAGTCATAGGGACTCTGTTCACTTCGTAAAGGTTCGGATCCTGCCAATACTTATAGTCCTTCGCAGTGGCACCTACTGATATCGTCAATGCAGCTGCTACTATCAATGATTGGTATCTCATATGGTAATCAATTTAGTGTTATTTCTTTCTTGGGAAAATGACCCTGGCATTAATAGGATAGTGGTCACTAGGCTGATGAACCTCCTTCTTGACTGACTTTATCTCTGAAGGTGCATCTTTGAGGACAGCATCCTCACCAGCCTCGCCAAGCCAGTAGTGCATGGTAAGCACGCCATAGCGGCGTACCTCAGCATCGGAGCTTACGAAAATATGGTCGATGCGTGAAGGAGAGTAGTTTGCAGCGTCCCAGCCATTGAAGGTACCGCCTGGAGCAAAGCGCTTCTCTGCCGCCTTGTAACTGTCCTTGAGACGACCAGTAGACAGCATGGTTTCATAGGCCTCGCTGAACTGGTTAACATTGAAATCACCCGTCACCACCACATTTGCTTTGTCACCAGCGAGCTCATGAATCTTTTCAAGCATGAGCTTGACACTCTCACGGCGTGCTACCACACCCTTATGATCGAGGTGGCAATTAAAGAACCAGAACTGACGCTTGGTCTGCTTGTCCTTTAAGAGCACATAGCTACATACTCGACGGCATACTGCATCCCAGCCATAAGACACCTCATCAGGGGTCTCGCTAAGCCAGAATGTGCCACTCTTGAGAGCCACAAATCTCTTTGAATTATAGAAGACAGGGCTATACTCTCCTGCAGTCGCGCCATCGTCACGGCCAACACCCACATACGAGTATTCAGGAAGTCTTTCAAGCATATCAAGTAGCTGAGGATTAGTCACTTCCTGCGCGCCAAATGCATCAAAGTCCATGAATGCGATGAGATCGCAAACCATATCCTTACGCTGATTCCAATGATCATTATGTGGAGCGTCTGCCTCAGTAAGCAGACGGATGTTGAAGGAACCAATGTTTACCTCCTGAGCCGAGCATACAAAGCTCATCACCGCAAGGGTGAGTATAGTCATTATTCTTTTCATACTAACAAATATAGTTAAAAAAAGCTACTATCTGTCCATCTCCAGAAGGAAGACAGCGCTGGAATAAGTGTCACGAAGTTTGAGGTTCAAACCAAAGTTCTGTAGATAGTCCGTATCAAATGATTTGCCATTGCCCCAGAACACTGACTTAGAACAATTTAGCTCAGTCACCTTGTACGAAGCGCCATCCTGCAAGCCTTGAAGCCTGATCTGCGGCATGAAACCCTTCAGGACGTAGTCAGTGTGGTAGACGAAGAGCACCGCCCGTTTCTTGTCCTTGGAGACATAGATGTTTGCCACATCTGGGCCATCATAAGGAGACTGAAGGCGATAGAGATCTCCCTCATAGATGATGTCTCTGAATGACTTGTAGTTTTCTACAGCATTGGACACCGTAGACTTCTCCTCCGCAGTCATCTGCTTAGGCTGCAACTCCACGCCGAGACGCCCCGATGAAGCGATGTCGGTTCTATACTTGATACCTGTCACAAGGTGTGTCTGATGGTTAGGCACTGCCGATATATGAGAGCCCATGACCATTGAAGGATAGATGAGACTGAAACCATACTGCATCTGAGTACGCACAGTGGCATCTGTATCATCGCTGGTCCAAACTTCATTTGTGTACTGAAGCACGCCATAGTCCACACGACCACCTCCTGATGAGCAAGACTGAATCATCACCTTAGGGTACTTCTCGCGTATTCTCGAAAGTACATTATAAAGACCAAGCGTGTATGCTGTAAAGAAATGAGACTGGTTCTTCTGATAAGAAGAGCCCATGTTCAGTACATGGCGGTTACAATCCCACTTGATGTAATCGATGTCGCCCATCTGCATGACGGAGTCAAAGACACCGAACACAAAGTCCTGCACTGATGGATTTGAGAGGTCGAGAAGGTACTGATTTCGCAGAGGGATGATGTCTCTACCTGGTTCATTGACCACCCAATCAGGATGCTTTAAATACAGTTCCGACTTAGGGTTGACCATCTCAGGCTCGATCCATATTCCGAACTTCAAGCCCTTTCCATGTGCATATCCTGCCAGATATGAAATGCCCTCTGGGAGCTTGGAAGTATTTAATTGCCAGTCACCTAGACCACTTTTGTCGCTATTTCTTGCAAACTCCCCATTTGCAAACCAGCCATCATCGAGAACGAACATCTCAAGGCCAATGGAAGCTGCATCATCCATCATGTCTGTCAATGTCTTCGTATCGAATGCGAAATATGCGCCCTCCCAGCTATTCAGCAGCGTAGGCGCGACAGCGGTAGCGTCGTAGAGGCCGAAGCGTCTTGCCCAGTCATGGAGATTTCGACTCGCCTGACCAGCGCCAGCAGCAGAGAAAGTGTAGACCATATCGGGCGTGACAAAGGTCTCGCCCTTCGCTAGATGCCACTCAGACGAAAGAGGGTTGATGCCCGAGCGTATCTGAAGCCTACCGGTCTCATCACGATAGAAATCTATCTTGTAATTTCCACTCCACTTGAGTGCACCAGCCACCACCTCGCCGCTGGTTTCGCTGAATTCAGACGCATCGAGGCTCAGCATGAATGATGGGTTCGACTTGTGAGTGGTGCGCACACCGCAGTAGTCCTCGATACTTGTCACGCCATGTGTGAGTAGCGTGCGCTCAACCTGGAATTCGTGCGCCCACGAGCCCCAGAAGCGTGTGAGAAGGTACTTGGACGCATTGAGCATCAGCGAAGATGAGAAATAGTCCGAGAGAAGAATTTCTTTCTTCGAGAGGTTCACGATCTCGCTATGCGACTCGATGACGTCCTCTTCAAGGTAAGCGACATAGACAAGCCTAACTTCAAGCGGCTGCATTGTATCATGAAGGACAATGGTGGTCTTCTCCACGCCATCATCCTTCACAGTCTCATGCGAGACATAGCGCAGCTCTGTGTTCATGCCACCGTCGGCATGGGTGACAGAAAGCGCTGGCGCGCCAATGTATTCGCCTCCACGAGTGGTGTATGCTGGCACCAGCATGTTGATGTGATGGTCATCGTTTGACCTAAAGGCAGCGAAAGCATCGGGATTCTCGATGCGTTTTCCGTAGGTGCGGAAATCGACGGCGCCATTTTTCTCAACGCTCAGGACAAGCGAAGTGTTTTTCGTATCAATGGATATTATCTTCTGAGCACGAAGTGCAAACCCTTCCGTGACAAACATCATCACAAGAAGGAGCAAACAAAATACTTTTCTCACAATATATTGGTTATTAGTTACTTATCGTCCGAAATAAAGGCTCTATTCTCCTTTCCATCCACACAGATCTTGAGAGGGGTGTCGAAGCGAACCTGACGTACAAACTCTGATTCATAAACTGCAGGCATGGCATCCAAGGTCTCAAAGTCAATGTTATCCTCTCTTGAAGTGAATGGGTTGACATTGACATAGCCCACATTGAAGGAGGTCAGATTCTGGAAGAAGTGTGATCCCTGGGAAGGATCTACCCTGAAGTTGTCAAGGCAGCACTCTACAATGGCCTTGGCCTCGGAGATGTCCGCCCACTTGACTGGCACGCCAAGCGAAGGGATGCTGGAGCCCCACCTGCCGTAACCGATGAGGACATAGTTTCTCTTCTCGGCTAGCATCTTCGCGTTTATGTCGCTGATCTCCTGTGCCATCTGCACTGTCTTCAGGATAGAGAATGCATCCTTTTTCAGGTAGACAATATCAGTGACATCATTGATCCAGCCTATACCGAGGGCACTTCTGGATGAGAGGATGGCAGAGTCGGTATCAATAGTCTTCCAATCCACCTCAGAAGCGCTTGTATCGAGGGAGATAGGACGAACCTGAAGCACGTGGAAGATGGAATGAAGGCCTTCTGCCCTGTCCAGATTTGCCGCAAACTCGATCTCCACGCCACACTTCATCTCTTGCTGGGCCATGTCCAGAAGGTCCTGAACGATCTCGGCCAATGGGAATGTCTCATATTTGAGCATGTGCGCAAATGTCACAAACTTAGGTCCCATAGGGAATGGAGAGTCGACAATGCGCTGATTCTCAAAATCATAGGTAGAGACAACTTTCTTGAATGAGTTGAACTTGTCACAGTCTGAGATAGCGATGCGCTCAAGGTTTATGGAATCATTGACAGAGGTCTTGAACTTGTCTGGCCTCAAGTTCAGCGCATACATGTACTGCTGAGTATCCCTCATGGTCAGTTCTGGGGTAGACGTCTGAAGGACATGCTTAGGGTACTTAGGCGAGAATCTGAGCACCTGGTCGCCATCCACCACAGCCTTGCCAAGGCCAAAGGCCACCTTGCAGATACCCTCCTCAGCTCTCTCGAAACCGACAGGGTAGAAATTGAATGACCTAGCCACACCCGAAAGTGTAGGGAAGAAGAAGCCCTGCTCCTCGTGGCCGCATATCTCCTGCAGCACAACCGCCATCTTCTCCTCCGAGATAACGTTCGCGCTGGCGGCGATATAGCTTCTGGAGGCTGCGAAGAAGACAGATGCATAGACGCTCTTGATAGCCTTCGAGAGAAGGCGGAGCTGCTGGTCCTCGTCGTCCACATGAGGTACCATGATGGTCGAATAGACACCAGCAAATGGCTGATAATAAGAATCTTCCAGCTTCGAAGAAGATCTCACCGCTAGAGGCTTCTTCATGTGGCGGATAAACACCTTGAGAGCCTTGATGAGGTCGGAAGGAAGGGTGGATGATACAAACTCAGAGAGCATGTCCTCGTCTGAGATGTCTGAGTTGATCACATACTGGAGACCATTCTCGAGAATGAACTTGTCGAAGTACTCAGTAGTGATGACAAGTGTGCGTGGGATAAGCACGCGTACATTCTCCCACTTGTCGTAGAGATTATATTTTTGAAGGATGCTGTTCAGGAAGGCAAGGCCACGAGCCTTTCCTCCAAGCGATCCGTTGCCCAGTCTGGAGAACCAGATGGCATCGTTGAATGAATCAGGATTGAAGGCAGCCACCACACCCAGAGCCTGATGGATACGGTAGTCGTGAATCTGTCTGACAGTCTCTCCCCTGAACTTGAAGGCATCCTCAAGCGAATTCACCTGGATAGGCTTAAGATAGTTCGCTATAGGGAAAAGGCCTCGTGCAAAGAGCCAGCGGGAGATATAGTTGTTGTCCGCAAGCCTCTTGTAGATGTCCAGAGGGATGTTTCCGAGTATTTTCTCGAACTCACAGAGGTCAGCGGCACGCTCCAGCACCTCACCGGTAGCCGGGTCAGTCACCACGAAGTCTCCGAAGCCGAACTCACGGCCGATATACTCCGCCACCTCATGTGTGAGGGTCTTCGAGGTCTTGACCACGAATCCTACGCCCAGTTCCTTGGCCACTTCACGCATGCTCTCCTGCGATGACTGCATGAGGAAAGGCATGGTAGGGTTGTCCTCACGGATAAGACGGCAGAGCTCTACTCCGGCATCGCTCTTCTCTGCGTTTGACGGATCGCCCTTATGAAGCACGAAACCTACGTCAGAGATGACTCCGAGCATGTTTGACTTGTACTTACTATATAGCTCTACGGCATCCTCATAGTTTGTGGCCATGAGGATCTTTGGACGAGAGCGTTTACGAAGTATCTGCTGACGCTCGTTCAGCGCATCCTTGATGGACTCTATGTTCTGCTGAAGTGCGAGCTTGTAGAGAAGCGGAAGGTAGGTCGAGTAGTAACGCACAGAGTCTTCCACCAGAAGGATCGCGCGTACACCGCACTCCAGGATATCATGCTCGGCATTTGCCTTGTCCTCCACGAGCTTGATTATGGCAATGATGAGGTCCGTGGAGTTGTTCCAGCAGAAGATGTAGTCTATGTCCGAGGTATCCCTCGACTCGAGGTTTCTGTAAACCTCCCTTGAAAACGATGTGAGCAGTACAACAGGAGTCTCTGGAGAGTATTCCTTGACCTTTCTTGAGAAAGTGAACACATCCTCCGTTCCAGCATTGTACATAGTGATGACCAGGTCGAACTGATCACCCTGAGCCAGGAAGAAGACCGCCTCCTCTGGGCTTTCTGCCCTCACGATGGAAGGTGGATTCGAAAGGCTGAGTTCGGCGTATTCACGCGCAATCTGAGCTTCGATGTGTCCATCTTCCTCAAGTGCGAATTTGTCGTAATTTGAGCAAACAAGAAGGATCTTCGCAATCTTCCTTCTCATGAGCATGCTGTAATCGAGACTTTGCTGCTGTGCTGACATCGTTGTTTTAAGTGTTATACAAGGCCCTGCTCAACCATCGCATTGGCCACCTTGATGAATCCTGCGATGTTTGCGCCCTTGACGTAGTTTACATATCCGTCCTCCTCAGTACCGTACTTGAGGCAGGCTGCGTGGATATCAAGCATAATGTCGTGGAGTTTCTGATCGACCTCCTCGGCAGTCCACTTGAGACGCATTGAATTCTGGGACATCTCGAGACCAGAAGTAGCTACGCCGCCGGCATTTGAAGCCTTGCCTGGAGAGTAGAGAAGCTTGGCGTTCTGGAAGATGGCGATAGCCTCTGGAGTAGTAGGCATATTTGCACCTTCAGATACGCAGTAGCAGCCATTCTTCACAAGCATCTCCGCATCCTTGGCCTCGATCTCATTCTGGGTAGCACATGGAAGAGCGATATCGCAAGGAATGCTCCATGGTCTCTGGCCATCGAGATACTGAGCCTGTGGATACTTGGTCACATACTCCTTTATGCGACCACGGCGCATGTTCTTGAGCTCAAATACATAAGCGAGTTTCTCCTCGTTAAGGCCCTCTGGATCGTAGATAGAACCATTTGAATCTGAAAGGCTTACCACCTTTGCTCCAAGTCTCATGGCCTTCTGTGCAGCATACTGAGCCACATTGCCTGAACCTGAGATGAGAACGGTCTGTCCTTCGAATGACTTGCCCTTGGTAGCTAGCATAGCCTGAGCGAAATAGCAAACGCCATATCCTGTAGCCTCAGGACGCATGAGAGAACCGCCCCATGCCTGGCCCTTTCCAGTCATTGTGCCTGTGAACTCATCGCGAAGACGCTTGTACTGGCCAAACATGTAGCCAACCTCACGTCCTCCGACACCGATATCTCCTGCAGGGACATCAGTATCTGGACCGATATGGCGCTGAAGCTCTGTCATGAAACTCTGGCAGAACCTCATGACCTCGGCATCAGACTTTCCACGTGGGCTGAAGTCTGAGCCACCCTTGGCACCACCCATAGGGAGTGTGGTAAGGCTGTTCTTGAATGTCTGCTCAAATGCAAGGAACTTCATGATGCTGAGGTTAACGCTTGAGTGGAAGCGGATACCTCCCTTATATGGTCCAATGGCACTGTTCATCTGTACTCGGAAGCCACGATTAACGTGAATCTCTCCCCTATCGTCCGTCCAAGGCACGCGGAACATGATGACGCGCTCAGGTTCAACCATACGCTCAAGGATCTTGAGATCCATAAGGTGAGGATAAGCCATAACATAAGGAGCGACGCTCTCCACTACTTCGCGAACTGCCTGGTGGAATTCTACCTCTCCTGGATTCTTGGCGATAAGATCAGCCATGAATGAATCCACATACTTCTGTGTAAATTTGTCCATTAAATGTCTATTTGTTAAGT
>JAKSJM010000028.1 GCA_024398075.1 Bacteroidales bacterium | reverse complement strand
TGTGTTACAAAAATAAGTCTTTATTCTTGCTTGACACAGTTCATTTTACACTCTCAAATAAAGAAAATAACTATATCATTGGTAATCAATTATGAGCAAGAACTTATCAAATATAACGTTTGATAAGACAAAGAATTGAAGTGATAACGATTCTAAAGAGATAGCTATCTATTTTCGCTGTCGTTAAAATTACAATTATTATGAAACACAAACAACTAGTTCCAACATTTTTCGCACAACTCTTTTTATGGGTCATGTGTGTACTTTCGTTTCAATCATGCTCATATTTGATTGAAGAACATGAACAGCCATTGACTGTAAATCAGGCAAAGCATTATTACGAAGAAACTGCTTATGATCTGTCACTTGTTGAGTATTTGAGTCCTGGCACAAAATCAATGGTGCCATCTCGTTATGATAACTTGATTCTAGATTGGGAAAATGCGGAAACTGACTTCCGGAATGGTATAGCAACTGTTGTTGTGGAAATTAAGGGCTGTGATGAATTGTGTGCTACCATGCAAATATCAGTTGGCGATAGCAAGATTGCGATTGAAAAAGGCGTTTCGTTCAAGTCCTTCTTGGAAATACAAAAAAATACTGCATCAGGCACAATGTCGCATTTTATTGTCTCTACTGTTGGAAAGAGCAATTGTGGACCTTCTGTGATATTGGATGAAAAATCAGGTTTTAACGGAATAATGATGCTGTCAGAAGAAAATGGCAGATGTTTCCGTGTGTACATGGTGAGCGCTGGAAAATATCAAAGACTTCACAAACGACATGATGGATATTCTGTGGCATCGGAAGATGTGATAAAAATAGGCTTTTCTGTAAGCTCGCATGTAAGAACGAAAGGTGGAGGGGGCGATGGTTACTCTACTGGTGAGGATATGGACGATTATTGTTATAACTGTCATTCGCTAACGAGTTTTGCGACAGGTGTATGCGCACACTGTGGCGCAGAACCTGAGGAAATTGGTGGCGGAGAATTCTATTATTTCTGCCCGAGGTGTGGTCGCGTAGAGGAATACTGCATATGTGACCCTGATGACCCAAATCAGCCTAACGTATATTGTGCATTCTGTGGTACGGAGGGATGCAATGGCGAATGCCAGAATGGTCAGGGAGGAGATTCTGGCGATGGGGCAGGAAATAGCCATTCAAACATCGTACATTCCGGAATCGGTGTGTTCCATACTAGGAGAGCTGGTGAAATGCTTCTTCCAAATGTGCGGGATAATATCAGTACTCAAATTGTGAATTGCTGTACAATTTACAGCGTCAATTACATATCCGAAATATTGAATAATTCCATATCAGTGGAAGATATGCTTCTTTATTGTTGCGCGGCCTTTGGGGTTTACCCTTTTATCGATGCATTAACCTGGGCACAGTCAGAGTCGTTATTTAATCATTATCTTGATATCGCTACTAACGGCACAATTATTGCTGCCCTGAATAATCGCAATCCAGTGCTGGGAATAATACCAATAGATGGTTCGGACTATCATTGCGTATCAATCGTTGGATATAATCCGGATTATTCTCTTATTGTTATGGATACTGAGACTGGTCGCCTAACCGACATCTCCAGTGAAGCTATTGTTCATTATTATATTGTAACAGGTGTAAAATGATATGAAAAAGAATTTTCTTATTGCAATTCTTTTCCTCCTTCCGTGCATTTGCTCGTTTGCCCAGGGTGCAGGCGATGGCCGCGATGGATGGTGGTGTTGGGATGCCAATAATGATGATGTCCAGTGTTACGTCATGTTGTCTGGCAGCGATGTAAGGGATTATGTTGTGATTCCTCACAAGGATGGCTCGTGCCATGTGTTCCTTTGGGTCAGCAAACTGGTTGAGGAGCAGTGGACATCTTGTGCTGACGGGAAGATAACCAGGCTCCGCATGCCTTCAAATGAAAAAAGGATAGGCGGAGGAGATATGGTCTTTAGCCGTATGGCGGAACCTTTCCCTTTTGAGTATCGCGAGCAGTACTTTCAGAAACATAAAAACGGCTCCGAAATGTATTTCCTGTTTGTCCCTGCAGAATAAAGAAAATAGAAGTCTGGCCAAGCGGCCGGGCTTCTTTTCTTTACCACCCCTTCCTGATGTTTTCTGCTATTCCGTCGGCGAGCCTTCTGCGAGCCTCGGCGCTGGCCCAGGCCGTGTGTGGCGTGAAGCGCAGACGCTCTGGGTGTGCGGTGTGCAGGAGCGGGCTGTCCGCAGGAAGCGGCTCCTTGCAGAACACGTCCAAGGCCGCTCCGGCTATGCGCTCGCTGCTGATGGCGTCTGCGAGCGCCTTCTCGTCCACTATCCCTCCTCGTCCCATGTTCAGGATGAATGCAGACTTCTTCATGTAGGCAAGCTCATTGGCCCCGATAAGACCATTTGTGCGCTCATTCAGAGGCGCGTGAATGGAGATGACATCGCTCTCGGACATGAGGTCCTCGATGCTGAGGCTTGGGTATTTGTCGCAGTGGGAAGTGCCTGATGTAGAGAAGTATACCACCTTCATGCCGAAGGCTTCAGCCACCTGCGCCACCTTGGTGCCTATGTTGCCCATGCCGATAATTCCCATAGTCTTTCCGGCCAGTTCCACAAATGGTTTCGTGACGTCGGTGAAGATAGGGCTTGCAGAATAGGCACCACTCTTCACCGTCTCGTCGAAATATGGAGCATTGCCGGCGAGTGACAGAAGGTGCATGAATGTTTCCTGCACCACGGCGTCAGTGGAGTATCCGGCTACATTGCGCACCGGAATGCCTTTCTCTGCGGCGGCGTCCAGGTCAATGTTATTGACTCCAGTCGCAGCCTCGCAGATGAGGTGAAGGTTCGGTGCCGCATCGATGAGCTCGCGCGTCACCTTGACTTTGTTTATGATGATCACTTCGGCGTCCTTGACCCTCTCCAACGCTTCTTCGGCGGTGGAGGTGGCATAGCATGTGAGCTCTCCGAGCTCTTCTATCATAGCAAGTGATGTGTCGCCCATAGTCGAGGCGTCAAGAAATACTATCTTCATAATTAATGCGTCAAGGAAACCCAGAAATCTTCAGTCTCTGGGAGGAATTGACGCTGCCTTTTGTTGTTATTAATCAATACTTTTCGTATATTTGCTACTAGCAAGCAGATAGAGACATACATAGCCATCATAGGCGTTGTGTGTTCTGTCTGCTTTTTTTGTTCCTGGATATGAAGGAGATTGTTACAGTCACGGCCAAGGTGCAGGTCTATCTTGGCGAGGAGGAGAGGAAGCAGGTCCTTGCGACCGGCTGTCTCTACCGCATGGCGTGCAACGAGGTCTCCAGGTATGTCTTCGACAGTGGCTGCCTGAACTTCTACGAAGTCAATGGCGCTCTGTACCATTCCCTTCGCGATAAGTATGGCCTTAAGGCCCAGATGGCGCAGTCAGCCATAAAGACCGTGATCGCGAAATACAGGAGCATCAAGAGCAACGGTCATGACAGGCGTCTTGTTGACTTCAAGGCCAACAGGTATGACCTTGTCTTTGGCCGTGACTGGTCTTTCACCGGCGGACAGGTGTCCATCAATACCGTCAAGGGACGGATCAAGGTTCCGTTTGAGTCTCAGGGCATGGAGAAGTACCTTGGGTCTTCGGATTGCAAGTACGGCACTGCCACCCTTGTGATGCATAAGGACGGCAAGGTCTTCCTGCATGTTCCTGTCACCATTGAGGTGGAGAGAGTCGATTCGACATCCACCGTTGTCGGGGTCGACCGCGGCATCAGGAAACTCGCGGTGGCGTATGACGGCAAGAAGACGACGATGTATTCCGGCAATGCGGTCAAGAACCGGAGAGCGCACTTCTCCAGACTCAGGAAGGAACTCCAGCAGCGGCAGACTCCTTCCGCAAGGCGCAGGCTCAAGGCCATAGGCACACGAGAGAACAGTTGGATGCGCGATGTGAACCATCGCGTGTCTAAGGCACTCGTGGAGTCGAACCCGGGCGGAACCCTGTTCGTGCTTGAGGACCTTTCCGGAATAAGGAAGGCCACCGAACGCGTACGTGTCAAGGACAGGTATGTCAGCGTAAGCTGGGCGTACTACGACCTTGAGCAGAAGCTGACGTACAAGGCAGCCCTTGCCGGCCAGAAGGTCGTCAAGGTTGATCCGAAGTACACCAGCCAGCGGTGTCCGGTATGTGGCTGTGTCGACAAGCATAGTCGTGACAAGTCAAATCATGTCTACAAATGTTCGCACTGCGGCTATCAGTCCAACGATGACCGCATTGCAGCTATGAATCTGTATCAGCTGGGTCTTGAGTACCTGAAGGGTACCGAGCATCCGATGATACAGTCGCCATCCGGCAAGCCGGGTGACGGAGGGTGCAGTCAATCACCCTGCGATGTGACGCCACGTCCCAAGGGACGCAAAAAGGTAGGAGCTCATAAGGGCGCATGCACTACCGGGCAGTCACAAGCCCATTAGTCTTCAGCTAATGGGTAGTTGACAAAGTGTCGTTTTTCAATGGTCAAATGTAACAATTATCCGCTAAAATATTCATAATGTGAGCGAAAAACCATAACTTTGTATGTTTTGTTAGTAGATTTGAAATAGAATATGCAGGAAATTAGAAATATTGCGATCATCGCCCACGTCGACCACGGTAAGACTACTCTCGTGGACCGTATGATCTATCAGGCAAATCTGGTGAGGCAGCCAGAGAACCTCGGACAGCTCATCCTTGATAACAACGATCTCGAAAGAGAGCGTGGTATCACCATTCTTGCGAAGAATGTGTCAGTCATCTACAAGGGTGTGAAGATCAATATCATTGATACTCCAGGCCATAGTGACTTCGGTGGTGAGGTAGAGCGTGTGCTTAACATGGCAGACGGCGTCCTCCTTCTCGTCGACGCCTTCGAAGGATGTATGCCTCAGACACGTTTCGTGCTCCAGAAGGCTCTGGAGATGGGAAAGAAACCGGTAGTGGTAGTGAACAAGGTAGACAAGCCTAACTGCCGTCCTGACGAGGTTCAGGAGGAGGTTTTCGACCTCATGTGTAACCTCAATGCCACCGATGACCAGCTTGATTTCGCTACAGTCTATGGTAGCGCCAAGCAGGGCTGGATGTCTCTTGACTGGAAGCAGCCTACAAGCGACATCACCCCTCTTCTCGACACCATCCTTGAGCAGATTCCTGCTCCTCAGGTAGTTGAGGGTACTCCTCAGCTCCTTATCTCATCTCTTGAGTATTCTCCATACGTTGGCCGTATCGCTGTGGGCCGCGTGACTAGAGGATGTCTTAAGACCGGCATGAACATCAGCCTCTGCAAGAGGTATGACATAGTACAGAAGCAGAAGATCAAGCAGCTCATGACCTTCGATGGACTCGGAAAGTCAAATGTCGACGAGGTGAACTGCGGCGACATCTGTGCTGTAGTGGGTATCGATGGATTCGAGATCGGCGATACCATTGCTGACTACGAGAACCCAGAGGCACTTCCACCTATCGCAGTGGATGAGCCTACCATGAGTATGACCTTCTCCATCAACAACTCTCCTTTCTTCGGAAGGGATGGTAAGTTCGTGACTTCACGTCACTTGAAGGACCGCCTCGAGAAGGAGCTTGAGAAGAACCTTGCCCTTCGCGTGAAGCCAGGCCTCACAGCAGATTCATTTGTGGTGTATGGCCGTGGTGTCCTCCATCTTTCGGTGCTCATCGAGACCATGCGTCGCGAGGGATTTGAGCTTCAGGTGGGTCAGCCTAAGGTGCTTGACAAGGTGATCAACGGTCAGCGCTGCGAGCCTATCGAGGACCTCTCCATCGAGGTCCCAGAGCAGTTCGTGGGTGCTGCCATCGAGCTCGCCACTCGTCGTAAGGGAGCGCTTCTGCGCATGGAGCCACGCGCAGACCGTACTCTTCTCGAGTTTGAGATCCCTACCCGTGGACTCATGGGACTCAGAAGCAACCTCCTCACAGCCAGCCAGGGCGAGGCTGTCGTAGCGCACCGCTTCAAGGAGTATCAGCCATTCAAGGGCGAGATCGAGCGTCGTAACAATGGTTCCCTCGTATCTCTTGAGACTGGTCAGTCGATCGCTTACTCAATGAACAAGCTTCTCGATAGAGGCCGCTTCTTCGTGGAGCCAGGTGAGGATATCTATGGCGGTCAGGTACTTGGAGAGCACACCCGTGAGCGTGACCTTAACATCAACATCTGTAAGACTAAGAAACTTACAAACGTGCGTGCTGCAGGTAGCGATGAGAAGATCGTTCTTCCACCAGCCATCAAGTTCTCTCTTGAGGAGGCGCTTGAGTACATCCAGGATGATGAGCTCGTAGAGGTAACTCCTCATTTCATGAGACTTCGTAAGATTTTGCTTGATCCGCTTGACCGTAAAAGAAAAAGCGATCAAGAAGATTGTGAATAGGAAATTTTTTTGTAACTTTGCAACCCTTTATAATACCATTAAACGGCTTAGCGTCCGGTAGAACCCAGTTCTGCTGGCGCGCTTTGGGTGAGTTCTTTGGCAGTTTTGATAATTCAGAGATCCTAGACGCAGACGTCTCAGTCGATGTTTTTGTCGAAAAGTCAGGCAAGTATATCGGCGTGGATGGCGTTCTGAGCGGGACTGTGACGGTGCAGTGCGACAGGTGTTTGAGCGACCTTTCGCTGCCGGTGGATGTTGATTTCAAGCTTAGCGTAAAGTTCGGCGAGGAGCCTCTCGAGGCCCTTCCTGCTGAGAACGGTGAGCGTGAGATTGTCTTTGTTCCGGAAGACGACACAGACTTGGACCTGAGTCAGACGATTTACGATTATGTCTGTCTCTCGCTTCCTATGCAGCGTGTCCATCCAGAGGGTGAGTGTGACCCTGAAACAGTCAGATTTCTGAGTGTCGAGACGGATGAAGCTGAGGAGGAAGCAGCTGCTCCTGTGGAGAGCCCATTTGCAGCCCTTAAGGATTTGTTGAAATAGTAATTAAAAAAATATAAGAAAATGGCACATCCAAAACACAAACTCTCTAAGCAGAGAAGAGACAAGAGAAGAACTCATGACTTCGCTCCAGTTCCTACACTTGCTACATGTCCAAACTGCGGTGCTACCGTAATCTACCACAGAGTATGCCCTGAGTGTGGCTACTACAGAGGTCGTCAGATCATCGAGAAGAGCGCCGAGTAGTTCTTAGAACTTTCGGTCCTGTAGTTCAACGGATAGAACGAGAGTTTCCTAAACTCTAGATAGCGGTTCGATTCCGCTCGGGACTACTGGTATCCCTGGAAAGTTGATGCTTTCCAGGGATATCCATTTTTGTGCGTCAGAACTGTTTCATTTGGTCTTTTCTCGTTGGTAATAAGCTAGAAAATTCGTAAATTGCGAGTTACATTGGACTACTATGAACAAAAAGACGCTCATAATTTACATCTCGCTTGCAGTAATACTCCTTGCAGGCATTTTGGTGGGTTCATTCAGCCTCTTCAACGGCAGTGATACCAAGGGCCACAAGGTAGTCAAGGTGATGGACAAGTACCCTGTAGTGGCTGCTGTACCGTCTGACGCCATGGCGCTGGCCGTGTTTGAGTCGGCAGAAACCGGAGTGGAGCGCCTTCTTGATTCTACATCTTTCTGGGGCGCCTTCGTGTATGAGACAAAGAAAAGTCCAGTCTTTAAGTATCTTACTGGCATTGAGCCATTGGTCGGCAGACTGCCTATGGCTGTGTCTCTTCATAATTGTGGCTCGACAGTACCAATCGTGATCCTCGATGCGGGGAAAAACTCAAACGACTCCACTCGCTTCGTTCTGTCGGTGCTCGAAGCCGCAGAGGACGCTGGACTGACAGCCATCTACCATAGGTTTGGAGACAGAAGCTACATTATTTCATCTTCATCGGAGGTGCTTGTCGCTTCATCGAGAACTCACATTGACGATGGCATGTCCATACTTGAGAACGAGTCTTTCTGCTCGTGTGCGTCGATGACCTCCGGCTCTGTAGTCGCTTTCTTTGCAAATAGCTATGCAAATAAGCTTCTTCCTGCATATTTCACGAAGAAGGTCTCCTCACAGGCTGACAAGGTGAAGCATTATGCATCCTGGACGGCGTTCTATGAGACAGATCACAGTGAGAGAAAGGTGGCTTTGAACATGGCGAACTCATTGGGACAGAACTCATATGTGAAGTCTTTTGATGGCCTTGCCCCATCTGACTGCAAGTTCGCAGAGGCGGCACCTTCGGTGACTGCATTTGCGATGAGCATTCCATTCGCGTCGGTCGAGGACTACGTGGAGATTTACGACTGGCATCTTGATGCCACGACCAAGATGTCAGCGGTTCGCGCTCAGCGAAAGAAGCTGGCAGATGCCAGTGGGGTCAAGCCAATCGATTGGGCTAAGGCATTGGACGTAAAGGAAGTGGCGAAAGTGCAGTGGTATCGTGGCGAGGAACTGCTTGAGGCATGTATGCTGAGAGTGGGGCAGCGCGGATGCTCATACATTTTCAAGGGACTCGATGGGGTGGATGAAAAGAACTACACTCCAGAAGCCCATCGTTATGAGTTTTCAGGCTTCGCAAATGCTCTGTTTGGTGACGACTATGCGGTCGCATCAGATTCATTCTTCACATATCGTGATGGCTGGCTCATCTCGGGCCAGGAAGAGGCTATCAAGGACTATCTGTCCAGAGGAGGAAGCCTCAAGGCGACTCTCTCGCAGAGTTCTCCAGACATCATCCCATCCAAGCCGGCTGGCTTCGTGATGTTCTTCGCTGGCTCCTCATGCCGCCCAGATGACATCTTCGGCAAGGCATTCAAAAATGCCCTCTCGGATGTCCTCACAGGCGCTTCCCGCGCAGATGTTGTCCTCGCAAATACGACATCTGGCGCCACGCTCCGCATGGAGCGCCCACTCGTCGACACCCCTCTCGAGGACGCCGAGATAGTGGTCACAGGCACTGGCATCGATGTGCCTAAGGGACCATTCAAGGTGAAGAATTGCGCTACAAACAAGATTAATTCGCTATCACAGCAGTCAAATAATTACCTCACCCTTTCCGATGAAAATGGCAAGGCCGTGTGGAGCGTAGAGTTCCACGAGCCACTTTGCGGCAGGGTAGAGGAAGTTGACCATTATGCCAATGGTAAGATCCAGTTCCTTTTCGCCGCAGGCTCCAAGCTTTGGCTCCTGGATCGCCTCGGACGCTTCGTGTCCGGCTTCCCAGTCGCATTGCCGAAGGCTGTGCTTCTAGGACCGGCGCTCTACGAGCTCCCTGAGGGCCGTACGGTGGGCTTCCTCTATACGGACGGAAGCATTGGTTTCACAAGCATGAAGGGAGAAGCACGGTCTTTCTGGAAGGGAGTTGAAGTTCCTGGACAGGTAGTGGCTTTGCCTGAGTTGCTGAAAGTGGAGAACGGCAAGTTCTGGGTGATTCGCACCCTGAAGGAGGCACGCATCTATCCTTATGAGGGAGGTGAGCCTGTCTACGCGAAGTCGGGAAAGGAGGCCATACGTAGCGACAGCGCAGTGACTCCAAATGGAAAGGGTGGCTTCACAGTGACTTGCAATGATGGAAAAACAAGAACAGTTAAATTATAGACATGGAATTTCAGTCAGTAAACAAACTTTTTGAGGCAAGCATCAAAAAGAATTGGGAGCGCCCTGCGCTTTCTAACTATCAGGGCATGACTCTTTACTACAAGGATGTAGCTACTCGCATCGAGTACCTTCACCTCACTTTCAAGGAGTGTGGTCTGGAGAAGGGTGATAGAGTGGCTCTCTGCTCACGTAACCAGGCAAACTGGGGCGTTTGCTTCCTCGCAGTCTTAACCTATGGAGCGGTACCTGTCCCTATTCTTCACGAGTTCAAGCCAGGAAACATCCACTATCTCGTGAACCATTCAGAGGCGAAGGTCTTCTTCGTCGATGATGTCATCTGGGAGAACCTCAGCGCTGAGGACATGCCAGACGTACAGGCCATCGTTCAGATGAACAACTTCAAGCTGCTGCATTCAAACAGCCTTAAGCTTAGCGCTATCCGTGAAGGTATCTTCGAGTATTTCTCTGCCAAGTATCCTGAAGGGCTCTCTCCAGAGTCTATATGCTACCATGAGGACCAGCCAGAAGACCTCGCACTTATCAATTATACATCAGGAACTTCCGGTTTCTCCAAGGGTGTAATGATCCCTTACCGTGCTCTCTATACAAACATCTATGTGGCCCATTACGACGCTGAACCTCAGCTCAACCATACCTCAGAAGTTGTATCCATGCTTCCTTCTGCCCATATGTATGGTATGATGTTCGAGTTCATCTTCGAGATGACCATCGGTGCACACGTGCATTTCCTCACAAGGGTGCCTAGCCCTAAGATCATCATGAAGGCATTTGCAGAGATTCACCCTGACATCATCATTGCGGTGCCTCTCATCATCGAGAAGGTATACAAGTCTCAGCTCAAGCCAGTCATTGACAGGACTCAGGCTATCATGAAGGTCCCAATCGTCAGCCAGCTTGTGAAGAGAAAGATCAGAAACAGCCTCGTAGAGGCGTTTGGCGGTCGTTTCGAGGAGACCATCCTCGGAGGTGCCGCATTCAACCCTGAGGTCGAGAAATTCCTCAAGGACATTCATTTCCCATTCACTGTCGGCTATGGTATGACAGAGTGCGCTCCGCTCATTACCTATGCTCACTACAATGAAGCAAGACTTGGTTCAAGCGGTAAGGCCATCAGAGGCTGTGAGATCAGAATCGACTCTGCAGACCCTGCAAATATCCCTGGTGAGGTTCAGGTCAAGGGCTCAAATGTATTCCTTGGCTACTTCAAGAATGAGGAGGCTACAAAGGAGTCATTCACAGAGGACGGCTGGTTCAGGACTGGAGATATGGGTGTCATCGATGCAGATGGATACCTCTACCTCAGAGGTCGCTCTAAGTGTATGATTCTTGGCCCTTCAGGCCAGAACATCTATCCAGAGGAGCTTGAGGCTGTGGTAAACAACTTCACTTATGTGGTGGACTCACTTGTGATTGAGGATAACGGTAACCTCGTGGCTCTCATCTATCCTGATTTCCATCAGGCAGAACTTGATGGCCTCACTTCGGAACAGCTCAAGGAGCGTCTTCTTGCAGCTCTTCCTGAGATGAACAAGCAGATTCCAAACTACGCTCAGCTCAAGAGAATAGAGTTCATGCCAGAGGATTTCGAAAGAACTCCTAAGAAGAGTATCAAGCGCTATCTCTATCAGAGAAACTAGTATGAAGAAATTTGACGAAAGTTACTTGGAGATGGCTACAGTATGGGCGAAGAACTCATACTGTAAGCGTCGCCAGGTGGGAGCATTGCTCGTGAAGGACAGAATGATCATCTCTGATGGTTACAACGGAACCCCTTCTGGCTTCGAGAATATCTGCGAAGACGAGAATGGAGTGACCAAGCCATACGTCCTTCATGCTGAGGCAAATGCCATCACCAAGGTGGCCAAATCTGGCAACAGCAGCGAAGGCGCCACCCTGTATGTGACAGCATCTCCTTGCATTGAGTGCTCCAAGCTTATCATCCAGGCTGGCATAAAGAGAGTCGTGTACAGTGACGAGTACAGACTTACTGACGGCGTGGATCTCCTGCGCAAGGCGGGAGTTGAGGTGGAAAAATTAGACCGATGAAGAACAACACTTCTATATGGATAGCCCTTTTGGGCGTCGTTATCGGAGCCTTGGCTGTGCTGACCTTCCAGAAGGCGACGCAGCCTAGCGGTCGTGCTGCCCTTAAGGTAGACGGCTACAGCTGGCGCAAGCTGAACCTCATTCTGGATGAGGTGAGCAAATCCTATGTCGATACCATTGATTATGAGACGGTGACGGAGGCTGCCGTGAAGGCGGCTCTCTCGAAGCTCGATCCTCATTCGGTGTACATTCCTCCTACCCAGCTTCAGGAGGCTGAGGAGGATCTGCAGGGTGGTTTCGATGGCATTGGTATTCAGTTCAATGTCCCAAATGACACCGCCATTGTCCTCGAGGTCATCCCAGGCGGCCCATCTGAGAAGATAGGCCTCCAGCCAGGTGATAGACTCCTCAAGGTCAATGATAAAGGCATAGCCGGCGTGAATTTTCCTCAGGACAGCATGGTCCGCAGGATGAAGGGACCTGCTGGCACTAAGGTTACGGTGACCGTGAAGCGTGGGGATGAGGTGATTCCGTTTGAGATCACTCGTGGAAAGATTCCTATCCACAGCATTGACGCATCGTTCATGGTGAATGACACCACGGGCTACATCCGACTTTCCAAGTTCGCGCAGACGACATATAAGGAGTTCACTCTCGCTTCTGCGAAGCTTTTGCTCGAGGGCATGACTCATCTTATCGTGGACCTCAGGGAGAACACAGGAGGTTACTTGCAGCAGGCTTGCCTGCTTACGAACCTGTTCCTTGCCAAGGGTCAGATAATCACTTACATGGAGGGCCTTCGCTGCCCTCGCGAGGAGTTCAAGGCAGACGGTTCAGGCGTCCTCAAGGACATCGGCCTCTCGGTCCTCATCGACGAGTATTCTGCTTCATCAAGTGAGATCTTCGCTGGCGCCATTCAGGACAATGATAGAGGTGTAATCGTTGGCCGCCGCTCGTTCGGAAAGGGCCTTGTCCAGGAGCCTAGATACTTCAGTGACGGCTCCGGACTCAGAATCACCATCGCTCGCTACTACACTCCTTCGGGCCGTTGCATTCAGAAGCCATATTCGGATGACTATGAACTCGATTACTACAAGAGGTATGAGAATGGCGAGCTTGTCGATGCTGACAGCATCAAGGTAGACAAGTCCCTTGAATTCACTACGGTAGGTGGCCGCAAGGTGTATGGTGGTGGCGGTATCATTCCAGATGTCTTTGTGCCAATGGATACGACCAGGGCGTCTACATTCTACATCAAGTGCAACAGAAAGGCGACCCCTATGCGCTTCGCTTCATATTATTTCGATGGCCACAAGGCTGAACTTTCGGCCATAGAGGATTATGCGGAGCTTATCAAGTATCTTGACTCAGCGCATCTCGACACCCAGTTCCTTCGCTTCGCTGCCTCCAAGGATGGCATAGTTCCTAAGGCTGGCGAGTGGGAAGACAGCAAGTCATACATGATGACTGCCATCAGAGCACTTGTAGGTCGATACTCTAAGCTTGGTGACAAGGCGTACTACCACATATACTTGGAGATCGATGAGACTGTGAAGGCGGCTCTTGAGCATCCTGCCCTGTAGAGTTTGCCTAGCCTATAAATGAGTGAGACCAGCTTTTCGGCTGGTCTCATTTTTTACTGTGCAATGAATGCGTAGACTATGTTTCCCATCTGCTTGGCTGGAGCGGTAGGGGAGGAGGAGAATCTCGCGGCCCTGGCGGCCCTTACTGCGAAGTTTCTTAGGCATTGGTCATTTGATGATACATCGTCCTGGACTTTCGCCATGATGACCTTTCCTGCATTGTCTACTGTGATGATGACTGTCACTTCGCCTGCTCCCATGCATCTGTAGGCTGGGATAGGGAGATGGCTGGCCTTGCGCCCATCAAGCTGGTATGACACCACTGATGGACCGCTATACGCCTTTTTCTCCTCACTTTTCTTGTCTTTCTGATTCTTGTCTGGAGTGGCGACATAATCATCGTCAGCCTTCGGTACTTCGCCTTTAAAGGTCTTTTCCAGCTCTTCCTGGAGCTTTTGGGCATCCTTGTAGAGCTCGTCTGCATTCGTGCCCCTGTCGTCCTTTAAGGCGCCTCTATCGACGGCTATATTCCTTACAGGTACAGTTCCCTTCGAGGCAATGAGTTCGTCCAGCTTTTGGCTGATAGCCTCCTTCATCTCGACCTCTTTCTTCAACTTCTCGATCTCCTCCTGCTTGGAGAAGTCGAGTACGAATGAATTCTCCCTCTGGAGTGAAAATCCCAGCTGAGTGGCAAGCAAAATAATTATCACCGTGAGATGGAATATCACGGTGATATATAATCCTGCCCTATCTTCTCCGCTGAGCCTCTTCATTATCCCAGATACTTTTCGATGGTCGCGGAGATGACTGAGATCGCTACCTTATTATGTCCACCCTGAGGAACAATGATATCGGCAAATCTCTTTGATGGCTCAATGAACTGCAGATACATAGGCTTCACTGTGTTTGAGTATCTTTCGATGACCCAATGCACATCTTTGCCTCTTTCTGAGATGTCTCTTGCCATCACACGCATAAGTCTATCATCGTCATCGGCATCTACGAAGATCTTGATGTCCATCTGCTCCATAAGCTCCTTGCAGGTGAAGATGAGGATACCTTCGATGATGATAACATCGGCAGGCTCCACTCTTACCTTCTCGGTCTTTGAGCGTGAGCATGAGATATATGAGTATACTGGCTGGTCCACACCCTTGCCTGCCTTGAGGTCAGCGAGGTGAGAGCAGAGTAAATCCCAGTCTATTGCGTCTGGATGGTCGAAGTTATGATGTCTCTTCTCCTCATCTGTAAGGTCGCAAAGGTCCTTATAGTATGAGTCCTGAGGCAGCACTACTACCTTCTCAGGGTCAAGTCCTGCCTTGATGGCGCTTACTACTGTAGACTTGCCAGATCCTGAACCTCCGGCGATACCGATAACTAGCATATCCTATATTCTATTAATATTCTGCGTTCTTAGGGGTGCGTGGGAATGGGATCACGTCACGGATGTTAGACATACCTGTAACGAAGAGAAGGAGTCTCTCGAATCCAAGTCCGAATCCACTGTGAGGACATGAGCCGAATCTTCTGGTATCGATGTACCACTCGAGGTTCTTTCTGCTCATTCCAAGCTCTCTGATTCTTGCCTCAAGCTTCTCGAGTGAAGCCTCACGCTCTGAACCACCGATGATCTCTCCGATCTTAGGGAAGAGGACGTCCATAGCACGTACAGTCTTTCCATTCTCATCCTGCTTCATATAGAATGCCTTGATGTCCTTAGGATATCCTGTAAGGATAACTGGCTTCTGGAAGTGCTTCTCTACGAGATATCTTTCGTGCTCGCTCTGAAGGTCTACACCCCAGTATACTGGATACTCAAACTTGGTGCCGTTCGCGATGGCCTCCTCAAGAATCTTGATACCCTCGGTGTACTCGAGTCTTACGAACTCTGTGCCTATTACGCTCTGGAGTCTATCGAGAAGCTCTGGATCATACTTGTCGTTGAGGAACTTGATGTCGTCGTAGCAGTTGTCAAGAGCATACTTTACGAGGCTCTTGATGAAGTCCTCTGCAAGGTTCATGTTGTCTACGATATCGTAGAAAGCCATCTCAGGCTCAATCATCCAGAACTCTGCAAGGTGACGAGGAGTGTTTGAGTTCTCTGCGCGGAAGGTAGGTCCGAAGGTGTAGATCTCACCAAGAGCTGTAGCTCCGAGCTCACCCTCGAGCTGTCCACTTACGGTAAGGCTGGTCTGCTTTCCGAAGAAGTCTCCGCTGTAGTCGATCTCACCCTTCTTGTTCTTTGGAAGTGGCTGAGTAAGGTCGAGTGTAGTCACCTGGAACATCTGTCCTGCGCCCTCACAGTCTGATTCTGTGATGAGAGGGGTGTTAAGGTATACGAATCCCTTGTTATGGAAGTACTGGTGAATAGCAAACGCCATCTGGTTTCTGATACGAAGTACAGCACCGAATGTGTTTGTTCTCATACGCATGTGAGCTACGGTACGAAGGTACTCCATGGTGATATCCTTCTTCTGGATAGGGTATCTCATAGGATCGCACTCTCCGTAGAGCTCGATACTCTTCGCCTGAATCTCTACTGCCTGACCGCCGCCGAGTGACTCTACGAGGTCTCCGGTAACACCTATACATGCTCCGGTGGTTATCTTGGCGAGAAGCTCCTCTGGGAATGCTGTCTTGTCTACTACGATCTGGATATTGTTGATGGTAGAGCCATCATTGAGGGCGATGAATGCTACGCCCTTGTTTCCTCTCTTGGTTCTTACCCATCCTTTAGCGAGGACTACCTGTCCTGCCTTGCTGTTAAGAAGGTCCTTGACCTTTGTTCTAACTACTGTATCCATATTTAAATCTATATATTCAGCTTAACCTAGCAAATATACACAATTTACAGTACATAAAAAATAAGGCCGCGTGGAAACGCGGCCTTAAATTAATATATTAAGCAATTTTAGTCAACTGCTTTTCTTGCCATGTACATGATCTTAAGTGCAGAGCAACGTCTGAGCTCCTGCTTAATATCAGTAATGATACCCATTCTGACGTCCTCGTCAGCTCTGATAACGGTAGTCATGAACTGACGGTCTCCCTCGCTCATAGACTCACGCTCAGCTGCGATGAAGTCACGGATGTCGTCCACTGTCTTGAAAGAGTCATTGAGCTGGATACGTGCGTCAGTACCGTACTGTGCCTGGTACTGTCTGGTAGGAGTTCCCACATTGATATAAGATGAGAGATCCTTACGCTCGAGCTTGACAACTTCAGATGCCTCTGGCATCTTGACGATGACTTTGTTCTCAGTCTCACGCATCTGCGTGGTAACCATGAAGAAGAACAAGAGCATGAACACGATATCGGAAAGGGATCCTGAAGACATTGCAGGAACTTCCTTCTTGTTATTGCTACCTCCGAATTTTGACATAATCTTATCCTCCTAATTATTTCTTGGTTACGTCCTTAGGCTCAGCCTCTGAGATGTTTGAAGGAATACACTTCTTCACGATCTCGGTCTGATCCTCTGAGAGCTTGGCAAAAGCCTTACCATAAGCCTTGAGAGCGAACTCCTCACGGAGCTCATTCACTGCTCTTACGAGTTCGTTCTGAACTGCGATGTAAGCATGGTAGCTTGTACCACGGTCGTTCTGCAGTGAGATGACGCCCTTTGATACAGGATACTGGCCATAACCCTCGATGTCCTTCATCTCCTTCTCTGGAAGGGTAGGGTCATCTGTAGGGTTGGTAAGGAATTCCTTTACCTTGTCCTTAAGCTGACTAACGTCCATAGGCTCACTACCTGCAAGAAGTCTGTCTGAAGAGTTAATCTTCACGATCAAGATATTACGGCGGTTAACCTTGATATCTTCAACCTTCTGGTTCGGATCAGGCATCTGTGGCAGACGACGCTGCAAACCGGTCTGTGAACCCATGGTGGTGGTCATCAAGAAGTAGCACAGGAGGAGGAATGCGATGTCGGCTGTAGAGCTTGAGTTGAGAGCAGGTGTTTTTTTCTTACCCATAGCGTTAATTATTTACGTACTGCCATTACAATTTCACCTGCGATGATAGCCAAAACAGCTGCAACACCTGCGAAGTATGTAAGATTAAGAACTGTATCAGTAAGTTTGAGTGTACTAGCAGCAGGCTGCTCAGTGATGAGGCCTACAGCAGGATTACCAGGTGCGAGGAAGTATGCGATAGCGCATACAGCCGCAACAGCAACAACGCCTATTCCAAGCTTGACAAGGAACTTAGGGTTGTTCTTGATACCGATAGCAAGTCCTATAACTACGATTGCAAAGAGTGCAATCGCGAGCATGGCGTAAGTCCAGTAGAACAGGATGTCTACGAACTTTCCATCGTTAGCCTCGAAACCAGTTACGAAACCGGCAACAAGGATAGCGACGCTGACCACCATGAGGACGAGCATCAATACCTTGAATATTTTACCGTAATTTTTCATTATCAAATGCTTTTTAGGGCCTGATTACTTCTTGTACTCAGTAAGAACGTCGATGAAGTCGATAGATGACTCCTCCATATCGATGGTGATAGAGTCGATCTTAGCGAGGATGTAGTTGTAGAAAATCTGAAGGATCATACCTACGATCAAACCTGCAACGGTGGTGATCAAAGCGACCTTCATACCTCCTGCTACGACGTTAGGTGAGATATCACCAGCTGCCTGGATAGCATCGAATGCCTGGATCATACCGATAACGGTACCAAGGAATCCGAGAGAAGGTGCGATAGCGATGAAGAGAGAGATCCAAGTAAGACCGTTCTCGAGGTTGCTGGTCTGAACGCTACCTGAAGAAACGATGTTCTTCTCAACAACGTCGATACCCTGATCAAGTCTGTCAAGACCATCATAGAAGATCTTAGCAACTGGACCCTTGGTGTCGCGGCAAACCTTCTTTGCCTCCTCTACACCACCCTTCTTGAGAGCCTCTTCTACCTTAGCAACGAGCTTCTTTGAGTTTACCTTTGAGAATGAGAGGTAAAGGATACGCTCAATAGCAAGTGCAAGACCGATGATCAAACAGATGATGATGAGTGCCATGAAGCCTGCACCACCCTCGATGAACTTGGTCTTGAGAGCCTGATGGAGAGGAACCTCTGACTTGACATTGAATGGATCAATCTCTGCATCGTCTGCAGGAGCGGCTGCTTCAGCTACCTGCTCAGTTGCAGGAGCTGCCTCCTGTGACTGCTCGTCCTGAGCTGATGCGATGTTTGCAGAAAGAACCATGAGGCTCATTGCTGCCAAAACCATGAAAAACTTTTTCATACTCGTTTTGAATGTGTTTTTAATTAATAATGTATTAAATAGTTATATCAATTTTCCGTCTTTTGGGTGCAATTCACCCTTAAAAATTCGTTGCAATTTAGTTAAATAATTTGATATCTCAAAAAGTTATTTGGAGATTTCTCCTTTCAAACTCTCACAGAGCTGCTTTTTGACCCAATCATTGTCCTTGTTCACGCCCATCAGGAAGAAAAGTTTTCCCAGTGTGCTTTCGGTGGTGGCGTCGTAACCAGAGACGACTCCCAGCTCCTTGAGCCTCTTTCCCGTGGCGTAGATGTCCATGTTTACGCTTCCTTGGAGACACTGGGTGACATTGACAAGTATCTTGCCCATGTGGCACGCTTCATTCACGATGTCGAGGAACCACGCTGCGCTGGGAGCATTGCCTGCGCCATATGTCTCAATGATGACGGCGCGCGTCTCGGCACCCAGAAGGATGTTTCGCACAACCTGAGGAGTGATGCCCGGGTGTATCTTGAGGATGGAAACCCTCGTGTCCAGCTCGGTGTGGACGCTGAATTCCTCTTCGGGAGCTTTCGCTATCACCGGGAGATTGTACTTTATGGCAATGCCCGCTTCGGCGAGCGGAGGGTAGTTCGGTGAACGGAAGGCGTTGAAATACTCTGAGTTGATCTTCGTGGTCCTGTTTCCGCGGAGGAGCTTCGAGCCGAAGTAGATGCACACTTCGGGCACGATGGCGTGGCCTGAGGCGTCTTTCGCTGCTGCTATCTCTACCGCTGAGATGAGGTTTTCCTTGCCGTCGGTGCGTGGACGGCCGATCGGAAGCTGGCTTCCTGTGAAGATGACCGGCTTCGAGAGGCCGTTCAGCATGAAGCTCAGCGCCGATGCCGAGAATGACATGGTGTCGGTGCCGTGGAGGATCACGAAACCGTCGTATTCGTCGTAGCGGTCGCGGATGAGCGTGGCGAGTGCCTGCCACAGACGAGGCTCGACGTCTGACGAGTCAATGATGGGGTCAAATGTGTATGAATCAAGCTTGCCGGCGAACTTCGCCATCTCTGGCACTTCGTCCATGATCTGGCTGAAGTCAAATGGCTTCAGCGTCTGGTCGACAGGATCTTCTTTCATGCCAATGGTTCCGCCCGTGTAGATGATGAGGACGGATGCTCTATCTTTCAGCTCCATGTTCTACTTCAATGAAAATAGTTTCTCGGCCGTGTGGGTAGTGACCTCTGCCACTTCTTCTACGCTTACCTGCTTGAGCTCTGCTACCTTGGCCGCTATGATGGGAATGTATGCGCTTTCGTTCCTCTGCCCCCTGTATGGGGTGGGGGTGAGGTATGGACTGTCAGTCTCCAGCACGATCCTATCCAGCGGAATCTTCTTCACGACTTCGGCGAGCGTGGCTTTCTTGAAAGTCACGACGCCTCCGATGCCCACATACCAGTCTCCGAGACGCTGCACTCTGCAGAAGGTCTCGTAGCTGCCGCTATATGCGTGAAGATTTCCCCTGAGTCCCAGGTGCTTGCACTCCTCCAGAATCTTGATGAAGTCTTCGGTCGCCTCGCGAAGATGGATGTTCACTGGCAAGTCCATTCGCGCAGCCATCTCAAGCTGCACCCTGAACGCCTCCTTCTGCTCCTGGGCGAACTCGGCTCCATAGTGGTAGTCGAGGCCTATCTCTCCCACGGCTACAAGGTCGCTCCTGGTGAGCCACTTCTCCATGGTCTGGAGTTCTTCCTGCCAATTCTTCTCAACGGATCCAGGATATAGGCCAATCATAGGGTACAGCACCCCCGGATACTGGTCCACGAGCGCGAACATCTGCTCCCTCTCGCGACTGTCTACGTCTGGCTGGAGGAACTTCGTCACGCCGACCGCTTGCCCGCGGGCAATGGCCTGCGCGGCGTCTTCCGAAAATGCCTCGTCATATAAGTGGGTGTGCGTGTCGATGAATGTCATAATGCTCCTTGGCTATCAGTCCAAGGGGCAAATTTACACAATTTTGACCATAATGCTACATCTTTGGAGGACATCTGTCTCTATGAAGCCCTCACTTTCCAGAAGTCGTACGAGCATGGCCGTGTCCTGGTAGGGGAGAGCCAGTTTTTGGGCAATCTCTTCCATGCTGATGCCCCTCTCGTCCTTGATGGCCTTGGCGATTCTTTTCGCGCTCTGAAGGTTTTCGCTGTCCAATGCTCCCGAGAGCTTCGCGCCTATCTCCTCCATCAGGTCGCTCTCCTTTCTTCTGGATGGCCTTTGGCATCCAATGGCCTCGAGGAAGCTCGTCTCGTCGGTGATGGGCTCCGCGAGCTTCTCGCGAAGGAGCGCATTGCAGCCGGCGGAGCGGGCGTCGTCGATCCTGCCTGGTAGCACGTAGAGGTCTCGCCCGTACGAGCTTGCGAGGCGGGCGGTGATCATGCCGCCGCCCTTCACCTTGGACTCGATGAGTATGGTGGCCGGGCTGATACCGGCAATGATCCTGTTTCTCCTAATAAAGTTAATGGCAATGGGAGAGGTGCAAGGAGGGTAGTCCGTGATGAGTGCGCTACCTTCGGCCTGGACCATCCTCGATGCGTCCGGACGATGGCGGGCGGGGTAGACATCGTCTATCCCTGTGGGCATGACGCCTATGGTCGGGATGTGCGCCTCCAGCGCGGCACGGTGCGAAACGATGTCTACCCCTAGAGCCATCCCGCTCACTATTGTGGGCGGATTCTTCGCTTCCGCAATCCATGAGATGATACGCCTGCACCACTCTGTTCCATATAATGATATGTCTCTCGTGCCAACGATGGAAATCATTGGCCTTGAAAAAGTGTCTTTCGCAGGGCTTGTTCCTTTATAATAAATGCCCACAGGAGGATCGTCGCACTCCTTCAGGAGCGCAGGGTAGTCGTCATCCAGGAAGCTAATGAAGCTGCATCCTTCCTTCTGCAGCCTCTCAAGCTCCTCTCTGCTGCGCTCCAGCGCCTCGTCGTTCAGCTCGGTCACATACTTGGACGCTGCTCCCAGCAGCTCTGCCTTCTGACCTGCGCTGAGTCCAAACACGGCGCTGGCGCTGCCCAGCTCATTTACCATCGCGTGCGCATAGAGCGGCTTGAAGCCGAAGATGCGCCCCAGGGTACACATAGCGATAATCTCGTCATTCATCTTTTTTTTGACTGAATCTACGCATTTGTCAAAATAAAAACCCCTCATCAGACGGTGTCTGAGAGGGATTTTTAAGTTTTTATGTGTTTTTTAAGAAACTTAGTCTATGATGAGCATCGCATCTCCGTAAGGTCCGAAGCGATAGCCCTCCTCGAGTGCTATTTCATAGGCCTTCATCACATTCTGGTGTCCTCCGAATGCCGCTACGCACATGAGCATGGTAGAGCAAGGGGTGTGGAAGTTTGAAATGATGGCGTCAGGAACTGCGAAGTCGTAAGGAGGGAAGATGAACTTGTCGGTCCATGTGTCTGTAGGGTTTACCTTCTTCGATGGACTTACGTTTGTCTCGAGGGCACGCATCACTGTCACGCCCACAGCCACTACCTTGTGTCCTGCTTCCTTGGTCTCGTTTATCTCCTGCGCTGCCTGTGCGCTGATGATCATGCGCTCAGCGTCGGTTCTATGCTTTGAAAGATCCTCGACATCCACCTTTCTGAAGTGGCCGATACCCATGTGAACTGTGATGAATGACTTGCGGATATCCTTCAGGATCATTCTGTTGAAGAGCTCACGGCTGAAGTGGAGACCTGCTGCTGGAGCTGCCACTGCACCTTCATGCTCTGCGAAGATGGTCTGGTAGTTCTCTGCGTCACTAGCAGTAGCGCGAGGCTTAACCCACTGCATCACAGGAGTTTCTCCAAGTCCGTAAAGAAGAGACTTGAACTCGTCGTATGGTCCGTCATAGAGGAAACGAAGGGTTCTACCACGTGAGGTGGTGTTATCGATGACCTCGGCTACAAGGCTCTCGTCCTCTCCGAAGTAGAGCTTGTTTCCGATACGGATCTTTCTCGCTGGCTCCACGATGACATCCCAGAGTCTCTGCTCCTTGTTAAGCTCCCTGAGGAGGAATACCATGATGTCTGCGCCGGTCTTCTCTTTCTTTCCATAGAGTCTGGCAGGGATGACCTTCGTGTCGTTGAATACGAATCTGTCGTCCTTGTCGAAGTAGTCGATGACGTCCTTGAAAAGTTTATGCTCGATTTCTCCAGTCTTCTTGTGTACAACCATCAGCTTGCATTCGTCACGCCATCTGGTAGGGTCCTGTGCGATGCGGTCCTTTGGTAGCTGGAACTGGAACTGTGAGAGTTTCATATCTTAATTCTTTATATTGTCAATATTATATATACGAAAAAAAGAACAAAAAGTTTCAGACTTTTGCCTCTCTGAATACTTCGACTATGGAAGGGAAGGTTTTTTTCAGGTATGGTGGCAGGCTGGACTTTGCCACCCATGACGCCTTCGTGATGTCCTCCTCGATCTGAGGAGTGAGGTCCACTGGGTTTGTGTAGAGCATGTCGAACCACCAGGTATGCTTGAGGTGCCAGATGCCGTCACGCTTGTAGCAGTGGTCAGTGATGCAGATGAGTTTGCCAAGCATGAGCTGGTCCACTCCAGTCTCCTCCTGGACCTCCCTTATGGCTGTCACACTTATGTCTTCTCCTGCCTCCTGATGCCCCTTGGGGAGGTCCCAGAGGCCGTTTCTGCTGATAAGAAGATAATCTCCTCGCTTGTTTGAGACGAGTCCTCCGGCGGCGTTTACCTCCTTGAATTCGGTGCATATCTTCCTGTATGTACCTTCAACGTCATCTGTCGGCACGTAGATGCGGAAGAGCGAATCTGATATCTCAAACATGCTCACGAGGGCATGGAAATCGAGCTGCTCGCCGATGTGGAACTCCACTGAGTTCGGGTCTGTCAGAGCCTGGTCTCCAGTCGGACAGATGATTATGCATCTTTTCTCGAAATAAATCCTATGCATCGTGGGTGAAAAATGTTATATTTGTAGTTCGCTACAAAAATAATAAAAATGACAGAATATAATAGCAAGCATGGTCTGGTGAGCAAGTCTCCATTTGAACTTTACATGTCTTTCGTGGACATGAGAAACTTCCTCCAGATGCTTCCGGAAGATAAGAGAGAAGGTATTACTGCAGATTTTGACACCATCACAGGCACAGTCCAGGGCATGACCCTTGGCGTGAGGGTGCTTAACCGTCATCCTTACTCACGCATTGACTTTACTGACAATGGAGGTCCTGTCCGTTTCAGCTTCTCGCTCTATTTCGATGCGTCAAATGAGGCATCAAAGACGGATTTCTACATTCGCGCGCAGGCGGATCTGCCGATGATGGTTAAGATGATGGTCGGTTCAAAGATCCAGAAGGCTCTCGACAAGGTAGTAGATTCATTGGTGGATATCTCGGAAGGTCGCATGCCTGAGGGCGTCGATCCGGAGAAACTCAAGGACCTCAAATTCTAGAGCATGGAGAGCATTCAGGATGCAAGGTTCCTCGAGGCGCTGACGCACTCGGTAGGCCGTGATGATGCCATCAAGGCTATCGATGCTATGGGCATGGAACCATCAGTGTCAGTGCGACTTAACCCATTCAAGAAAACGGAGAGCAAGCTTCCTATCCTGGAGGGTAGCACTCCTGTAGCTTGGAGCGCGCACGGGCACATCCTGAAGGAGCGCCCTGTGTTCACTCTTCACCCATTGTTCCATGCGGGAGCGTATTATGTTCAGGATAGCTCAGCCATGTTCGTAGGCTGGCTGTTCCGCGAGGCGCTTGCCGCTGTCGGTACAGACAGACCCCTCAGGGTCCTTGACCTCTGCGCCGCGCCGGGAGGCAAGACTACGGATCTCGCCGCCTCGCTCAGAGAGGCTTGCGGAGACTCCTTCCTGCTCGTGTCGAATGAGGTGATGAGACAGAGAGCCTCCATACTTTCTGACAATGTTACTGTCTGGGGAGACCCAAATGTAGTCGTGACCTCGGTGGACCCGAAGGCTTTCGCGTCGCTTCCGGGTTTCTTCGACATCATACTTACAGATGTTCCATGCTCCGGAGAGGGCATGTTCCGCAAGGACGCGAAAGCCGTCGAGGACTGGTCGCCTGAGACTGTGGAGCTGTGTGCATCGCGCCAGAGGAGAATCCTCGCAGACGTGTGGCCAGCACTGCGCCCCGGGGGCTATCTGGTGTATTCCACCTGCACTTTCGAGGATGCAGAGAACGACGCGAACCTCGAGTGGGTGGCGGAGGAGCTTGGTGGCGAAATCATTGCCCCATCAAACCCATTTGGCATCCGCTTGACCCGACATGGCCATCTGCTGCTGCCTGGTGAGGTGCCGGGTGAGGGCCAATGGGCTGGCATGCTCGTGAAGGATGGCGATCCTGCATATCTCGGCCTTTCCGCTCAGGCTTCCATGGAGCAGATGAAAAGATTCAGGCCTCTGAAGCTCGGAGTGCACAAAGGGGAGATGAAGGGCAAGGATTTTGTACCCGATCCAGACTGGGCCCTGAGCCTTGCGTACGACAGGAGCGCATATCCTGAGGTGGCAGTGGACAAACTCACTGCGCTGAAGTTCCTGCACAGGGACACCATCGCCCTTCCAGATGCGCCGAAGGGCTATAATTTGTTGACATATCGCGGCCTGCCGCTGGGCTTTGTGAAGAATCTTGGAAATAGATGTAACAACCTTCACCCTCAGTCTCGCCGCATTAGAATGGATATTTCCTTATGAAAAAGATCATCTTGACCGCACTTGCTGCCCTGACCGTCTGCACCTCTGCGATGGCACAGAAGACCAGCGCTGAGTACTTGAACAAGTATAACACTCTCGTGAAGAACCTTGGTCCTTCCGGCGTGGGCATAGAGAACCTCATCAACAAGTGGGAGGCTGACTTCCCCGATGACGTGGACATGCTCACTGCTCGCTTCGTGTACTATTTTGCCAAGTCGCAGTACACCCAGGTAGTCACCAAGTCTCAGGACAAGTTCATGGGCATGAAGCCTGTGCTCTCGCTCAAGGATACGACGGGCAATGATGTTCATTACTACCAGGAGAACTTCTACGTGGATTCTCTTTATGCCCTTTCTTCTTCAGCCATCGACAAGGCCATAAAGGTAGCACCAGAGCGCCTGGATCTCAGGCTTGAGAAGGTGTCCTCTCTGATGGCTTATGAGAAGGAGAGTCCAGACATGGCACTCTCTATGCTCAAGGGTATCATTGATTACAATGCTTCATCTCATCCTAAGTGGAAATATGGCTCTGAAGCAGTCTCAGCAGAGGATTTCTCTGCGCTCATCCAGGATGAGTGCGCCGCGCTTTACAGCATCGGCTCGCCAGCTGCCTACAACGCATTCAAGGCTGTGTCTGAGAAGATGCTCAACTATGAGCCAAAGAATGTGATGTTCCTTGACAACCTTGGCACCTACGAGTTCGTGGTGAGCCAGGACCACAAGAAAGCCCTCAAATATTATAATAAGGTCTTGAAAATCGCGAAGGACGATTACACGGCCATAAAGAACTGCGTTCTGATGGCTCGCAAGGACAAGAACTGGAAGATGGAGAAGAAGTATATCGAGATGCTTATCAAGTGTTCTCCTGACGAGGCTGAGAAGAAGTCTGCACAGGCACGTATCGATGCCATGAGCCAGAAGAAGTAAGGATGGATGTTACAGGATTCATAGCCGGTAAGCTCAGGTTCAAGGGCAAGGTAGCGATGGTCTCCATCGCTATATCATTCTTTGTGATGATACTGGCTGTGTCCATCTCTTATGGCTTCAGGGAGAAAATCCGTGATGGCCTTTCTTCTTTCTCCGGCGACATCCAGCTCACGCCTCCTGACATGAACTTTGTGAGCGAGGGCTCGTCGCTTAATTCCGAACCAAGCTATCTTTCTGATATAGAGAATGTTCCTGGCGTAAAGAATGTTTATCCTGCCATCTATAGGGCAGGAGTGATCAAGAATGGAGAAGACATACATGGAGTCCTTTTCAAGGGCGTGGAGAACTATGCGGATTCTCTTTCTGGATTGGGCGTGAGCATCCCTAGAAGACTTTCGGAACTCCTGAAAATAGGAGTAGGTGATAGTTTCCAGGCGTATTTCGTGGGAGACAGGGTCAAGGTGAGAAAGTTCTCTGTGGTGAGCGTCTATGAGAGCCCAGTGCAGGTGGACGAGAGTCTCATGGTCTTCGCCTCTCTTGAAGATATGAGGCGACTCAATGGCTGGGATGAGAATGAAGCTTCCGTGCTGGAAGTGACTCTGGACGATGCGCACAGAGATGCGCATCTGATGAGCGAGGCGACTGGCCACATAGGCATGATAGCATTGCTGGCCACTCCTGACGATGAGAGCGCTCCTGTGGCTCAGTCCATGATGGACAAGTATCCTCAGCTTTTCGATTGGCTTAACCTCATCGACTTCAACGTAGTGTTCATCCTTCTGCTGATGACCATTGTGGCTGGATTCAACATGATCTCTGGCCTTCTCATACTTCTTTTCAGAAGCATTTCCACCATAGGCACACTCAAGTCCATGGGCATGACGGACCGCTCCATCTCCATGGTGTTCCTCAAAGTGTCGTCGAATCTCGTGCTGAAGGGTATGGCGATAGGCAATGCACTCGCATTCCTTTTCTGCATCATCCAGAGCCAGACCCATCTCATCAAGCTCGATCCTGCGAACTATTTCCTCTCGTATGTGCCTGTGACTGTGAATATTCCGATGGTCATCGCAGCTGATGTGATCGCCTACGTGGCCATCATGCTGCTACTGCTCATTCCGACCAAGTTCATTGCTCGGGTTGATCCTGCTCAGACTGTTCGGGCTCAGTAACTAGATCCAGCAGCCCGAAAGGAGCTGCGGTAGAGTCTGCATTTGGACAGATGGTGCAGAAAGTCTCATAGAGCGACATGATATTGTCTACAAATGCCACTGTCTCTCCTCCCTTGAACTTACCACATTTGACGGTGTCGATCTCCATGATGCTGTCCTCATTCATCTGTGGGATGACATTGAGTAGGTCGTCCCAGGTCTTGGATGGCTTGTGGAGGAAGTTCGCGAGATTGATGCAGTCCTGGATGCGTCCAGGGCCTGCGTTGTATGCGGCGAGAGCCATTTTGTGAAGCTCCACTGGGTTGTCTGCCTTGCCGGAAAAGAACCTCTGGAGAGATCCAAGCAGCTCTACGCCACCTCTGATGCAGTCTTCTGGGTCCAATGTGTTCTCTATCTTGTACTGGCGCGCTGTCGCAGGCATAACCTGCATAAGTCCGTGGGCGCCTCTTGTGGAGCCGGCGTTGATGTTGAAGTGCGACTCCTGGAAGATGAGTGCGGCAAGCATTCTCCAGTCCCACCCCAGGTTTCCTGCGTATTTCTTGATGATGTCGTCGTAAGGGCTGATGTAGGAGACTGTCTTGCCCCTTTCCGCCTTCAGGACTGGGTTGTATGGGTGCATGAAGATGTTTACGTTGCGCGCGTGGTTCTTCCTCTCATACATGAAAGGCAACCACTCGTTGACGCCTTCGATGATGTCCTGCCTATGCAGGCCGGCGGCGCAGACGGCTATGCTGTCGAGCGGCTGGCTATAGAGGATGCTGTCGCGTTCGACTGCATCCTCGATGGGGATGACCACCATGTCCCACCTTCCCTGTTTGAGCGAATCCACCCATGACAGGCTGTCTGGTACGACCCTGATGTCCATGTCCAGAGTGTCTACTGTGGCAAATGCCTTCATCATGGCGTAGCAATAACCCACGATGAGCGAGCTGGTCGTGTCGTCGTGCTCCTTGATGCTGAGCGCACAGAAAAGGGAGGTGTCCCTGTATGGGGCGACCTCGATTTGCTTGTGCTCCGGCATCTCTTCCCTTATGAACAATCCTATGGTTACACCAATGATGATAGCCGAAGCAATGGTAAAGATTCCTCTACTTACCTTCATCTTTCACTGTTTAACGTCAGTGCGCGTGTGAGTGTCCTTTGTTTGCTGCGGACGCTGCTGAGCCCACATTCTTTGCTGGCTGGTTGTAGAACGGCCAGTAAACGCCTACCTTGACCTCGCGGTCTGTGTAGATGTAGTGGTGTGCACTGAAGTAGTCCTTCTTCTTCATTGGCCATCCCAGTCCTGCGTTCTGGTATTTGATGAACAGTACGCAGGTCTTCCACTGGATGTTGACGAATGCATCGAAGTATGGACCATTGTTATACTTGTATTCTTTCTGGTTATGGAATAATCCAAGAGCCGGATTCCATGCTGGCGAATACCATGCCGTATTCCAGTATCCGTCCACTCCAAGCTGCATGTGCATGACTCCATTTGAGATAGGGAGCTGCATGTAGTACCTTGCATTTGCCGCCATGGTAGGGAGTGGGAGCACTTCTTCATTTGACGAAAGCTGGAAGAGAAGGTTGTGGTCGAGGTGAAGCTTTCCGAGCACAAAGTTCTTCTTGAGGCCCAGGCTGAGAACGCTCATAGGAGAAGTGTTCTGTCTGACTATTCCGAGTGTGTCGTAGTAAACGTTGTTTGCGAGGAGCGCGTAGCCAGCGTATGCGCTGAATCCGAAGCGTGGGATGTCTACCTTGCCCTGGATCTTCGTGGTCGATTTCTTCGAGAAGTCATTGTCCCACTTGTAGTGGTTTGTCATCATGTGCTGCTCGTAGTAGTCTGGCTCGTTGAGGTGAGTCTCGAAACTTGCCGTGAGTGAGATAGGACTCTTTCTCGCCCTTCTGAATGGGTAGAACTTGAAGTTCGCCTCGGCGCTCAGGTTAAGGTCGCTGAACTCGCTTCCGAGAAGAACGTAGTCTCCCTTGGCCTTCCAGCGCGAGTTCTCGCCTATCTGGCCATTTGTTCCCGCATATATGTAGAATGAGTTCCAAGTGGTGTTCAGGCCACCTGAGAGGAAGGTTGGGTCGAGCGAGTAGAAGTTCTTGATCCTGTCGCCGACTCCTACGTCGAGCTTCGAGATGAGTGCGTCTCCGCTCCAAGGCTGAAGCCTTACGAAGACCTTGTTGTCGAGTTTCATGGTCCTCAGCGAGTCTGCGCTCATGGCTGTGTTGTAGTTATAGACTCCGTTGAACAGCGCATCTGCAGCCTGGTTTCGTTTGTCTACCTTGTCTGTGTACTTTCTCGTGTAGATAGTGAGATCCGAGCTGTGGCCGATGTAGAAAGCACTGCTGTTCGCATCTGGGTTGAGCTTCACAGAAGATGTGTCCTTCGGTGCTCCGGCTCCAGGTGTAGGCGCTCCGGCTCCTGATGTAGGTGCGGCTGCGGCAGGGCTAGGTGCAACTGCGTCGCCTGGTGACATGGAAGGGCTCGCAGAAGGAGAGTCTCCACCGCTTGCTGAATCGCCCTCTCCGTCACCTTGCCTACCCTCTCCTTCACCTAGGCTACCCTCTCCTTCGCCATATCCTGGATTCATAGGCACTTCCTCATGATGGTTCCTTTCGAAGAATGCATCTGATATCTCGCTGGTCAGCCTGCCCTCCTTCTTCGCGAGCCTATATGCCACATAGAGTTCGATATCTTTCTTTGTGATAGGCTCTTCACGTCTGTTGAGACTGTCCTTGAGATTCTTCACTATGCCATTTTCCCACTTCTTGTAGTCTCTCCTTTCCTTGGCTTCGTCGAGGAATTCCTCTACCACTTCGAATGGAAGTCTATACTGCTGGTCGATGAAGAAGGTGTTTTTCTTCGTGATGCTCTTGGAGTCTGTCATGGCCACTGCGATGGTCCTGGCATCGATGGTGGTGTCCCTGACCCAATAATTGTCCACGATACCTCCGTTCTCGCCCCTTGTCACCTTGTCGCGTATCATGCCGACATGGGCCATGTAATTTTTGCCCATGTAGTTTGCGTGCAGGAGCCAGTTGCCATTTGTGGTCTTCTCGTTCGCGAGGATACCATTGCCACCGAAACCATTGTAACAAACAGTCACGTTGAGGGCTGGGGTTATGTTTGTCGACGTGAGGAGATGGAGGTTGTCCGACTCCTTCTTGTCGCCGGCGAGGAGCGTTCCGAAATAGGAGAGCTCCGTGTATGGGGTCTTCGTGTTCAGGAATGGCAATGTCTCCGGCGTGTATGTCCAGCTCTCGAGCGCCTCGAAGTATGGCGTGCTGTCGTCGCTGCCACGGAGGAAGAAGTTGTAGTACTGAACTGGCGATCCCATGACGCCTAAGTGTGTGGCGTTCACATCCTTACGCAGGTATGGCGCATCGTGGAACCAGTAGTTGTAGCCCGTATCCGGCACATGCACGAAGAGGTCCTGGAACTGGCGGTCGCGCTCCCATGTGATGATGCGCTTGTAGTACATCGAGTCTGGGAGGAAACCTGTCTCCAGGATACGTGGAGTGCTCTTCAGGATACTGTCCTTGATGTTCGCGATGCTGTCCTTTGCGTTCGCGATACTGTCCATCTGGCGCCTGAGGATAGGGAGCCTCTGCTCCTCGAGATATCTCTTCTTTTCCTTCTTCGAGAGGGAGTTGAACCACTTGTCAAACTTCTCCTTGGCTACCCTCGCCGAGTCGGCGTAGTAGATGGAGTCAATCTTTGGCCAGATGATGCTGTCGCCGACTTCCTTGAGCGAGTCCACCACGATGCGGTGGGTGAGCGAGTCGACGAGTGCGACATAGTACTTGTATCTAAATGGGTCTGTAAGCCTCAATGAATCAGGTACTTTCATGGTGTCGCGGGCTGTGATGAGGCTGGCGCTGTCGACGTCTTCTACTGTGAAGTCGAGGCCGAGGCTGTCAAGCTGGACGGCGTCCATCTTGAAATCCTCTTCTGTCCAGCGGAGCTTGTATCCTCCGAGTGGGTATATGACGGTGTCCTGGAGGCCGACAGGGGAGTCTACGATGCACTCGATGGGGACGCCAGGTCGCGTCTCCACCCTGTGGATGTGGTCATTCAGGTCAATGGAACTCGCGACAGCGGTAGCTGCCACTGCCATCGGGAACCATATCTTCGTCAAAAAACTTTTCATAATCCGATAAAACCGCAAATATTATGCAATTACTTCGTGTGTGACTTGCAGAAGTCCTCGGCCACCTGAAGGGTCGAGAGCTTGCCCACATCCACGAGCGTGAGCTGCTCAGGCAGCGCTCCGCGGATGATGTGGCGCTCGCAGGCCTTGAGGTAGAAGTCCACGATGGAGAACTTGCCCTCGTAGCCGAGCTGCTTCATCACTTCGAAAATCTTCGTGGACATGCAATGTATGCCCGCGAATGCGTATTTCCTGCACTTGGCAGGGTCAATGCCCTCGAAAGGTGACTTCACCTCTCCAGTGGCTATGTTTGTCCATCCCACGAGGCGCATGTCGTCGTCGAAGAGGAAGTACCTCTGTGTGACGCGGTCGCTGACAAGGATGGTGGACAATGCTTCTGGCTCCACCTGGCTTAGGAACCAATCGAAATCCAGGTCGGAGAGTATGTCCACATTGTGTACCAAGAAGTGAGGGTCGTCTCTGTCCGTGAGCATTGGCTCAGCATTCAGAATGCCTCCTCCCGTCTCGAGCGGCTCTGGCTGCTCGTTTGAAATCTGCACCCTGGTGCCCTCTGGGAGGGTGGCGGTGTCAGTGATGTAGTCGATGATCTGGTCGGCGAAATGATGGGCGTTTACCACGAAGTCGTCGTACCCGATGGCGCTGAGCCTGTCGAATACATGCTGGAGAAGGGGCTGGCCCGCGATAGGGACCAGCGCCTTCGGCATCGTGTCTGTGAGTGGCTTCAGCCTTGTGCCAAGGCCTGCCGCAAAGATCATCGCTTTCATCGTTATAGCATTTTCTCGATGCCGAGCTCTCTGTGAACTACGGTAATCTTGATGTCATACTTTCTGGCAAGGTGCTCGGCAAGGTGCTCTGCACTGTACACCGACCTGTGCTGGCCTCCGGTGCAGCCGAAGCATACCTGCAGGTGGGTGAACTTCCTCTCAATGAATCTCTTGACGTGTGCATCTACGAGCGAGTACACGCTGTCGAGGAAGGTGTTTATCTCTCCGTCGTCCTCAAGGAACTTGATGACTTCCTGGTCGAGGCCGGTGAACTGGCGATAGTACTCATACTTGCCTGGGTTGTTTACCGAGCGGCAATCGAACACGTAGCCTCCTCCGTTTCCAGTGGTGTCGACAGGGATGCCTTTCTTGTATGCGAAACTGTAGATCTTGACCTCGAGTCTCTTGTCCTCTGTCATCTGGTAGAACTGAGGCATGGATGTGAGCTCGGTGAGGACCTTGTTCAGGTATGGGTATTTGGCGAATGGAGTCTTCAGCAGCTTTCTGAGGTTGCTGAGTGCAAATGGCACACTTGCGAGGAAGTGCGGCTTCTTCTCGAAGTAGCCGCGGAATCCGTACGCGCCGAGCACCTGGAGGGTGCGGAAGAGGACGAACATGCGGAGTTTCTCGTGGAACTCCTTCTCGTCAACATTGGTATAAGTCTTCAGCGCCGACAGGTAGGTGTCGATGAGCTGCTCCTTGAAGTCGTCAGGGAAGCGGGAGCGCGCCTGCCAGATGAATGATGCTACGTCGTAGTAGATCGGGCCTCTTCTTCCTCCCTGGAAGTCAATGAAATACGGCTCACCCTCGAAGATCATCACGTTTCGGGCCTGGAAGTCGCGGTACATGAAGGTGTCTCCGAAGTCCTCGAGAAGGTCTTCCTTCAGCAGGTCGAAGTCGTCCTGGAGCTTCACTTCGTTGAACTCCAGGCCTGTGGCCTTCAGGAAGCAATACTTGAAGTAGTTCAGGTCGAAGTTCACCATCCTTTCGTTGAACTCCTTGTCAGGAAAGCACTTGGTGAAGTCAAGGCCTTCTGCGCCCCTGAACTGGATCTTCGGGAGCATGGCCACTGTCTTCATGATGAGATCGCGCTCGATGATCGAGTACTCTCCGCTCTCGCGGCCTGCAGACACAGCATTGTAGAGCTGCTCGTCGCCGAGGTCCTGCTGGATGTAGCACATCTCGTCCTCGCTCACTGCGTAGACCTTAGGCACCCTGATGCCCTTCTCCATGAAATGCTTGTCGATCGAGAGGAATGCCCTGTTCTCCTCGAGGTTCGTACCCACAACTCCCACGACAGAGATCTCTCCAGAGCGTAGTCTGAAGTACCTTCTGTTACTTCCGGAGGTGGTGAGTTCCTTGATTTCTTCGGCCTTCTGGCCTGTATATGAGAGGAATAATTGTTCTAACTGTTCCATCTTTTTTCCTTTAAACCTACAAATGTAACAAAAATCCTGCTGTTCTGCAACTCGCGCACGCGCCAGCGCCGGCGTGCGAACCCTCCGGACCGCTCGGCCGCTCCTCTGCACCTTTCTATGCCACGACCCGGAAGAAACAGCGCATTTGTCGGGGTCGGGGTCGCGTCCGGCTGGGGCAGGGAATGGAAGCTTTCTATGCCACGACCCGGAAGAAACAGCGCATTTGTCGGGGTCGTGTCCGGCTGGGGCAGGGAATGGACGTTTTCTATGCCACGACCCGGATGAAACGGCAGCATTTTCCGGGTCGTGTCCGGCTGGGGAAAGGAATGGAAGCTTTCTATGCCACGACCCGGATGAAACGGCAGCATTTTCCGGGTCGTGTCCGGCTG
>JAKSJM010000027.1 GCA_024398075.1 Bacteroidales bacterium | reverse complement strand
AGAGGTGGCGGAGGATGAGTTTGGTGCGTGGAAGCGGCTGTTTTGCGCACGAGAGATGGCGGAAGACTGGTCTGGTGCGTGGCAGAGGCTGATTTGCGCACGAGAGGGCCGGAAGACAGGTTTGGTGCGCAGAGAGGGCCGATTTGCGCACGAGAGGGCTCGGAAGACAGGTTTGGTGCGCAGAGAGAGCCGATTTGCGCACGAGAGGTGGCGGAGGATGAGTTTGGTGCGCAGAGAGAGCCGATTTGCGCACGAGAGGTGGCGGAGGATGAGTTTGGTGCGTGGAAGCGGCTGTTTTGCGCACGAGAGGTGTCGGAGGATGAGTTTGGTGCGTGGAAATGGCTGTTTTGCGCACGAGAGGGCTCGGAAGACAGGTTTGGTGCGCAGAGAGGGCTGATTTGCGCACGAGAGGGGCGGGAAGACAGGTTTGGTGCGCAGAGAGAGCCGATTTGCGCACGAGAGGAGCGGGAAGACAGGTTTGGTGCGCAGAGATGGCTGATTTGCGCACGAGAGAACACGAGAGGACACGAGAGAAATAGAGTTGATAGAAGAATAATGATAAGTACGAAGAAAGGATTGTTGGCATTGTCACCGGTGGCTGTTCTGCTGGTGGTGTACATTGCGTCGTCGCTGCTTGCTGGCGATTTCTACGCCGTGCCCATTGGGGTGGCATTTGTGGTGGCTGCAGTGTATGCTGTGTGCATCTTGAGGGGCAAGAGCTTGAAGGAACGTATCGACACTGTGTCGGCGGGCGCGGCAAACAAGGACATCCTATACATGATTTGGATCTTCATCCTCGCAGGCATATTTGCCGCTACAGCGAAGTCTGTCGGGGCAGTGGATGCTACGGTGCAGCTCACTCTACGCGCTGTTCCCAGCGCTTTCCTGCCGGCAGGAATCTTTCTTGCGGCTTGCTTCATTTCCATGAGCATTGGCACCTCAGTCGGAACCATTGTCGCACTGACTCCTGTAGTTACGGGACTTGCTGAGCAGACTGGCTCCGAAGTGGCGTGGATGGTCGCCATAGTCGTGGGAGGCGCCTTTTTCGGAGATAACCTCTCTTTCATTTCAGATACTACTATCGCCTCGACGCAGAGTCAGGGATGCCTTATGAAGGACAAGTTCAGGACGAACTTCCTCATTGTGCTGCCCGCAGCTATCGCGACGCTGGCGATTTACGTGTTCGGGCATGTGCCATCCGGAGATGTGGCCATGGCGGCTTCGGTTCCTTGGTTCAAGGCTATCCCGTATGTGCTGGTTATTGTATTGGCGCTTTGTGGCATGAATGTGCTGTGTGTGCTGCTCTGCGGCATTGCCATAACATGGGTTCTCGGCTTGGCCACGGGCTCGACTGTATTATCGCTGCTGAATGCGGCTGGAGCAGGTCTGGCTGGCATGTACGAACTCATCATCGTCACCCTCCTTGCAGGTGGACTCATGAGCGTGGTGAAATCATGTGGGGGATTTGAATTCCTCATCGACAGGCTCACAAGGCACATCTCGGGTCGTAGGGGAGCCGAGGGAGTGATCGCCGTTCTCACAGCGATCACGAACGTATGTACGGCAAACAACACCATTGCCATCATCACTGTGGGTGAGATTGCGAAGGACGTATCGTCACGTTACGGCGTGGCGCCTAGAAGGGCAGCAAGCGTGCTTGACATCTCGTCCTGCGTCATCCAGGGCATGCTCCCTTACGGTGCGCAGCTCCTGATGGCCGCAGGCCTCGCTTCGCTCTCTCCGATCCAGATCATTGGTCATCTATACTATCCAATGCTTATAGCACTCATGCTGGTGCTGTCCATTGTGTTTCAGTTTCCAAGAGTAAAAACAACTAATATTCAATAAATTATGGCAGACGAAAAGATCATTTTCTCGATGGCGGGAGTGGGCAAGACCCTTCCGCACAATAACAAAGTGATCCTTAAGGACATCTACCTCTCATTCTTTTATGGTGCGAAGATCGGCGTGATCGGTCTCAATGGCTCCGGAAAGTCCACCTTGATGAAGATCATCGCCGGTGTGGAGAAGTCCTATAAGGGCGAAGTGGTATGGGCTCCGGGCTACTCAGTGGGCTATTTGGAGCAGGAACCTCAGATGGACCCAAACAAGACAGTAATCGAGGTCGTTAAGGAGGGTGTTCAGGAGGTTGTGGACCTTCTGAAGGAGTATGAGGAAGTTAATATGAAGTTCATGGAGCCTATGAGCGATGATGAGATGAACGAACTCATCATCCGTCAGGGAGAGCTCACTGAAAAGATAGATCATTGCGGTGGTTGGGAGATTGACGCTAAGCTCGAAAGGGCAATGGACGCGCTCCAGTGCCCGCCAGAGGATGCCCTCGTGGCGAATCTCTCTGGAGGAGAGAGACGCCGCGTGGCTCTTTGCCGCCTTTTGCTGCGCGAGCCAGACGTGCTACTTCTCGATGAGCCTACAAACCACCTCGATACCGAGAGTATCCAGTGGCTAGAGGCACATCTTCAGCAGTATAAGGGTACTGTCATCGCGGTAACACATGACCGTTATTTCCTTGACAATGTAGCCGGCTGGATTCTCGAGCTTGACCGTGGTGAGGGCATTCCATGGAAGGGTAACTATTCTTCATGGCTCGATCAGAAATCTAAGAGGCTTGCCCAGGAGGAAAAGGCAGAGAGCAAGCGCAGAAAGACCCTTGAGCGAGAGCTCGAATGGGTACGCATGGCTCCTAAGGCTCGTCAGGCGAAGCAGAAAGCCCGTATCGGCGCGTATGAAAAGATGGCTTCGGCTGATACCAAGGAGAAGGAGGCAAATCTCGAGATCTATATTCCAAATGGTCCAAGGCTTGGAAACAATGTCATCAGTTTCCATGGCGTATCAAAGACCTATGGCGACAAGATACTCTTCGAGAACCTTGATTTCGTGCTCCCTCCTGCGGGTATCGTCGGCGTAATCGGCCCAAATGGAGCAGGTAAGACCACGCTCTTCCGTCTCATCATGGGGCTTGAGCAGCCTGACAGCGGTAGCATTGAGATCGGTGAAACTGTGAAACTCTCATATGTGGATCAGCAGCACAAGAGCATTGATCCGGAAAAGACTGTATACCAGACCATTGCAAATGATTCTGAGTTTGTGAAACTTGGTAATCGCGAGGTGGCTGCCCGCACCTATGTGTCAAGGTTCAACTTCAGCGGTGCCGATCAGGAGAAGAAGTGCGGCATCCTTTCTGGAGGTGAGAGAAATCGTCTCCATCTGGCTCTGACTCTCAAGGATGAGGGCAATGTCATCCTTCTCGATGAGCCTACGAACGATGTGGATGTAAATACCATCCGTGCGCTCGAGGAAGGTCTCGAGAACTTCGCCGGCTGTGCTGTAGTAGTATCTCACGACCGCTGGTTCCTTGATAGAATCGCGACACATATCCTTGCTTTCGAAGGTGACTCACAGGTATACTTCTTCGAAGGCTCATACTCTGAGTACGAGGAGAATAGAAAGAAGCGCCTCGGCAACGATGAGCCAAAGCGCTTTAAGTATCGTAAACTTATGGAGTAATCTACAGGAGCTCTGAAAGGGCGTCGTAATATCGCTTCGATACAGGAACTTTCGAGGCAGTAGGGAAGGCTAGATCGGCAACGATCTGGCCTTCTGCATCTTTACGAAGCACCTTTATGTGCTTAGGGTTGATGAAGTAGGAGCGGTGACAGCGCACTAGGCCATGCTTCTGTACGAGATCCTCAATGCCTTTCATGGAGCTTCTAAGGACATAGTCTTTTAAGGTTTCACCGTCCATGTAACTGATCCTGACATAGTTCTCCTCGGCTGCAATGTATAGAATCGCAGATGACGCGATGACGAGCTTCACGCGCTTGCTTGAGTCATTGAAGCGGACGAGCTCGTCAGAGCCTTCGTCGATGCTTGTCTCGCTCTGTGCTTTGTTCTCAATCGCCAGGATCAGGATGGCGTATGGGTAAACCATTGTCATCAAATCCAATCCGAAGCATTTTGAGAGAACCGTGAAATATGGCAGGCTTCCCTTGTACATGAGGTAAAGGTAGAGCGCATGGAAGCATGCGATCACGAATACCTCGCCAACGCACCAGACCACATACCAGAGCCACTTGAGACTATGGTTTCTCCAGATGAAATGGAAAGGCAGGCGTGTCCCTACAAGTGAGAGGAGCGCGATGCACATCATCATTGTCACATTGAATGCGAATAGGTCGCGTCCCGCTCCAATGAACTCGCGAGCCCCCACTGGCTCATACAGCAGCATGAAACCCATGAAGAATAGCGGGATTATCAGAAAGAAGATAACCTGTACGATGATTCCTTTATGATGATGTGATATCTCTGTCATATCTAGTGTATTAGTTTGCGAGTATGTTTTCGATGCTCTTCATCAGTGCGTATCGATCCCAGTCAGCGCGGTTTGCAAACACAAGTACAAGCGTTTCTGTGGCAGGGTAGCGTGCTGCGAGAATCTTGAAGCCACCATTGTCACCAGTGTGGTAGATGATCTTCTCTGCTGCATCCTCTATAAACCAACCATAGCCGTACCATGTGTCAGGACGGTTCTGGTAGTCGCTGAAGCTACTTCCTGCGACAAGGGTGTGTGGCGAGTGGGCGTCCTCGATCAGTCCCTTGGAGAGCAATGCCTCTGCATCGCCCGCGTAGCAAGCACGCAGCGCCTTCTCCCACTTCACGAATTCGTGTGTGGATGTGTAGATGCCTCCATCTGGACGTGTCGCGAAGAATGTCTCCTCGCCGAAGTCGTACTCATACCAGTTCTTGGGCTTGTCGCTGCCTTCCGTAGCGGTGCGCTCCTCAGGCATGTCGGTCACGTCTTCATACTCGTAGCCATGAGCCATACGAGGGATAAGGTCCTGATGGTCTCTGTCAAAGTATAGCGTCTCGTTCATGCCGGCTGGGCGGAAGATACTGTCTGTCACGTGTTTCGTAAACTCTTCCCCTGTGACTCTCTCGACTAGATATCCGAGTAGGACAAAGGTAGGGTTTATGTACTCATAGTTTGTGCCTGGAGCGAAGTTAAGGTGGTCTAGAGTCTTCATATACTCTGTAGCAAGGACTTCGTCACCATTGACCCTCTGCTCGCGTGTGTAACCACTTCTTGCATCAGGAATGCCCGATGAATGGCTAAGCAGGTGCTTTATGCAGATGCCTTCCCAAATAGGGGATGTGAACTCAGGGAAATAGGTGCGCACTTCGTCGTCCAGGCTGATCAAGCCGCGCTGGGCGAGCTGCAGCACTGCAAAAGCCGTGAACTGCTTCGAAACTGATGCAATGTTGAAGAATGTATCGCCGTCGATGAGCGTTCCCTTCTCCATGTCGGCTACTCCGTAGCCTTTGTCGAAGATCAGCTCATCGCCTCGCAGTACGAGCACGGCTGCGCCTGGCTCACCTGCTGGAAAGTACTCACTGCAGAGAGCATCAAGCTCCTTCTGTGGGCTTTGTGCACAGGCTCCAAGCATGAGCATTGATGCCATCGCTAAACTTCTGAGTCTCATAGTTTAGAAAACAATCTTTGCCGTGAATGAGTTGTGGTCGTCTACTGCACCCTCTATGGTCCAAGTCTCAGGACCTTCTTCTTTGCTCTTGAAGCATTTAAGTGTGACCTCTTCACCCAGCATAGCTTCCTTGTTGAAGTTGATGCTTATCTCGGAGAATGCCTTTTGGGTGCTCACTTCGATAGGAAGTGCGTCGAATGCCCAAGAAATGTACTTGGTGTTATTGGTGTGGCCATTGAAATCAAGGTCGGAGTACACCACATTGTGCTTTGCAACGATATCAGGTTCAACGTTTCTCGGAATAGCCACTTTCGGTGCCAATGTCTCGATGGCTGAGTCTTCGTTCTGAGGGTTAGGATCTACCACACCTTCCAGACTGCTCATACGCACAAAACTGCGCTCCACTACGTTAAGCACAACCCATGAACTTGTGGAAACAGCCACTCGCTCTCCCTTTTCGTCGAGAAGTTCATAGTCACGTACGAAGTAAGGACCTTTGACTCCCTTGTGCCAAGTCCTGAGTGTGAGTTTTTCTCTCCACATTGGTGCACGAAGATACTTGAACTGCATACGTACAAGTACCCATGCCATGTTCATAGGATGCAGAGTGTCATATCCGAATCCGAGCACGTCTGCTCCGTCCATTGCTATCTCCTGAGCCTCCTCCATGAATGCTGATGCCTTCAGTCTATAAGCTGAATCAGTCATGAAGCATGGAATCTCAATGTGTCTTACCTGTTTCTCTTCCATAATTAAATCTCGGTTTTAGTTGTCTCAATCTTGCAAAGATAGGAAAAATCTCTTTGTTTTGGACTATCTAATTCGTGTATATAATATCGCATTTAATTGTTATATTTGTACTTCAAAATTGTAACCTGAAATAAATTTCGCCGGAGGCGAGAAAATAATATTGGCATGCGTAATCCATTGTATAGGTTCAGTGAGTGGCATTTCACTCACAGAATACTTCCTTACAGTGTAATATTGGCTGTAGATAGCATCATTGTGGCTTTGGCTAGCTTTGTTGCTGCGTATTTCAAGATGGGCGGTGATGGGTTCGCCCGTAATTTCTGGGAATTGTTCTATGGCGTCTGCATCTGCTTGGTGGTGTATGTTCCGACCTATTTCTTCGCACGTACATACAGAAGCGTTCTTAGATATTCGTCATTTGTCGACCTTGAACGAATTATTTTCGCAAACTTCATTGCTACCGCAATCCTCGTAGGCATTCACTATCTTCTCCAGCCTTGGATCCATGATGCGGTTCTTTTCCCTGATGTGTATCCTGGATTATTGATGTTCGTGACAGCCACGCTGGCTCAATGCATAGTCAGGATAGCAGCAAAGGATCTGTATACTTTCTATCATCGTAGCGCTGGTACACAGCCAGTGTTCATCTATGGTTGTATGCAGGGTGGACTGGCTATTGGAAAGAGTATTTTGAGCGACCCTAACGGCAAGTTCCATCTTGCTGGTTTCATCTCAGGAGAACCTGCTATCGACCATAACAAGCTGCTTGGTGTTGATGTTCACTACGATACAGACGAAGTGGTGAAGGTAATGAAGGACAATGATGTGAAAACTCTCATTGTCTCACCTATACAGTCTGAGAGGTTTACCCATAGAAAGTCGCTGATAAATGCTCTTGTGGCAGCGGATATAAAGATACTCATGATGCCACCAGCCGAGGAGTGGGATGGCGAAAGCGATCTTTCGCATCATAGCTTCAAGGAGGTCGAGATCGAGGACCTTCTTCCTCGAGATGCCATTCAGGTCGACATGAAGGCCATTGGTGAGATGTTGACTGGCAAAAAAGTGCTCATCACAGGTGCTGCTGGTTCCATCGGATCTGAGATGTCGCGTCAGGTGGCTAAGTTCAAGCCTTCAGAACTTATCCTTGTGGATCAGGCTGAAACACCTATGCATGACGTGCGTAGATACATGGCGAATAATCATCCAGGTTTAAAGGCTTGGACCATTGTTGGTTCTATCAATAATGCCGAGCACATGGAGCGCATCTTCTCCCAGCATAAGCCTGAGTATGTATTCCACGCCGCTGCGTATAAGCATGTGCCAATGATGGAGGACAATCCAGCCATGGCTGTGCAGAACAATGTATATGGCACCCGTGTCATTGCTGATCTTGCTGTGAAGTATGGCACAAAGAAATTTGTGATGATCTCCACTGACAAGGCTGTAAACCCTACGAACGTCATGGGATGTTCAAAGAGAATCTGCGAAATATATTGCCAGTCTTTGAATGCTCATCAGAAAACCACCCAGTTCGTGACTACACGATTTGGCAATGTCTTAGGTTCCAATGGTTCTGTGATTCCTATCTTCCGCGAGCAGATCAAGAAGGGTGGTCCAGTGACTGTCACGCATCCTGACATCATCAGATACTTCATGCTTATCCCTGAGGCGTGCCGTCTCGTTCTTGAAGCTGGTACCATGGGAAATGGAGGCGAGATCTTCGTCTTTGATATGGGTGAGCCTGTCAGAATCGCAGATCTTGCGAGGAATATGATCAAACTTTATGGCGCAAAAGACGTCCAAATAGAGTATACGGGCCTTAGAGATGGCGAAAAACTCTATGAGGAGCTACTTAGCGATGCAGAGCAGACCAAGCCTACTGGACACCCAAAGATCAAGGTGGCAGCGGTGCGTGAGTACCCATACGAGCTTGCTCTTAAAAATGAGATTGAACTCTATGAGCTTTCACACAGTTTCGATGACATGGCCATTGTCCGTAAGATGAAGGAGATTGTTCCAGAATTCAAGAGTCAGAACAGTAAATACACAGAATTAGACAAAGACTAGAATATGAGAAAGTTTGAAGATCTAAGAATAGCAGTCGCAGGAACAGGATATGTTGGTCTTTCCATCGCGACTCTCCTCTCTCAGCACCATCATGTGGTGGCTGTAGATGTGATCCCTGAGAAGGTAGACAAGATAAATGCCCGCATCAGTCCTATACAGGACGAGTATATCGAGAAGTACTTTGCCGAGAAGCAGCTTGACCTTACCGCCACCCTGGACGGTGCCGCTGCCTACCGTGATGCTGACATCGTGGTGATCGCCGCTCCGACAAACTACGATCCCGCAAAGAACTTCTTCGACACACATCATATCGAGGACGTCATAGATCTCGTTCTTAGCGTGAATCCAGAGGCTGTGATGGTGATAAAGTCTACCATCCCTGTGGGTTACTGTCGCAATCTCTATGTGAAGTATGCGAGAAAATTCAAGGAGGAGGGACGACCTGTCAACGAGAAGTTCCGCCTTCTCTTCTCTCCAGAGTTCCTTCGCGAGTCGAAGGCGCTTTACGATAACCTCTATCCTTCCAGGATCATTGTAGGCTATCCGAAGAGACTCAGTGGAGCAGAATACGATGAGGAGAATGCAGCAATTGCTGCTGTGGCAGGAAACCATCCAGAGGAGGATGCACGAGTGTTCGCTGCGCTCCTTCAGGAGGGTGCCATCAAGGAAAACATTGACACACTCTTCATGGGTATGAAGGAGGCTGAGGCTGTGAAGCTGTTCGCAAACACCTACCTCGCGCTGCGTGTGTCTTACTTCAATGAGCTTGATACTTATGCCGAGGTCAAGGGACTTGACGCGAAGGCTATCATCGATGGCATTGGCCTTGATCCAAGAATCGGCTCGCATTATAACAACCCTAGCTTCGGCTATGGCGGATACTGCCTCCCTAAGGATACGAAGCAGCTCCTCGCAAACTACGATCACGTCCCTCAGCAGATGATGACTGCCATCGTGGAGTCAAATCGCACCAGAAAGGACTTCATTGCTGACCAGATACTGAAGAAGGCTGGCTACTATAGCGAGAATGGCCAGTGGGATGCCAGCAAGGAGAAACCTGTGACCATCGGCGTGTATCGCCTCACCATGAAGGCAAATTCAGACAATTTCCGCCAGTCATCCATCCAGGGCGTCATGAAGCGCATCAAGGCGAAAGGTGCCAATGTGATCATCTTCGAGCCTACCCTTGAGGATGGCACAACATTCTTCGGATCGCTTGTGGTCAATGACCTCGCCAGCTTCAAGGCGCAGTCTGATGCTATCGTTGCGAATCGTTACGACGCATGCCTTGATGATGTCGAAAGCAAGGTTTACACTCGAGACCTGTTCAGACGAGACTAGAGGATTCGTATGAAAAGACTATTCCTCATAATTGTCATGGTACTGTCATGCTTAGTCGTGGCAGGACAAAGCACCGGTAGCTCAGATGCAGATAACGGACTTGGTGGCGTCGTGACCATGAAACGCCAGAAGAAAGACAAGTCTACATCGCCGACGGAAAAGCAGGTTATAGATCAGACTGCTACAGACGTGGATGTAGAAGTAGACACCGATACTGATATAGATGTCGATTCTGATTCGGAGACGGAGGATGATTCGTTGACGCTCAGCGATGTGTTTCTGATTCTGATTCTCCTGTCGTCGATAATAGGTTTTTTTGTGTTCTGTAATTCAAATGCAGACAGGGCTGAAGCTCGTGGATTATCGAGGACGTTATGGCTTGTGCTCAGCATTTTGTTTACCCCAATCCTTGCTTGCATACCACTGTTTTTCATCAATGAAAAGTAGGTGGCTATAAACCCACAGTACTGAACCTGAAGATCACAGGACGGCGGAAGCCTATCTTGTCCTTTGCTGTGTAGAGAAGGTAGAGCATGTCATCCCGGATGATGATGCCTTCATTTTCCATATACTTGGTCTCGTCATCTGTGAATCCATATCTTATAAGGTCAGGCATGTTGTCGGCGAAAGGCTGGTAGATGTTTGACTTGAGGACATTGCCCTGCAGGTCAAGGACATTGATCACGCTCTGGTAGTACATGCCATTAGGGGCTGGATTCATCTTCTTGTCGGCGAGGAAGAAGTAGATTCTGCCATCGTGAAGGGTGAAGGTCTGCCAGGCGTAGCTGGTCGTGTACTTGTAGATGAACTGTGCGATAGGCTTGAGACCGCTGCAGTCATGAGCGCTGATGGTAGGCTTGCCCTTGTATTCAGGATCAGGCGAGGTCTTGCCGTTCTCTGAACCTCCGTTTGTGAGCTCATATTTGAGGGTGACGGTGCTTACTGGCGTAGCGAGCACTTCGCTGAGTTTGTAGACCTTCATCATGTAATCATCGCCCTGGGAATAGATGGCGAGCTGGTCATTTTTCTCGTCGAAGCTTGCGTGGAGCGTCTTTGTGCCGAAATAGTAGTGGTCCTTGACGTCCTGAGGACGGACAGTCGTGCCCTTGGCCAGCTTCACTCGCGCGAGGGTCTGAGGGTTTGTGTATTTGCCCTCCGAGTCGCGGGTGCCCCAGCTGGCTATCCACAGATACTCTCCGTCTGCGGCCCTCTCGTAGTGTATGTTGTTTCCGTGTGAGAAGTGAAGGAGTATCATCGTGTTCTGTGCCAATGCTTTTGAATCTGTCACAGCTCTATTTGTCCAACTGATGGTATTCTTGTATCCGGATGTCACCTGTGAGAAGTAGACGGTGCTGAGGCTTTCGTTGAAGTCGAAACCCTGCTGTACGGAGGTGGATGTGCCGGCAGGCACCGTGCTGAACAGGATGTCGTCAGTGATGCTGTCCACGGTGCAGCTCTTCATCGAGTCCTTTCCATTCTGACGCAGCAGTACATCCTTGAAGTGGCCTTGGCTGCCATAGCCTATGCGGAGTGTGGCCTCGCGCTCAGAGGCGGAATCATTGGCCATGACAGTGATCGGCACACGGAAATACTTGGCTCCGCCATCACCGTCACCGCTGCTGATAGCTGCGCTTACCCATGCCTCGCTGCATGTGATGCTCCACTGCCTGTCGCACTGGAAACTGAGTGTGAACTTCGTCCCGGTGTGTTCAATAGCATTCGGGATGTCCTTCTCGCTTAGGTAGAACACTTCCTCCTTCTCTTCTTCTGCGGGTTTCTGACAGGATAGACATAGAGAAAGAATGACAAGCATCCAAAGTGGCAGCGTTTTTATGCAATTCATGGCAATGACTATGTTTTGAGTACCCCAAATCTAGTGATTTTAGCGCTCTGTTGGACTCGTTCGGGAAGAAAATATGTATATTTGATGCTTAGAACTATCATTTTATCACGACCGATCATGACAAAAACTAGAAAGGAAAGCTTCCTTATCATCACTCTTCATTACATCATCGCTGCAGTATTGGGCTGGGCATCATGGCGCCTCTGCAAGGGCGCGATGCACCCATATCTGGCACTGTTTGTCGCTGATGCGGTCGCCACTATCTACATCTGGACTCTGGGGCTTGTATACAGAAACGTCTCATTTTATGACCCTTACTGGAGCGTAGCTCCACCTGTCATGCTTACTGCGTGGGCGGTACACATGGGGCATCTGGGTTTGGCTGGAGCACTTGTATTGGTGGCGGTATGGTATTGGGGCATACGTCTCACCTGGAACTGGGCGGTTACTTTCAAGGGACTACAGCATGAGGATTGGCGTTATACCAAGTATCGTACAGAATGTCGTCCATGGCTTTTCCATGTCATTAACTTTTTTGGCTTGAATATGGTGCCGACCATAGTCGTCTTTCTGGCTATGTTGCCAGCCTTTGAACTGTTGTTCCGTACTCCTATGGGCGGTTTGTCCAAGATTTCGATGCTGGGTTTCGCTGTGTCTGTGTGCGCTGCCACCATCCAGCTTGTCGCAGACCGCCAGTCGCATCGCTTCCGTCGTGAGCATCCAGGCGAGGTGTGCAATGTAGGCCTGTGGAAGCATGGCAGGCATCCGAATTATTTCGGAGAAATCTCTATGTGGTGGGGAGTATGGCTTACGGCTCTTCCTGTGGTCGGACTTCATGCGAATGCGTGGATGGTTGTGGGGCCAATCTCAGTTACGATTCTTTTCTGCACAGTCAGCATCCCTCTTATGGAGCATAGACAGCTGGCGAATAAGCCTGCCTATGCGGAGTATCGTCGTCACACAAGATTGTTCATTTAAATGAATGAAAGGAGTGGCAGAATCACTATCTTTGCATGACACTAAAACATTGGAAATAATGAAAAAGTTTGTTTTGATGCTGACCGCGCTTGTGATTATGGCGCAGCAGAATGTGGCAGCTTGGGGAAAGTATGGCCATCAGATTGTGATCGCAGTGGCACAGAGGCATATCAGCGAGACCACAAAAGCGAATATCGCGAAGTATTTTGACTACGATCTCAAGGAGGATGCAGTGTGGATGGACACACATCGCAATGATCCAGATATCGCTTATACCACTGCATGGCATGTGTACAATGTAAACGAGAAGCATGAGTACGATCCAAATCCTCGTCTTTCAAAGGAGGACGCTATTTATGCGATGTACTTGGCTGATTACAATCTTTCTCATTATAAGGAGCTTACTGATTCTGCAGTGGTGATGAATGTGCGCGTGTTGATACATTTTGCAGGCGATATGCATTGCCCAGTTCATTCTTATGTTCCTGGCCCTCGCAACTTCTGGGAGTGTACACTTGGTGACTACAAGGGCACCTTCCATAGCGTATATGACAAGATTCCGGCATGGCTCTACAAGGGAAAGCCAGATGACGTGGCTGCTGAACTGGATAACGCTTCAAGGCGCGAGATAAAGAAGATCCAGAAAGGAACGCTTCTAGACTGGGCGAAGCAGTGTGGAGATAGGAATGCGGGCATCTATGAGATCAATCCTTTCCTCACAGAGGTGCTGGATCCTGACACTGTGGAGAAGTCACGTGAGATAGTAAGCCTTCAGCTTCGTGATGCTGGTTACAGACTGGCATACCTGCTAGATAAATATTTTGGAAAGTAGTTGGTTATGAAAAAGTTCTTTGCATGTGTCGTTCTGGGCATGATGGCGATGGTGTCTTATGCTCAGGCCATTACAGATGGGCACTACAAGAAATGTCTCGTGATAGGAGCGCATCCGGATGACCCTGAATCAATGTCTGGTGGTACTATGCTTGCCTTGAAAGACCTAGGCTGCGAAGTGGTCAGCGTGTACTTCACAAGGGGAGAGGGTGGCATAGTCGGGAAGTCTGCGACTGAGACGGCACAGATTCGTTCTCAGGAGGCACTTGATGCTTGTCGCGAGATGGGCGTTCGTGCGGTTTTCCTGTCACAGGTAGATGGTGCCAGTTATGTCAATGCTGAGGCTTATGCCGAAATGCTCGAACTCATAAAGACAGAAAAGCCTGACCTCGTGCTGACACATTGGCCTATTGACTCTCATCGAGACCACAGAAACTGTAGCATACTCGTTTATGATGCATGGCGTCGTAGTGGATACTCATTTGATTTGTATTATGGCGAAGTCATGACTGGCTTGCAGACGCAGAATTTCCATCCCGACACTTGGGTGGATATCTCCAAGTACCGTGACCAGAAACTTAAGGCGTACTTGATGCATGTGAGCCAAAACACTGATGGAAACATCGAAGCTTACCATGATCCTATGGAGCAGATGCGTGGGCTTGAGTACCGCTGCAAATATGCAGAGGGGTATGTCAAGCAACAGAAAGGACGTTAAAAAAAGTGCTGCCGTAAAAACGGTAGCACTTTTTCTTTATGCATCAATTCCTATGGACGGAAGTAGACGCCTTCCTCGCGCAGCGCCTGCTGGAGTTTGGCGACGTCAAGGTCGCGTGGCGAGACGCCGTCGGCCACGCTGAGGGCGGCAGCCTTGCCGGCCGCCTCTCCTATGCACATGGCTGGGCCCATGACGCGCACCGAGGCGAGCGCCAGGTGGGTGGCCGAGATGTCTCGGCCGGCCATGATGAGGCCGTCGATCTTCTTCGGCAGCAGGGTCCTGTAAGGGATGTCGTAGCAGTCAGGGCACCAGTACAGTGAGCAGTCGCCTCCCACAGGGTGATGGAGGTCCACAGGGTAGCTGGCCACCGCCACCACGTCGTCGAAGCGCTGGCAGTCGAAGATGTCCTGCTCGGTGAGGGTGTACTCACCGACGATGCGCCTTGTCTCGCGTATGCCCATGAATGGCGCCACGCGGTCCACGTATGCGTTCTCGAATCCAGGTATGTACTTCTTCAGGTATCTCACGATCTCGTCGTTCTGCTCGATGCAGACCTGCTCGCCCCTGGTGTACTGCGCAGGGTCGGTGGCGTCGATACCATTGACACGTGACATGTTCACCCACCACTCGTCAGGAGCCATTCCCGTCATGAAGATGGTGCGCTCCACGGGGATCTTGAAGCCCTCCTCGCGCGCCTTCTTCACCTGGTTGCGGAAGCCCACGAAGGTGCAGTTGTCCATAGGGCGGAAGAACTCGTTGGGGATGTAGTCGATGTCGTAGGTCTCAGGGTGGTCAGCCACCGCGTTCCTGAGCTTCAGGGAGTCCACGCCGCGCATCGAGAACATGAGGGTAGGAGGCTGGGCGATGCCCTTCTCGTTGCCGTAGAGCATCTCGGCCCCGGCGCGGTATGCGATGTCGCCGTCTCCGGTGCAGTCCACAACGGTCTTCGCGAGGATGGCCTCACGGCCGCGCTTGGACTCGATGATCACGCCCTTCACCATGTCGCCGTCCATGATGACGTCGGCGCAGAATACGTACATGAGCACCTCTACGCTGCACTCCTCCATGATCTGCCAGCACAGTCTCTTCGTGCCCTCAGGGTCGATCATGGTGAGGCTCACATGGAGCGGGCAGGCGCGGTGGTGAGTCGCCAGGCCCTTCTCGCGGAGCCGCTCCACGAACTGGAGGGGCAGACCCTTTATGATCTCGTTGCCCTTGCGTCCTAGGAATCCCAGGAGCGGAAGGCCAATGGTCATGTTCCCGCCCAGGAAGCCCCTGCTCTCGATGAGCATCACCTTGGTGCCCTCCACCTTGGCCGCCGCCTGTGCGGCCATGATGCCGGCGGGACCTCCGCCGACCACGAGCACGTCAACCTCATTTATTACCGGTACCTGCCTTGCAGGCTCATTGATTGTCTTCATATGCTATCCAAGATATACTTCATTTGCCAGGAGTTCCTCCTGTACCTTCCTTACATCTACCTCTGAAGGGAGCACCCCGTCCTGGAGTGCGACCCTGGCAGCCGTTCCAGCCGCCTCGCCGAGCGCCATGCAGGTGGACATAACGCGTGTGCCTGCCATGGCCTCGTGGCTCATGGACGAGCACCTGCCGGCCACGAGCAGCCCCTCCACCTTCTCGGGCACGAGCACCCTGTAAGGGATGTCGTACGCGTCGGCGGTGAAGAGCATGGTGCAGTCGCCACCAGTGGAGTGGTGGATGTCGACCGGGTATCCGGCGACGCATATCCTGTCCTCGAAAGGCTTCATGGCGAGGATGTCCTCGGCGGTGAGCACATACTTGCCCACGATCACGCGGCTCTCACGGATGCCCATGAATGGGGCTACCTTCTCCACGTGTGCATTGGCGAAGCCGGGGACATACTTCCTCAGGTACTCGTTGACCACCTTCATCTGCTCGCGCGCCTTGATCTCGCCACGGGTGTAGCTCGACGGCTCGGTGCTGTCGGTGCCGCTGACGCGTGTCATGTTCACCCATATCTCGTCAGGCTGCAGGCCTGTGATGAGGATGGTGCGAGAGACAGGGATGTCGAGGCCCTCAGCCTGCGCCTGCCTGATCTGGTTCCTCAGGCCGACTGTGATGAACATGCCGGACACGAACTGCTCAGGCGGCATGACATCCATGTCGTAGATGTCCGGATGCTGGACAATGGCATCGCGCAGCTTCTGCATCTCGACCCCGCGCATCTGGTACATGAGGGTAGGGGGCTGCATGCCTCCGTCGGCGTCTCCCTTGTGGCACTCCACGCCGGCGCGGAACGCCACGTCGCCGTCGCCAGTGCAGTCGATGACAGTCTTCGCCATGATGGCCTGCCTGCCGCACTTCGACTCGATGATGACTCCCTTCACCTGCTCGCCTTCCTTGATGGCGCCGCAGCAGAACGCGTACATGAGCACCTCGACTCCAGCCTCCTGCATCATCTCGATGCATACGTCCTTGGCCGCCTCCGAGTCAATGATGGTGAGTGACATGTGGTTCTTGCACCTCTTGTGCTCGCTGGCGGCACCGCGTGCCTTCAGCCTGTCGATGAAGTGCTGCGCCTCACCCTTGATCACCTGGTTTCCCTTGGGACCGAGGTAGGCGAGTATAGGAAGTCCAATGGTCAGGTTTCCACCGAGGAAACCCCTGCTCTCCAGGAGCATTACCTTCAGATTCTTATCCTTTGCGGCAGCGTATGCCGCCATGATGCCCGATGGGCCACCGCCCACCACGAGGACATCCACTTCCTCGCGAACTTCAATCGCTCTGGAAGGTTCTACATATGTATTCATTTTATTGTGTCTGCGCTGATGCGTTTATATCTTTTGTATCTTTCCGCGAAAATCTCCGCCTTTGACGCGTCAGGATGGTAGGTGACTGATACATCCTGGCACATGGCGTCCTGCGCGCTCACGGTGTCTGGATGGATGCCGCACGCCACTGATGCCTGGATGGCCGCGCCCATGGCGCAGCAGTCCTTGCAGGACGACACCTCCAGGTCGTGACCCAGTACGTCCGCGAGCATCTGCATCACGAACGGTGACTTCTGTGAGATGCCTCCGATGCCGACGAAGCGCTCAAGCGGCACCTCGTTCTCGGCCATGAAGTCCACGATGGCCTTGGTGGCGAATGCCACTGCCTCCACGAGGGCGTAGTAGATCTCCGCCGCAGTGGTTGTTATCTTCAGGCCGGTGATGCTGGCGGTGAGGAAGTTGTCCGGGTCAGGGGAGCGCCTGCCGTTGAAGTAGTCGGTCGCCTGAGGCGCGTCGAGGCGCTGGCGCAGCCCCGCCGCCTGCTCGCTGAGTACGGGCAGTATGAGGTCGGCGGTCTTCTCGTCTCCCACGAAGGTGGAGAGAAGGCGCCTGAACCATGCGAACACGTCACCGAAGGCGCTGAGGCTTATCTCGTATCCTACAGACCCTCTCAGGATGCCGTCCTTGATCTGGCCATATACGCCGCTGAGCATCCGGTCGCCCATTATCTCGTTCGGTACCGTGGTCATGTAGCACGCCGACGTGCCGATGTTCATGACCAGGGACCTGTATCTCACGCCACCGCCGATGCCGCCGGAATGCGCGTCTACATTGCCCACGCTCACGATGACGTCACTGCTGAGCCCCAGCCTGTCTGCCCACTCCCTGGAGAGTGTGCCGGCTGGCTCGTCGCAGCCGTAGTTCTGCTGTGGAAGACAGTCCCATACAGGACCCAGGACGGGGTCGATGCCTGTGAAGAAGTCCCTTGGTGGCCATCCTCCCCACATCTCGGCATAGAGCTGCTTGCAGCCTGCGGCGCAGTGGCTTGTGCGGAGCCTGCTGATGTCGTCGCATCCTGTGAGCACGGCAGGGATCCAGTCGCACAGCTCGATGGCGAACGTACTCTGCTTCCTTATGCCCTCGCTCCTCCTGAGAATGTGCAGGACCTTGGACCAGTATGCCTCAGGTGAGTAGTGGAATCCGCATGGCGCGGTGTAGTCGACCTCCGCTTTCTTGGACGCTGCGTTTATCTGTTCCGCCTCCACAAGGCCTGTGTGGTCCTTCCATAGGACGAACATGGCGTCAGGGTCCTCCTTGAATCCTTCCTTCAGGGAGAGAGGGGTGCAGTGTGCATCCACGAAGCATGGTGTGCTGGCCGTGGTGTCCACGCCGATGGCCTTGATGGATTTCCTGTCAGGGCATGCGTCCACGACATCGCGCAGCACCTTCTCCAGGCATTCGAGGTAGTCGAGCGGGTGCTGGCGGAAGCGGCTCTCGCCAGCGTCGCAGTACAGGCCTTCAGCCCAGCGTGGGTAGTTCATCACGGATGAAGCTACAGTGGCTCCGCTGGATGTGTCCACAAGCACTGCCCTGGCCGAGTCGGTGCCATAGTCGACACCTATTACATAGTATGGCATAATGTTATCAATTATTGGGTACAAAAATAGAAAACTTTAGGTATTTTTGTTCTCAGGAAAACCACATTGTTATGAATTATTCGAAATCTCTTACTGGCCTGGCCCTTTTGGCCGCCGCCACAGGCTGCTCAAAGAGGCAGGAGGCGCAGCCGAACATAGTATTCTTCCTTGTCGATGACATGGGTTGGGTGGACAGCGAGGTGGCGTACGGCACCGAGGTGTATCCTAACAACCAGCGATTCAACACTCCGAACATGCGACGCCTCGCGGAGCAGGGCATGATCATGGGCAATGCCTACGCATGTGCCGTCTCCACACCTACGCGTACGTCCATGATGACCGGCATGAATGCGGCCCATACCCGCATCACGAACTGGACCTCGATCGTGAGGGACACGCCTTCCGATGCCACGGGCGGCGCGCTAAGCATGGAGATCAACCGCACAGGTGCGGAGGCACCGTCGGGTGAGCTCCTGCGCCCGGACTGGAACATAAACGGCATCAGCCCTGTCGAGGGAGTGCCATACACTCAGGTCTGCACACCTATGGCCCAGCTGCTCAAGGATGCTGGCTACTACACCGTACATGCCGGAAAGGCCCACTTCGCCTCTGCTGGCACGCCTGCGGCCAATGTCTACAACCTTGGCTTCTGTGTCAATGTGGGCGGTACCATGGCAGGCCAGCCACGCAGCTACCAGGGGCGTGACAACTATGGAAACACCCCTGAGCTCTGGAATCATTGCGCCGTGCAGAACATGACAGAGTACTACGGTACCGAGACCCACCTCACGGAGGCATTGACCCGCGAGGCGCTGAAGACCCTGGACTATCCAGTGTCCCACGGCCAGCCGTTCTACCTCTACCTGGCGCACTACGCGACCCACACGCCTATCCAGCCTGACGAGCGCTTCGTGCAGAAGTACCGCGACGCTGGCATGGACGAGGGACAGGCGCGCTACGCTTCCATGGTGGAGGGCGTGGACAAGTCGCTCGGCGACGTGCTGGACTACCTCGAGGCGCATGGCCTGTCTGAGAACACCATCATCATCTTCATGACCGACAACGGCGGAAACGCCGAGAACAAGCAGAAGGGAGGCATCCCGCATACCCACAACAAACCGCTCCGCGAGGGCAAGGGCTCCTGCTATGAGGGTGGCATACGAGTGCCGATGATGTTCTGCTGGCCTGGCAGGGTGGCAGCCGGAAGCCGCTGCGAGGTGCCTGTGATATGCGAGGACCTTTTCCCTACCATCCTGTCGATGGCAGGTGTGCGTGACTACGAGACGGTCCAGGATGTGGACGGACAGGATCTCGTTCCGCTCATCACCAGGGGAGAGGGCGTGTCAGCAGAGCGCGAGCTCGTCTTCCATTACCCACACAAGTGGAAGCCGTACGACCTCGTGGACATCGACTACCTGAGCGCGATGGTAAAGGGCGACTGGAAGATCGTCTACAGGATGCTCACCGACGAGGTGGAGCTGTACAACCTCCGCGAGGACATAGGGGAGGAGAACAATGTAGCCGCACAGTATCCCGAGAAGACCGCCGAGATGGCGCGCGGCCTGTCGGACAAGCTCCGTGGATGGAATGCGGCCATGCCGGTGGTTGCAGCGACAGGGGAAGCGGTGCCGATGCCTGACCATCTTTTTGAAAAATAAATTCGAAAAAAGTTTGTGGTTTAAGAAAAAGTTCATACCTTTGCAATCCGCAAACGCAACCTCTTGCCTTTTTTGGTATTTAGTTCGGCAATGTTGCAACTAAAAGAAATTTTGAGAAATGGATTACATTAAGATCGTAGAGGATGCCTTCTCACAGAATAAGGCAGCGAGCTATCCAGAGTTCAAGGCCGGTGACACTATCACCGTTACCCTCAGAATCAAGGAAGGCGATAAGGAGAGACTTCAGAAGTTCAAGGGCGTAGTTATCCAGATTTGTGGTGCTACTCCAAACACCAGAACTTTCACCGTTCGTAAGATCTCAGGTGGTGTAGGTGTTGAGAGAATCTTCCCTTATGAGCTTCCAGCCATCGAGAGCATCGAGGTTAACAAGTATGGTAAGGTTCGCAGAGCACGTATCTTCTATCTCAGAGCACTTGCAGGAAAGAAGGCTCGTATCAAGGAGAAGAGATATGTTGCGAAGTCAGCAGAGTAGTATTTAAAGCTACATACGGCTCCTTAGCTCAACTGAATAGAGCACTTGACTACGGATCAAGAGGTTACAGGTTTGAATCCTGTAGGAGTCACGAAAGGCTCACTAACGTGTTGTTAGTGAGCCTTTTTTCATTATATTTGCAGAAGACATTATATAAACACTTATAGCTTATGTGCACGAAGACATTTCGCAGAATCATTGTTGCAGCCCTGTCTGCTCTTGTCTATTCCGTATCATCATCCGCACAGTCGTACACGAACTGGGGCGATCTGGAGCGTGCCAGGGCGCAACAGATTCAGCAGCAGAGGGAGTGGGATGCGGCGAGAGAGTATAATGAACAGTTTAGGCTTCGTTTACGGTCAAAAGGCCCTATAGTTGATTATGAGAAGTTCGAGACCGCCAAGTGTCCTGTCTTCGTCAGGGGAGGAATGACAATGGGTCTCTCTGAGTGTGCCACCCTCGGCTACAATGCTTCTGTTAGCCTGCAGATGGGTGGCTTCCGCGGATTCATTTTCTGTCCGGAGATAGGTATCGGAACTCGTAACATTGACGACACATGGGGCGATGTCCTTGAGTACATGACCACGGACCTTAGGACAACAAATATTACAGTGCGTCCTTTGCAGGCTGGTTATTCCGTCTATTCCGGTGACAATGCCGTCTCGTTCTGTGGTGGTCTGTACGCAAGCTGCGACCTCAGTAGGACAGCGACATACAAGCCATCCAGCCCATCCTATAGCTACTTCGAGGGTTCTGAGCCTTGTTACTGTCCGTTCGACATCGGAGCGTGCTTCAGCGTAGACGTGATTGTCTACAAGAGGATGGACTTCAACATGGTGTTTGACTTCGGAACCCTCTCGATGTTCAAGCATGATCAGCGCTACCACTGGTGCGACATAATGTTCAGGCTCGGTTTCTGGATCTAGATTATCTTTTCCAGTTTTTTTAAGATGTCTGGCTCGTCAGGGAAGAACCCCATGACGTGCCTGATGATGTATTCCCTTGATTCCTCGGGAGTGCAGTCCACGGCGAGCGGGTCGCGCACCGGGGCCGCGTCGTCGATGAAGCGCGCCCAGAATGGCGCGTCGCCAGCAGTCGGCTTCTGGGCTTGCCCGCCGACGCCGAAGAGCGCGTCTGGAGTGGTGTGTGAGCTGCGCTGCCAGCCGTGGTACTCGGCGTTCGGACCACGGTAGACGCGCGTGATGTCTCCCACCACCGACCATGTGCCCATCTCGAGGAAGGCCACGACAGTGTCGTTTATGCCCTTCTTGACAGAAGGCACGAGATTGGCCTTGTAGCCCGCTCCCAGCGATCTGATCAGGGTTGGTGTGACTGCCTTGGACGTAGCCTGTCTGATCAGCGCGGAATCAGCTGAACCATTGGTCTTTATCACCTCGAGGGCGGAGGGGGAGAGCGCCTTCATCAGCTTATCGCTGCGGGTCTTGGCCACGTACTTCTCGCCCAGCGCCATCCTGTATCTCGGGAGGCTGCGTCGCCAGTTCATGAGGTGCGCGTAGAACTCCACGGTGGCGAACGATGCCTTGCCGCCGATGAACTTGCCGTAGGCGATGTCACCCTCGCGCACCACATCCACCTTCCAGTCCCATGGACCCAGGTCGTCTGACGTGGTGAACCAATGCTCCCGTGGGGTCATCTCTTCGATGGACCACCCAGGTATCGGGCCACGGAAAAACGGAATGATCCCGTAATGCCTTACGGCACGGATCATATCCTCGGCGCTATTTATCTTAAAGTCTCCCATTTCTTTGACGCATTTCTAGATGTGCAGCGTTATAATGTCAAAAGTAATAAAAACTACTTATATTTGTACAACGTAAAGAACTGATAGTATGAAATTGAGATGGAAAACACTGCTTGCATGGGTATGCGGAGTATTCGGGCTCAGCGCGTGTGATGTGATCGGGGGTGCTGTCGCCATGTATGCCACTCCTTACGGTGACTATAACGTAGATCTCAAGGTCACTGACGAGGGCGGTACTCCGATAAAGGGTATCAAGGCTAAGGATTCGTTTACAGATGCCCAGGGAAATGTGAAGCTCATTCTTAAGGGCAGTAATTTCTGTACTATTCGCCTTCAGGATGTGGATGGACCGGAGAACGGAGAGTTCAGAGACACCACCATTACAGAGGAGAACCTTTCACTCAAGCGTATTAAAAAGGGAGACGGATGGTACACAGGCGAGTATGACGCTACGGGTACTGTCAAGATGAAGAAGAAGTAATGTCAGAGCATATATCATTGGCACAGAGACTATCCCTGGAGATGCACCGCAGTATCGTGGAACGCGCCTCCAGGGAGCATTCTTTAATGCAGCTTTTCTGGGAGTGCACGCTTCGCTGCAACCTCCGCTGCCGGCATTGCGGAAGCGACTGCAAGGTGCAGGAGACGCGTCCAGACATGCCTTTCGCGGACTTCGAGAAGGTCCTCGACAGCATCTTAGCGCACACGGATCCCCATAAGGTGATGGTCATCATCACCGGCGGCGAACCACTTGTGCGCGCCGACCTTGAGGCCTGCGGACGCACCATCTACGAGAAAGGTTTCCCATGGGGCGTGGTGACAAATGGCCTCCTCCTCACAGAGGAGAGGTTCCTCAGCCTGCGCCGCGCAGGGCTACACTCCATCACCGTGAGCCTCGACGGCCTCGAGGAGGAGCACGACTGGATGAGAGGGCATAGAGGTAGCTGGAAGAAAGCCGTCGAGGCCATCAGGATGATAGCGGCGAGCGAACTGGTAAATGATGTGGTCACTTGCGTCAATGCTAGGAATATAGGCCAATTAGAACGTATAAAGGAACTCCTCATCAGCCTAGGCGTCAAGGCCTGGCGCATCTTCACTGTGTTCCCTCAGGGAAGGGCGAAGAATGATCCAGACATGAGGCTTACAGGCGCCCAGATACGCCAGGTGATGGAGTTCGTCAAGGCTACGCGCAAGGAAGGCCGCATACGCTGCAACTTCGCCTGTGAAGGCTACCTGGGTCCGTACGAGGGAGAAGTGCGCGATGGTTACTTCGCCTGCATAGCAGGCATCACCATCGCTTCCGTGCTGGCTGATGGAAGCATCGCTTCCTGCGCCAGCATTCGCTCGGATTATCACCAGGGGAACATCTATCAGGATGATTTCTGGACGGTCTGGAACGAGCGATATGAGAAGTTCAGGAACCGCGGGTGGATGCGGAACGGCGTCTGCGCTGACTGCAGGCACTTCCGGTACTGCCGCGGAAACGGCATGCATCTCCGCGACGGGGATGGACAGATTATCCAGTGCCTGCTGAAGAAGATGGAAGGGGCAGACTAGCGCCTCTTTCTCAGTCTGTCGACAGCATGCTCCAGCGACTCGGAAGGCTCGAGGATGTTGTAGTCTCCCCAGAAATCAGGGTCTGAGAAGTCGTCCACCTTGTCCTCAAATGCATCCTTGCTCCTGAACGCGTATCGGAATGGAATCTGCTCCACATCCTCCATCTTTATATCTGTCGCAACCATTTCAGATACAAGCGAATAGCTGCTGTTGAAGAAACGCTTCTTCCAGGTACACCTAAACTTCATGCTGGCCCTCACGTAGTGAAGGACAGCGACGTCGCCGACCGTCCTGTAGCTGGATATGAACTCCACTCCCTGGGCTTCGAAGTTCAGCCCTGCCGGCTTCTTTCTGAGTATGGCTGAATTCACGAGATCAGGCCGTGCCATGTCGAGACTGTACTCAGCTCTCATGATGGTGAGAGTCTCCTTGTCGATGTATACCTTGGCGTAGTAAAGAGCGTATAGGTCATTGTGAAACTTAGGGGTCATGTTTATCACATACACATCTCTCTGGTCTATGACTGTAGGGGTATCCATGGTATATTGATAACTCGACAGGTCTTCGGGATAGAACAGGTCGTGATAGTTCTTCACCACGTCCAGACCAAGTGCCAGATTCGGACCACCCTGCAGCTTCGCCGTAAGGGTGTCCGCCTTGTGGCTCATGAGCCTTCTGCCCTTGAGGATGCTTACCCTGTCGGCTGACGCATCGCGGTGATATCCCCACTTAAACATATCTATAACTGCTTCTGATACAGATATGTACCTGCTTCCTTTCTTTACGGTCTCCCTATAGAAGCCGTACTGTGAGACAGGAGTCCTCGGGTAGTTTTCCCTCACTTTCTGCAGTGCTTCCCTCACTATGTTTTCAGCGTCCATACCGAGGATCAGTGACTCACTCAGGACTGCAAAGTGAGGCTTGAGCTGGATCTTCAGGTCATGGGCCTCGCTGGCTTTAGCGCTGGTCTCTGATGAGCGGTAACCTACGTGTGAGACTACTATCACTATCTCGCTGTCCACATTCGGTATCTTAAGGCTGAAATAGCCATCTTCGTTTGTGATGGTACCCAGAGTGGAACCTTTGATGGTGACGCTTGCGTATGGGAGCTGCTGGAGCCCGTCCCATACTGTTCCGGAAACTGTGGCGAGCTTCTGCTGAGCGCTGGATGCCAGTGCAAGGAGGCTCAGGGCTATTGAAAGTATGAAGTTCTTCGATGACATATGGCGGTGTTTGCGCCAAATGTATGAAAAATATGAGGAAAAATCCGTAAAAATCGTTTATATTTATAGATTCATAGCGCATGGGCATAGTGCGCTGGAAATGTGAGGGATGGAAGAAAACAATGCAATCGGAGGAAAATACACGGAGAGGCTCGCGAGGTTTCTCCTCATAATGGCGGTCCTGGTGGTCCTGTATTTCGTGGCGGGATACTTCAAGAATGTGCTGATTTATATCGCTGTGGCAGGTGTGGTATCGCTGATCGCACGCCCTATCATGGCTCAGCTCAGGAGGGTGAGGATAAGGAAGAAGTCGGCTCCTGACGCCCTTCTGGCTGTGTTCTCTATCCTGTTCATTTTTGCGTTGCTGGCAGCGGTTATTTCCGGAGTCGTTCCGGTGGTCCGCCATTTGGTGACCGAGGTCAGCAAGATAGGCAGTACCACCTCCATGGGCACCATTTCGGACAGTCTGAAGAACCTTAATCAGTTCCTCATCACGACTTTCAATCTGGAATATGGTTTCAAGATAGAGACTGTTGTCATAGACTATCTCAAGTCTGCAATGAACATAAACATTTTCGGAAGCTTTATCGGCAGCGTAGCGTCTGCTGTGACAAGTCTCGCGATAGGTATCTTCTCGGTGGTGTTCATCTCCTTCTTTTTCATCAAGGATGATCATCTGCTGTCGAAAATCATTGCTGCCATAGCACCAGACAGGCTTGAACTCAAGGTTACCGGAGCCCTAGGTGACGTGGAGAAACTGCTTTCCCGCTATTTTATCGGACTCATTGTCGAGATGACCATAGTGGGCCTGATTGACTTCATCGGCTTGTTCCTTGTGGCCCGTCTCGATTTCAGTTCTGCACTTGGCATAGCCTTCATCGCGGGGCTGCTGAATATCATACCATACGTGGGACCATGGATCGGGGCCGCGTTCGGCACAGTCCTGGGAGTAACCCTCAAGTTCTGCAGCGCTGGGGCCATTGGCTTGAACGTGGGTTTCTGGATGTTCATCGCCGTGCTGCTTTGCGTCTTCGTGGCTGCGCAGTTGGTGGACAACTACCTCCTCCAGCCATGGATCTACTCGACCAGCGTGAAGGCCAGCCCGCTCGAGATCTTCATTGTCATGCTGATGGCCGGAAAGATTGGAGGCATAGGCGGCATGCTCGTGGCCATCCCTGCATACACTGTGCTGCGCGTGTTCGCGGCCACCCTTTTCCCTGACGTGAAGTTCATAAGACGCCTGACAGGCTCAGGCACGATACAGCATAATTGATAACAAGACATTTGGATATGAAGACATCAAGATTATTCTCAGCCCTTGCGGCGGCTGTACTTCTCATCGCGGGATGTGCCAAGGCACCTACCAGCGTGAGCGTGAATCCTACAAGCCTCTCCCTCACTGAAGGCGAGAGTGCGGTGCTCGTGGCGACAGTACTTCCGGAGAATGCGAAATACGGGTCCATCCAGTGGACCAGCTCTGACGAGAAGGTGGCCACTGTGTCAGACGGCCGCGTGATGGCCGTGGGAGCCGGCACGGCGACCGTCAAGGCGACAGCCGAGGGCGTCAGCGGCACCGCTACGGTGACCGTCTTGGCCAGGTTCGTGCCTGTGGAGAAAGTTGTCGTCACGGATGAGACCGGCGCTGACAGGGGACTGCTCACCGTGGGGCAGACTGTGCAGCTGAAGGCTCAGGTCTTTCCTGCCAATGCCACCGAGCAGGACATCTACTGGACCTCGACGACAGAACATGCCACTGTGGATGCCAATGGTCTCGTGACCGCAGTCTCCATCGGTGACTGCGTCATCCGCGCGCATGCGAAGAACGAAGTGTTCGGAGAGTACTACGTGGCTACCGATCCTGTCTGGGTGGAGAAACTCGAGGTTACGGATACGGAAGGAAAGAGTGAGGGCACGGCCGAGAGAGGCAAGCCTGTACAGCTCCAGGCGTGGATAACCCCAGCGAATGCGTCTTTCCCTGAGATTCAGTGGAGTGTGGACGATGGTACCGTGGCTACCGTGGACGAGACAGGTCTTGTCATGCCTCTCAAGGTGGGCAAGGTGACAGTCACGGCCAAGGTCCAGGCTGCCACAGCTCATCCTATGACTGCTTCCTACACACTCACAGTTACACCTGCACAGGTGACTGGTGTGGAGGTAATCCCTGGTACACTGGTCATCACAGAAGGTAAGCAGGCTACGCTCACGGTGAAGATCACCCCTGAGGATGTAGAGTATCCTGGTATCCTGTGGTCTAGCACAAACACCCCTGTGGCTACTGTATCTTCTGAAGGCGTAGTAACAGCCCTTAAGCCTGGCAAGACAAAGATCTATGCTTATACAGCCGATGGTTCAGGCAAGTCGGGCTTCTGCGATGTCACCGTGGAGGAGGACAAGACACTTAAGGGCATCAGCCTCAGTTCTGAACTCTTGAACATCAAGATAGGCGAGTCGAAGACTCTTACCGTGAACTACACTCCTGCGAACGCCACGAACAAGAATGTGACTTGGAGCACTTCCGACGCCTCTGTAGCTTCTGTCGCTGACGGTGTAGTCACCGCGAAGGCTTCTGGACAGGCTACGATCACAGCTACATCTGAGGAGGGTGGATTCAAGGCTACATGTAGAGTATTTGTCTCTGCTCTGCCTTCAAACGCCAGGATATTTACTTACGATGCTAACCGTGTGGAGCTCTATCTCAACGGAGAGTTACTCTATTCTCGCGTATGGGATTTCACCGTCTCAGGTGATGATGTCTATCATATCTCCCATGGACAGGGCTTCTACAAGAATGGAGTCAAGATGCAGACAGATGCCATCGCTTGGTATTCGGGCGAGTCCATTCAGTTCAGGGATATGACCGTACTAGGAGATAAACTCTATATCCTGGCACTTGAGCATAAATCGAACTATGCGAGAGTTCTCATCCTTGACCTGAACACAGGTAAGATCACAGAGAGGGATTTCATCAAGGTTAAGCTCACAAGCTATGCGGGTATCAGCCATATGTCCATGACAGTGGCATCTGATGGTACTATTTATGTCCTCACAACGGTTTGTGACGAGTATAAGCAGGACTCTACTCGTCAGTATAAGATAAGCACATCTGGCCAGGTGGAAGAGACGATACTCTTCACTGATTCAAGAAGCCTGGATTCGACAGGTGCAAGCAACGGTGACGCTTATGAGTCATCGGCACTTGATATCACCACAGAAGGCACCGATGTCTATGCCATGGTTTATAGAGAGACGGCTGTCAAGTGGAAATATATCTATAATACCCTGATCTACAAGAATGGAAAAGTGATCCATACCATTGACAACACATGGCTTACAAACACCTTCCTTAGTGTATCCAATGGAAAGGTCTATACCTACTACAGGGACTTCGATAACGTGAAGCATATCCTGTGCGATGGCACGCAGATATATGGTGGCTTCACTCATGGCATCTTAGCCCTTGTCACTGATTCCAAGAATAATGTGTACTATAGCATCTACGACGAGAGCGCAAAGGTGTATAAGCTCTATATGAATGATACAGTTCTGTTCTCGTCGCCTACCCAGATGTCGATGATAGTCGTAGCAGAATAATCCATGAGCGTTTCCGAGAACAGCATAAGGATAGCGAAGAATACAGCCCTGCTTTACGGCAGGATGCTGCTGCTCATGGTGATCGGCCTCTTCACCTCGCGCGTCGTGCTCAACATGCTGGGAATCGATGATTCCGGCGTGTACAATGCCGTGGGTGGGGTGGTGACCATGTTCTCGGTGGTCACGTCATCATTGGCCCAGGCCATCAGCCGCTACATCACCTTCGAGCTGGGCAGGGGAGACGCCGCCAAGCTGCGCAGGGTCTTCTCGACCAGCGTGGTGCTGCAGCTCGTGTTCTGCGTGGTGCTGCTGCTCTTCGTCGAGACCATCGGCACTTGGTACCTGGACAGGTACATGAAGGTGCCCGAAGGACGTATGGACGCCGCGCACTGGGTGCTGCAGTGCTCCATGGGTGTGATGATGCTCAGCCTTCTGAGCATCCCGTTCAACGCCACCATCATTGCACATGAGCGGATGGGGGCATTCGCCTACATCAGCATCCTCGAGGCCGTCCTGAAGCTGGCCGTGGCGCTGCTGCTCTTCGTGTCCCCTGTGGACAAGCTGAAGACCTACGCCGTGCTGATGCTCGCCGTGGCGGTCATCGTCCGTGTGACATACGGCGTCTACTGCCACAGACACTTCGAGGAGAGCCGCGGCAGGCTCGTCTTCGACCGCTCCCTCATCCGTGAGATGATGGGCTTCGCGGGATGGAACTTCCTGGGATCCAGCGCCTACGTGGTGAACACAGCCGGCGTGAACCTCGTGGTGAACTACTTCTTCGGCGTCGTGCTGAATGCCGCCAGGCAGGTGACCACGCAGGTGGAAGGCATAGTGAAGCAGTTCGTGACTAACTTCCTCACTGCGCTCAACCCCCAGATCACAAAGTCGTGGGCTACCGGCAAGAAGGACTACTGCTTCGAGCTCGTGGCGAAGGGCGCCAAGTACTCATACCTGGTGATCCTCATGTTCTTCGTGCCGTTCTTCTTCGAGGCCGAGATCATCCTCAGTCTGTGGCTCAAGATCGTCCCTGACTACTCCGCGCTCTTCGTCCGCCTCACCCTCATAGGGCTCCTCATCGACATGTTCGGAAACCCTCTGCTGACTCTCATGCTCGCCACGGGTGATGTGAAGAAATACTACCTTATAACGGGCCTCACTTCCTATCTGTGCCTGCCACTTGTGTGGCTGGCGTTCAAGATGGGGGCCTCTCCAGCATGGTGCTACATAGTGTTCATCATCGTGTACGGAGTGGTGCTCGTGCAGAAGCTCTCGCTGTCACGCTCGGTGGCTGGGTTCCCTGTGGGCAAGTTCCTTCGCGGTACCGTGCTGCCGCTGCTGCTGGTGACGGCTGTGTCGGTGGCATTGCCAGCCATCGCGTGGGCGCTCGTCCCTGCCGGCTTCTGGAGACTGCTCATGGTGACCGCAGTGGCATGGACCTCGCTGGCTCTCTCCACATACGCCTTCGCCCTGACGCAGGGCGAGAGGGCCTTCATTCTACGCAAGGTGGGCCGATGGCTTCCAGACTGCATCTACGTGCCATGGAAGTACTCAGTGGTGTTCGGGCGCTGGCCTCGCATCAGGCATCCACGCAGGTTCACGGAGGTGCTCCAGTGGACCAAGCTCCATGACAGGAACCCCCTCTACCACACTCTCGTGGACAAGGCCGCCGTGAAGGACTATGTGGCCTCGAAGGTAGGGGAGGAGCACGTCATACCTACGCTCGGCGTGTGGTCGTCGGTGGAGGAAATAGACTGGGACGCGCTCCCAGACAGGTTCGTCCTCAAGTGCACTCACGACAGCGGCAGCACCCTCATATGCAGGGACAAGTCCTGCTTTGACCGCACCGCGGCCATGGACAGGCTCAGGAAGGCGCAGTCGCGCGACTTCTACATACAGGAGCGCGAGTGGGCGTACAAGGGCCTCCAGCCTAGGATAATAGCGGAGAAGTACATGTCTGACGATCCGGTGGACTACAAGTTCTTCTGCTTCCATGGAGAGCCGAGGTTCATGTTCGTGGCCACGGACAGGGGCAGCGAGACCGAGGAGGTGAAGTTCGACTTCTTCGACATGGAATACAACCAACTGGACATCAGGAACGGCCATGACAATGCTCCCGTGCCGCCAGCCCGTCCTGCCTGCTTCGAGCAGATGAAGGCCCTTGCAGCAGAGCTGTCAGATGGCATCCCGCAGGTGCGCATAGACTTTTACGAGATAGACGGAAAGGTCTATTTCGGTGAATATACATTCTGCCATTTCGGCGGCATCGTGCCATTCGAGCCGGACGAGATGGACGAGAGATTTGGTTCTTATTTCAATGAGTAGGATAGCGATATATACAAGCATCACAGGAGGGTACGACAGGCTCCTGCAGCCGAATGTGGTGGAGGAAGGGTTCGACTTCATCTGCTTCGTAGGACGTGGCGAGAAGCGCTGCGACCGTGACGGCGTGTGGGAGATCCGGGAGCTCGCGTTCGAGGCGGAGTCTCCGCAGCTCGTGTCCCGCTACGCGAAGATGCATCCCCATGTGCTGCTGCCTGACTATGAGGCGAGCGTGTGGATAGACGGCAACATAGAGATACTCGATGGCAGCCTGTATGAGGCGGCGAGACAGAAACTGGCCTCTGGCGAGACCTACTGCGGCGTCCCGCACCCCTCGCGCGACTGCGTCTACGAGGAGGCGAAAAAATGCCGCGACATGCGCTACATCTCCTATCCGAGGCTTCTCGTCATATGGGCGACGCTCTTCCTGCACGGCGTTCCGCACCACGCGGGCATGATGGAGAACAACCTAATCTTCCGCCGTCACCTTGACCCCGTCATCGTCAGGTTTGACGAGCTATGGTGGGAGAGGGTGGTGCACTTCTGCAGACGCGACCAGCTGTCGTTCCTGTGGACCGTGCGCGAGTGTGGCGTCAAGGTGGACTACCTCCTTCCGGATGGTAGGAACACACGCAATCATCCAGGTTTCAAGTATTTGCTGCATAGATAGTTTCGTATGAATCCAGAAGTAAGCATAGTGATAGTGTGCATGAACAGGATGGATAACCTCTATCCTTGTCTTCAGAGCATACAGGAGCACACCACGGTGTCGCATGAGACCTTCGTGGTGGCGTACCTCTTCGACAAGGCGAACCTCGAGAAGGCCAGGCAGGACTTCCCATGGGTGACCTTCATCGAGAGCGACGAGCTGCGTGGCTTCTCGGAGAACAACAACCTGGCGCTGCGCCGGGCTAGGGGGACTTACACATTGGTCCTGAACGACGACACCGAGTTCTCGATGCCGCTCATCGATGGACTGGTGGCCGACTTCGACAGGACCCCGTCGAATGCTGCCATCGTGAGCCCGCGCCTGGTCAATGCTGACGGCTCGCTCCAGCTCTGCGGCCGCCCTCCGTACCCTGCATATAAGTACGTGCTGCAGCAGTGGCATTTATACAAAGAACCCATTGACAATGGCTACGGCCTCTTCGAGACATTCAATATCACCGGCGCGTGCTTCCTCATCCGCACCGATGTCTTCCGTCAGCTGGGATGGTTCGACGAGACCTACTACTTCACGCCTGAGGATATAGCTCTCTCCACGCTCGCCCGCGAGAGGGGCTACGGCGTCTGGTGCGACTCGGAGCTTGTGGTGACCCACAAGTGGCGCACCACCGCGTCGAGGCTCTCCCCAGCCGTGCGCCCCGCTGCCGTGCGCGGCTCGCTGATCTTTTTCTCTCGCGGCAGGGCCCTCAGCTACCTTCTGCTGGGTCTGGGAGTGTGGTCGGCCGAGATGGTGAAGCGCGTCAAGGCCCGCCTGCAGGGCAGGGAACTCGACCATCTCACCTTCAAGCACATCACCCGCAGCATCTTCACCCGCCGCACCCCGAAGGAGATATTCGTCAGGTACTACAACGAACTGAAGGGACGATAGTTTGATTAGTCGTTTTGATTCGCTAAATTTGGAGACATGAACTACAAGAGAAGCATCATAATCACTGGAGGAGCCGGATTCATCGGCTCGCACGTCGTTCGCCTCTTCGTGAACAAGTATCCCGATTACCACATCATCAACGTCGACAAGCTTACCTATGCAGGAAACCTCGCGAACCTGAAAGATGTCGAGGACAGGCCTAACTACAGCTTCGTGAAGGCCGACATCTGCGATTTCGACACCATCTACGCTCTCATGCAGAGGGAGCATGTGGACGGGGTCATCCACCTCGCGGCGGAGAGCCACGTGGACCGCTCCATCAAGGATCCGTTCACGTTCGCCCGCACGAACGTGATGGGCACGCTCAGCATGCTGCAGGCTGCCAAGCTCTACTGGGAGAGCCTCCCTGAGAAGTGGGAGGGTAAGCGCTTCTACCACATCAGCACCGACGAGGTGTACGGCGCGCTGGAGATGACCCATCCCGAGGGCATCGAGCCGCCGTTCAGCACCAAGGCGTCGTCGGCGCACCATGAGGCGTACGGCGAGGACTTCTTCTACGAGACCACCAAGTACGCCCCTCACTCGCCTTATTCAGCATCCAAGGCATCCTCTGACCATTTTGTGAGGGCGTTCCACGACACCTACGGCATGCCTACCATCGTAACGAACTGCTCGAACAACTATGGCCCGTATCAGTTCCCTGAGAAGCTCATACCGCTGTTCATAAACAATATTCGCCACCGCAAGCCCCTTCCTGTCTACGGCAAGGGCGAGAATGTGCGCGACTGGCTTTTCGTGGAGGACCACGCCAGGGCCATTGACATCATCTTCCATGAGGGCAAGGTGGCGGAGACATACAACATAGGCGGCTTCAACGAGTGGAAGAACATCGACATCATCAAGGTGCTGATTGACACCGTGGACCGTCTGCTCGGCCGCGCCGAGGGCGAGGACATGGGCCTCATCACATACGTCACCGACCGCCTGGGCCACGACGCGCGCTACGCCATCGACTCGACCAAGCTCCAGAGGGAGCTCGGCTGGGAGCCATCCCTGCAGTTCGAGGAGGGCATAGAAAGGACCGTCAAGTGGTACCTCGACCACCAGGACTGGATGGACAACGTGACATCCGGTGACTACCAGAACTATTACGAATCAATGTACAAGGGAAGATAGATATGAAAGGAATCGTACTCGCAGGAGGCAGCGGAACCCGCCTCTACCCAATAACCAAGGGAGTAAGCAAGCAGCTGCTCCCGATCTATGACAAGCCGATGGTCTACTATCCTATCAGCGTTCTCATGCAGGCAGGTATACGTGACATCCTCATCATATCGACTCCGCAGGACCTGCCTGGTTTCCGCAGGCTCCTCGGCGACGGCAGCGACTACGGCGTGAGTTTCACCTACGCCGAGCAACCATCGCCCGACGGACTCGCGCAGGCATTCATCATTGGCGAAGAGTTCATCGGAGACGACACCGTGTGCATGGTGCTGGGTGACAACATCTTCCATGGCGCGGGTTTCGACGTGATGCTCCGCCAGGCCGTGGCTGACGCTGACAGGGGACTTTCCACCGTCTTTGGCTACTGGGTCAATGATCCTGAGAGGTACGGAGTCGCCGAATTCGACAAGGACGGTAACTGCCTGTCCATCGAGGAGAAACCATCCAATCCGAAGTCGAACTACGCGGTGACCGGTCTCTACTTCTATCCGAACAGCGTGGTGGAGGTGGCGAAGAACGTCAAGCCTTCCGCACGAGGCGAGCTGGAGATCACATCGGTGAACCAGAGTTACCTGGCAGATGGCACCCTCAAGGTGCAGACGCTCGGCCGTGGGTTCGCATGGCTCGACACGGGCACACATGACTCGCTCGCCGATGCTTCCATCTTTGTGGAGACACTCGAGAAGCGCACTGGTATCAAGATAGCGTGCCTGGAGGGCCTTGCCTTCGAGAATGGCTGGGTCACCCCTGAGCGCCTCCGTGAGCTGGCGCAGCCGATGGTCAAGAACCAGTACGGACAGTACCTGCTGAGGCTCCTCTCCGTTACCAGGGCATAGTAGGACTGTATCATCAGGCCATTTGATAGAGCCCGAAATGGCAGTCGGTTTGACAGGTCAAATAGCATAGCGACTCGTACTGATGATCGTGGCAATATCATACGGTTCAAAAAGCATATGTATCAGGTTCGAGGAAATTGGTGAAAAGGACCTTTTTCAGTGTTTGTGAAGGTCCTTTTCTGCTTCAATTTGCACGGGTTTGACGGAAGTCCAACTTTTAGATACCGTCTCCCAGGCCTGCAGAGCCGATATGAGGTTCGATATTTTGCCTTGGTAGGCTACTAAACAGGTTTTGCAGATTATATTTAATGTTTACAATCTTCAGCCGCATTTTGTACCTTTGTCACTACTACAACATGACGGAACAATGGCGAATGTAAATGGAAAACAGGAAAGGATGGTCGTACATCTGGAAATCGACGGTAAGAAGCATTACTACTACGGGAACCTTAAAGCACTCTGTGACCACTGGCAAAAGGATGCCCTCGGGGTTGGGTACGACTATCTCCAGAACTACGGCATCAGCGAAGAAAAGCCCTTCCAGAATGCTAAATGCGTGATTCGCAGAGGAATACTTGTCACTTCGAAAAAAAAAGTGTTAGTTTTGATGCAGTAAAACACATATCTTTGCGTTTATAGAATAGATTTGTTTGAACTCAATTTGTTATTTGGATATGAGACCGCTCAAAATCATGCTGTTATTCGCCGGTCTGATTCTTCTGGTCGGTTGCGAAAAAGCATCCCCTGACAGTTTGCAAGGCAGGTGGGAACCCATATATGCCTCCTGTGTTCATGAAGATGCTGTTTACTCATACTCTTTTGATGGACCTGTCGATGAGCACGGACAGATTCTAGCGACGATGGTGGGCAAAATAAACCCTGATATAGAGTATGAGCCGAGTACCATGCTAATTACGGGAATCCGCTTTTTCCGGAATCATGGGGAAGATGTTTTCACTACTTTCTTCAAGGACTCTCCCTATAACGAGATTGGAAAGCCACTCAAGTACAGAGTCGAAAGCGGGAAACTCTACCGTGAATTGCCTATGGGTGCATTCATCAACTGTTCTCCCGATGTTCTCGAAGAAGGTTCTGGGAAATTTGACGAAGGTACTCCCATTTCATTCCTGGGTAATGGGCAGGTAAAGATAGGCGATTACACCTACAGCAAGAAGTGATTGACGCATTTACATGCGTAGTCAGTTTATATTAAAAAGATAAAATAGAACAAGCTTTATTAGAAGATTGAATTCCGTCTCTCAGATTCCCACTTATCTGATAGAATAATGGCATCTGGTCTCGCAATGGATCGGATGCCATATCTTTATGACCAAATGCATATCGGCCTGTTTGTGTAGGGTACAAACTCTGCTGCATTCAATAAGATTTCTGTCCTAATAGAATGGGATTCATCGATATTTTTATAGCAAAGATTATTTCACAAAGATGTTTGCATATCCATTTCTGTATGTAATTTTGGATTTACATTCCGAAAATGCATAGAATTAGAAGGTCCCTGTTCTCCCGGAATATATACAGGGGATAGTGGACAAGAACCCAGATAAACGATTCTTTCTTTCCGGTAGTTCCAATTTCGAGTTGATGAAGGGAATAGTTGAGTCTCTTCCAGGACGTGCTGGCGTCTACGAACTGCTTCCTATGTCATTTGACGAACTTACAGAGTCACTGAAGGAAAAAGATACCGACCAACTTATGTTCGGCGGTTTCTATCCAGCAATATGGGCTGGTAAGAATAAGGCATCCCTGTTTTATCCATCATTTGAATCCTCGCTCAAGTCACTGACGTCATGGATAGGGACCCCTGTCAAGGAAAAAGCAGTAATATATAACGGCGATTTCCAAAATGAAGCTGGAGTTGTGAAGGTAGTCAATTTCAGAAGCATGAACCACCTTCTCCCGGAGATTGAAAACGAATAATCCCTCAGTTTACAACTCTACACTTTTATAACCATATCACAGAGCTCTTTGGACGACGCGTGAAATCGTAGCTTGTTTGACAGGTCCGATTTGATTACGGGCATAAAAGCATAACGGACAAAAGAATACGCCAACGCGCCAGTAACGCCTGAAAGCAGGAT
>JAKSJM010000026.1 GCA_024398075.1 Bacteroidales bacterium | reverse complement strand
GCTTGTCAAAGTCAATAAGGATTGCGCTTTGATTATTCAGACGTGAGCTGGCGTCGACTGCTGCAATCAGCAGATTCAAGCTGGCTTCGCCAAAAGACTCTGGCTCCCTGTTATTGGAAAGAAACTTGTTTATGTCAGTCATGAGGATTTCAGTTTAGTTATGTGTTGCTAAGCTAGTGAGTTTTTCTTGGAAAACATCACACTAAAGTAGGTATTTTATGTCGGTGGTACGAAATACCTACTTTAGTGTGATGCCGTCCAGATTGGATATAGGATTATTATCTTTTTATTTACACCGGTCAATGTGCATTGACCCAATAGAAACAATAACGGAGTAATAGTTTTTATGAGGGCAGTAATAATTGAGGATGAGGCCTTGTTTGCGGAGCATCTTGAGTCTCTGTTATATGAGGTGCGTGACGACATTGAGGTCGTGGCTAGCCTTACAGGAGTAATCGAATCAGTTGAATGGTTTCGCAAGAATTCGGAACCTGATATTGTTTTTTCTGACATTCGTCTGATAGATGGCATTTCGTTTGAGATTTTCCATCAGATTCATGTTAAGAGCCCCATCGTTTTTATTACAGCTTTTGATGACTATGCCATCAAGGCGTTTCAGTATAATTCTTTACATTACCTTCTGAAACCTGTCACTCTGGAGTCTTTGTCCGCAGTTTTTGATAAGTATGATACTTTGATAAAAACGGATGAGGTGCCAGAGATGATGTCGCAGATCATAGATGGAGTGGGCACAAATGAAAGACAGTTTCCTTCAAGACTGTTTGTCAGAAGAGGGGAGGAAGTGGTTCCTATTGATATCAATAATATTTCATGCATAAACACGACGGACAAGGTCGTGATATGCTATATGAAGGATGGAAAAGACTTTGTGTTAGGGATGAGCCTGAAGGACGTGTCTGAGAGATTGGATTCTATGCAATTCAAAAAGATATCGAGGCAATGGATTCTGAATGTGTCTGCAGTGAGGAAGTTTTATTGTGGACTATTAGGGAAAGGACATGTGATTTTAGAGCCAGAGATAGATATAGAATTATCTCGGGAGAAATACAATCAGGTGATAAAGGAATTTCTGAAATAAATGTTTGATGAAGATAATCGTAAATGCGGCTATTTCATTATATTTGTTTCATAGTTCAATGATAGCGCTAGACTCTTCGGGTGTTGTGATTTTCGTACCCTGCTGTGGGGGAGCCCGAGTTTGCCGAATGCTCCAGTAGCGATGGAGCCATGGCTGTACCTGTTCCCGTCATGCGAGGGACAGGTCCGAGGGGTTGGGGCACAGCCCGGCACTTTCGATGATATTGTGGGTGAATGACAGCGGAGCCGGGGGCACATCGTGCCTGCCGGGAAGTCAAACCCATAATATCAATTACAATGGCTAGGAAATATCGCCATTTCGTCTATGACGAGAACCAGTGGTACATCTATCCGACCTCTGACTGGGGTTTCAAGCATCTTCTTGGAACCGAGAGAAACAAGGACCTGCTGCTGGGCGTCCTCCGTGGACTTCTTCCTGAACTTGACATCGAGAGCGTGGAGTACCTCCCGCGCGACGTCACGATCCCGGTGGGCAAGATGAAGGACGCGAGTTTCGACGTGTTCTGCCGGATGCATGACGGGAGCATTGCAGTGATAGAGATGCAGAACTACGCGAGAAAGGCGTTTCTGGACCGCTCGCTGGTGTATACGTCAGCTGCGGTACTGGAGCATTTCGTGAACTCGAGCGAGAAGAACTACAGGATAGGCAAGACGATCTTCCTTGCGTTCGTGGGCGACCCGGTGTTCTGCTCGGTGGGACGCACCCCGATTCGTCTGTCCCTGTGTGACATCGATGAGGTATCAACGGTCGTGCGCAACGACAAGCTCTTGCAAATCTTCGTGGAGTTGCCTAAATTTGGTGGCAGTTTGGATGATATAGACGCGAGCACCCCATTTGTGGAGAAACTGGCATACGTGCTGATGGAGATGGCGGACTGCGCGGGGGTTCCCGAGAACCTCGGCGACCCGCTTCTGGAGCGTCTATTCCACGAAGCAGACACCTCAAGAATGAATACAGACATGCGAGACGACTACATGAAATCCATCATGAGCGAGACCGACTACGAGTACCACATGGACGGCGCCCGTGAGGAGGGCTTTGACGAAGGCTATTCGGAAGGACGTGCGAAAGGTCATGCAGAAGGACGCGCTGAAGGGCGTGAATCTGCGCTTAACGATGTCGCAGAGAAGCTGGCAAGTCTTGGGCTTTCTCCTGAGGTCATCCGGTCGGTCGTAGGAAAATCTGAAAGAGAATAGATGGTCTATGCATAATACAGTTATCGCCACCTCCAAGGGTGGCGATAATCGTATTATACTCTGCCAGAAAAAGCAGGAAATCATGGCCGGATGGCGGTAGGAAGCCGAAGATGGCCATCAAAACTGGCGTTCCGATGGCCATTCGAGGGAAATGGCGGGGTTCGGCCAGAAAAAGCTGGGAATCATGGCCGTCTGGCGGTGGGAAGCCGGGAACGGCCATCAAAACTAGCGTTCTGATGGCCATTCGAGGGAAAAGGCGGGGTTCTGCCAGAAATAGCTGGGAATCATGGCCGTCTGGCGGTGGGAAGCAGGAAGCGGCCATCAAAACTGGCGTTCTGATGGCCATTCGAGGGAAATGGCGGGATTCTGCCAGGAAAAGCCGGGAATCATGGCCGGATGGCAGCGTGTGACCGGGGATTATGGCCGGGTGACGATGTAGATCACGTCACCCTTCGGGCCGAGGTTCGCTTTCGGAAGGTGAAGCGTGTTCTGGGCGCCACAGGTCAGATTCGGCATGGCGGTGAGGGCTCCGGTCTTTGTGTCGAAGCATTCCAGGCTGTACTCTCCGGCTGGTGCTGCGATGGAGAAGCCTGCTGTGAAGTCTGAGTCATTGTCATTGTGGATGTAGACGAAGATCTTCTTGCCCGCCTTGACTGCCAGGGCTGTGCTCTCCGCCGAGCCGGCGCAGTCGATGCTGCTGAAGTCGCCATTTGCGGCTTCCATCATCATCTCGTGCAGCTTGCTCACAATGGCGATGTACTCGTAGGTGCCGTGGTACTCGAAGAACTCCCACCACCAGCTCATAGGGAGGATAGGGGTAGGTGAGAACAGTCCCAGCCACAGCGCGAACTTGTAGTCGTGGATGAGACCTGGGACCATGGTCGCGAAGTCGAGGTTCCAGTCCCAATGATATCCTTCCTCTCCGATGACATAAGGCTTGCCGTAGATGGTCTCGTAGTCACGGATGGTGGCTGGAATCCTGTCTGTGTGGCAATAGATATGCTTCTGGTTGAAGTCCATGGTAGGGATGAAGTTCATGTCCTGAACGTCGCGATGCGAGATGCTGGTGGTCACGAGGTGGTTGTATGGGTCGGTGGCCTTCACATACTCTGACATCTCCCTGTGCCAGTCCATCACCACGTTCTCGGGGATCTGCTCCTCGGTGTTGAACATGGCGTTGTCCACCTCGTTGAAGAACTCCCAGCAGCCGATGGCAGGGCTATATGCGTAACGAGCAATGACAAAGCGCAGCTTGTTCTTGTAGAGTCTGCGGCACTCGTCCATGGCGAAGAAATCGGTGCGTGTCGTGGCAGGACCGCCATTCTCGACGTTGTATCTGTTTCCTTTCCAATTGATAAGGAAATTGTGAGTGTCAAGGGCCAGCATCATGTGGATGTCGAGGCTGTCGCTCAGCCTTACCATGTAGTCCATCTTCGACATCATTGACTCACTGAACTCAGGCCTGTACTCTGGCTTCTGAGGAGCGGCAGGCCTCTGCTCGCCTCTTCTGAAGTCGCCGCGGACCAGGTTTGATGTGAACCAGACTCTGTAGAAGTTGCCTCCGAGGTCAGCGAGCTTGTGGAGCATGTAACCATAGTTGAAGCGGCTTCCGTCATCGCCATACTCCTTCATGAATTTCTGGCTTTCGCCCCTGCGGAGCTCCCAGCAGATGTTCTCTCCGACACCTCTGAAAAGGGTGCCGTCGTCGTACTTGAAGGTCCAATTGTCATTTGGATGAAGGAATCCCTTGGCATCGGTGGCCTTTACATCAATGGCCTTGCAAGCCAGTTCAGCCACTTTCTGGCCACCTTCGCGCAGAACGAAGGTGAGACTGTTCTTGCCGGCAGCGACAGGCGCAAAGCGCGCCTTCCATACGCTCTTCTTGCCGCTGTTTCCAGACACATAGTAGCAAGGGAGCACCTTCTCCACGCCGTCTGGGCCTGCGAACAGAAGGTCAAGCGCGATCTGCTGCTGGTCGTATGGGTCATTCTGCCATTGTCCGTTAAGGACTACGGTCCATTCGTTCATCTTGTACTGAAGGAAATCGTTTCCATCAGGCTGGGCGGAGATGATCTTGCTCTTGCCCTGTGCGAGTGTGGATGCGCCCAATATCATAAGGATGGCGGCAACCAAGAATCTTGAGTTTTTCATTTTTTGAGAGATTTGTTTATTTCTACGGGTTCTGTAATATCCTCCTCGAAGACCTGAAGAGTAAGCGTGCGCTGCTCACCAGGGAGAAGGGTCAGGAAGTTGTCGCTCCACAGAGATGGGAGTATCTCCTGGTGCGACTTGCGTCCCTGGAGGCTGAGCTGTGTGAGAGGGGAAATGTCTTTTCCATTGTTCTGGACAATGATCTCGTAACAGTGCTTTTCGCCCTCTATGGTTTCGGAAACGACTGAGACAGAGATAGATGGCTTGAGATTTACAAGACTCGCGTAATCATGGTCTGACCCTATCCAATAGTCGTTGTGGCTGATATGCTCGCCCTCGGAAGAGAGGAGGGTAAGACGAAGTATGCCAGTCTCTGCTTTCTTCGGAACGCAGATGCCTGTGAGTGTGGCGCCGTCGAGGGCGTTGTCAAGAGCCGCTTCATCTGTCCAGACAGCATTGGCCTGGAAGTCATATAGTGTAGCATTGACCTTGAGGCTGCTGACGGACTGCGAAGTGAGGTTTATCACGCTCACGCTGTGGTCGTCGCGGTTCAGCTGCACATGCAGCGGCTCTGCCGCCTTTTTCGTGGCGTAGTAGCCGGCATTTGCCTGCAGATACCAGTCATAGAGCTGCCAGACCATGCTTGGCCATGCGGAGTTTGACTTCCACAGCATGATGCCGCATGCGCCGTCCCAGAGCTGGCGGTTGATGGACTCCACGGCTGCCTTGTAGACGTCGTAGTTTACGAACTGAGCCTTTGCGAAGTAGTCCTTGCAGGCCTTGCGGAAGTCGGTGGAGTCAATGCTTCCGTACCACCCGCGCACCATGTCGTCGTAGGTGTGGAACTTGCGCTTGTCCTGGCCAGGCCAGTCGTTCGCATCGTGATATGCGAACTGGCCGTCCAGAGGGAAGCGCCCTGGCGCTGCCTCGCCCTCCTGCCCGAGCAGGAACTTCTCGGCGCTCTGCCATACAGGGAGGCCGCTTGGGCCGATCTCGCTGCTGAAGCCGGACAGCTTCTGGTGGGTGAAGTACTCCTCCGGCTGGATGGTGTTGTATGGGCCACCACCATGCAGACCGTCTCCGTCGGAAGCGCTTAGGTAGAAGCGCGACGTTCTGCTGTCTTCTTGAGCAAGTATTTCATTTACAAGCATTTCTTCGCGAGGGTTCACGCCTTCATTGCCACCGCACCAGATGATGAGGGATGGGTGGTTACGCAGACGTTTCACGATGCCTGTGGAGATTTCCTTATAGAGAGCGAGTTCTGGCTGGTAGCCTGGGCGGTTGCGGAAAGTGCCCCAGAAGTCATTCAGGAAGTCCTGCCACATGAGGATGCCGTGGCGGTCAGCGGCGTCGAAGAGTGCGTCAGGGGCGATACCCGTAGGGCCCCAGACGCGCAGCATGTTCAAGCCGGCGTTCTTCGAGAGAAGTACCTCCTTCTCGTACCTGGATGGGGTCCAGTTCAGCATCATGTCGATGACCCAGTTTCCTCCGACAGGGTAGATGCGGCGACCGTTGATGAAGAACTCGCGTGCAGAAGCGCCCATGCGCGACTCCACCTTCCTGATGCCGAAGTGGCCGCTCTGCGTGTCGGCGTCGGCTGTGAGGCTGTACTCGTAGAGGTCAGGCTCGCCATAGCCGACTGGCCACCAGAGCTTCGCGTCTGAAAGCTCTAGTTCCGCGAACTCGCTAGCATCGAGCGTGACGCTCTGACAGCTTCCCGCAGCGACTTGATAAGGCTTGCTGAGTGCTATGTCCTTGCCGTGTCCCTTGATGGAAAGTTTAAGCTCGCCGGCTTTCTCCGAGTCAGAGAAGTTTTTGAGGTCCAATGATATAGCTACCGCGGCCTTGCCACTCTGGGCAAGGTCTGGCTCGGCAGACACGTAAACATTGGCCATCGCCAGCCCGTCGTCACCTGCGAGGAACACCTCTTCGGTGATGCCCATGTCGCGGTCGCGCACGGCAGGAATCCAGTCCCATCCCATGGTGTCCCACTTCGCATAATCGTGCGAAATCATGCCGTCACCCATGTTCTGGCCTGGGTTCGCCAGTGCCGTAAGTGGCTCAACCTCAGGCTTTCCGGGATGGTCAACCGGATAGATGAGCACAGCGAGGGTGTTTTCTGAGTCACGCTTCACGATGTCTGTCACATCGTACTGGAGATGCCTTTCCATACCCACGGCCTGCTCTCTGTCAGCGAGAAGCTGCCCATTCAGATATATGTCTGCGCGGTAGTTTATTTCGCGGAAGTTCAGTTCTATATGCTTGGAGTCTTCGATCTCTTCGCTGAGCGTGAAACGGGTCATGAACCAGTATGGGTCCTTCCAAGGATTTACGCCAGGGATGTGGCTGAACTTCAGTAGGTTATACTCTTCGTTGTACTCATCGTCCGAGTCAGGTATCTGCATGTTGTTCATGCCCACGTATGGGTTTGGATACACTCCATTTCTCACAAGCGCTGTGAGCACGGTGGCAGGGATAGAGGTCTTGTACCACCCTTCAGTGGCTTCTGGAAGTCCGCTGCCGACCACTGCAGACGATTGAACGGCCCAGCCCTCGCGGAGCAGCTGGCTGCGCTGCGGGAGAGGGGAGAGCGTGCCGTCGCTCACTCGTATCACGCGCTTCTCCGACTCCCTGGCGCTGCCGCCCTTCACTGCGCGCACCTGCCAGGTGTTCTCTCCGTACGAGAGAGGGAACGCCGTGCAGGCACTTTTGTAGCCAGGCACCTTCTCCACTACGATGTCATTGACAATGACCTCGTAATAGTCGCACTCGACGCCCTTCCAGGCGAGGGTAGGCATGTTCTGGCTGGTCTCGATGCCGTCTGCTGGCATCAGTAGCCGTGGTTTCGGGCTGCAGCTTGACAGCAGCGCCGCGATCGCCATGGCTATGTACATCGATTTCTTCATATGGTTAATTTGCGAAAGAAGCCTCAGCATTTATCACGATAAACAACACAGCGTGATTCTACTGGAAAACCACGCTGTATGAGAGTCGCGCTATGCGGATAGCGCGTTTTGTGCCAAATAACCGGCTATTTCAGGATATCAGCTATGCGGGTGAGCTCTTCGCTCGTGAGAGCAGGGCTGTGGACCGCCTTCAGGCTGTCCTTCAGCTGCTCCACTGAGCTCGCGCCCACGATGACAGATGTCAGCCCTGGCTGAGCGAAATCCCACGAGAGGGCCATCTGCGCGAGGCTCTGGCCTCGCTCCGCTGCCATGTCATTGAGCTTGTTCAGTTTCTCCACGAGCTCTGGTGTGACGCTACCCTTGAGGGTACCATTGTCACCTCTTGAACCAGCAGGAACGCCATTCAGATAGCGGTTTGTGAGCTGGCCCTGAGCGAGTGGTGAAAATGCTATGAAACCTACTCCCTTTTCCTGTCCGAGCTCGAGGATATGCTCCTCGATAGGGTCTGTGTAGAGCATGTTCAGCTTCGTCTGGTTCAGCAGGCAATGCGTATCGTGTGCCTCCAGATACTCGTATGCAAACTTGGCTGCCTCGTAAGGGTAGCTTGAGATACCTACGTAGAGAGCCTTTCCGCTGCGTACGATGTCCACAAGCGCCTGAAGAGTCTCCTCAAGCGGAGTGTTAGGATCGTAGCGATGCGAGTAGAAAATGTCCACGTAGTCCAGGTGCATTCTCTTCAGGCTCTGGTCGAGGCTGGCCATCAGATATTTCCTGGAACCCAAGTCGCCGTAAGGACCTGGCCACATGCTCCAGCCAGCCTTGGTGGAGATGAACATCTCATCACGGAATGGCTTGAAGTCTGTCTCCATCATCTTGCCGAAGTTCTCTTCGGCAGAACCGAATACAGGTCCGTAGTTGTTTGCAAGGTCGAAGTGACAGATGCCTTCGTCAAACGCAGTACGAAGTATGGCCTTAGATCTCTCGTAAGGCGCTGTGCTGCCGAAGTTCTGCCACATGCCGAGTGAGATCTGAGGGATCAGCACTCCGCTGCGGCCGCATCTGTTGTAGATCATGCCCGACTCATATCGGTCGGGAGAAGGAAGGTAGTGGTCGATCATAGGTTCTTGTTCTTGTCGATGAGACGGTTCAATCTTTCTACTGTGAGACCCGTCCTGAGGCCATCTGGCTCAGTGTTCATGCAGTAGTCCACGAGGCGATCGATGGTCGATGTGGCCACGTGCATGCGGGTGTCAGATGAAGCGTAGTAGATGAATACCTTCCCGTCCTTGTCGGCAATCCAGCCGTTCGCGAAGGTGACGTTCATGACGTCTCCGATGTACTCCTCTCCGTCAGGGGCAATGAAGAAGCCAGCGGGCTGCGCGATGACCTTGGTAGGGTCCTCGAGCGAAGTCATGTACATGTACAGGACGTAGCGGAGGCCCGAAGCGCAGCCGCGAACGCCGTGTGCGAGATGAAGCCAGCCCTTGTCGGTCTTGATAGGGTGTGGACCCTCTCCGTTCTTCACCTCGGTGATGGTGTGGTAGTGGCGGGCGTTGATGATCTTCTCCTCCTTTACCTCAGCGCAGGTGATGTCGTCGATGAGTGCCCAGCCGATGCCACCGCCGCTGCCGGCGTCGATGAATCCATCCTGAGGGCGTGTGTAGAGGGCATACTTGCCATCCACGAACTCAGGGTGCAGGCAGACGTTTCTCTGCTGTGAGCGAGACTTCAGGTCAGGGAGTCTCTCCCATGTGATGAGGTCCTTGGTACGGGCGATACCGCAGGCAGCGGTGGCTGCCGAAAGGTCAGCCTCGAGGTCATGGTCCTTTCTCTCCACGCAGAAGAGTCCGTAGATCCATCCGTCCTCGTGTCTGGTGAGTCTCATGTCGTAGACATTGGTAGCAGGCTCACCCCACTCAGGCATGGTGATAGGGCGCTCCCAGAAGCGGAAGTTGTCGACTCCGTTAGGGCTCTCGGCCACTGCGAAGAATGACTTTCTGTCCGCCGCCTCGACGCGCACTACGAGCACGTACTTGTCACCCCACTTGATGGCGCCGCTGTTGAACGCCGCGTGGATGCCGAACCTCTCCATGAGATATGGGTTTGTCTTCTCGTCGAGGTCGTATCTCCACTCGAGTGGAGCATGGTCACCGGTGAGGATAGGGTACTTGTAACGGCAGTATACACCGTTGCCCTCCAGCTCTATGTTTTTCCTCGAGAGCAGCTCTTCGTGCTGCTCTCTGAGGCTTTTCAATCTTGTTTCAAATTCTGTCATTGTCATTATTTCTTGTGGAAGATCATGATGTATCCGTGAGGAGACATTACGAATCTGTCGACGTCAGTCCAGTGCTTGTCGTTCTCAGGGTAACCGCCCTTAGGTGCACCGAAGTCGAAGTAGAGTGCCCAGCAGTCATCTGGTACGACCTTCTCCTTCTTGAACTCAGAGAACTGGTATGTGCCAGGAACGAGGAACTGGCACTTGGTGCCATTGTCAAATGTAGCTACGAGAGTATCCATGTTCAGGGTAACCTCATGCTTGCCCTTAGGAAGGAGACCATAGAATCTTGAGAGGTCCTCACCGGTAGCCTTCCACGTGTAGTTCCAGAACTGGCCGTCGTTACCAGCCCAGTAGTTGAAGTAGAACTTGCCATTCTCGATAGAGATGTTCACGAGGTCGTCTCCGAGCTTCCAGATGGTATCATCCCAGTCCCAAGACTTGTCTACAGGTCCTACGAATGCAGGGTCAGAACCGCAACCACCGAGTACCTGGCAGTCTGAGGTGACGCTGTCGAAGCCCCATGAACCAGGGAGCTTGGTGAAGTCGAATGAAGTATGGATAGGCTCATCTGGATCGAGAACCTCGTCTGCTGGGATAGTCTCAGTGGTCTTTGCTGCCTGAGGAACCTCAAAGCCCTTCTCCATTGGCTCGAACTCGATCCACATTGCGCGTGGCTTGGCTGCGAGCTTGTCGTACTCACTGTAGATGTTTGTCCAGTCATCAGTACCGCCGGCGATGTCAAACTTGATAGCCATGGTGGTGATGGTGGTCTTTGAACCGCCATTGTTCTCATACTCACCTGCAGGGATCGTGTAACCCTTGGTCTGGTTTCCTGCAGCGTCAGTGATGGTTACGTTTCCAGCCTCGTCAGCCTCTACTGCGCTCTGTCCCTTAGGAAGCTTGCGGTAGAACTTCTCGAGCTCGATAGGGTAGCCCTTCTGCTTCTTGTTGAACTCTGCCTTGAAGACGAATCTTGAGTTCTTTCCGTCCTCGCCAGCCCAGTTGTACATGGTACCGTCCTGGAGAACCTCGATGTAGTTGTCAGCCTCAGCCTCGATACCTCTGCCGAGCTTGGATACGAAGAGGTTTGCCTGTGCGAAGAGGTCTCTTACACCGCCACCGCCGTACTCAGGGCCTGTACCGCCATATACCCAGATATGGCTGATCTTGTAGACACCCTTGAGAGGACAAGGCTTGTAGATGAGAGGAAGCTCTGCGGTCTGGCCGACCATGAAGTCTGTAGCGAGGCCCTCGAACTCATACTCCTTCGCGTTCGATGTGATGGTACCGGTGATGGTGCCATTGAAGTTAGGGAGCGCTCTGAAATAGTATGTCTTGCCTGGCTCGAATGGTCCAGTCACCTCGATGCTCTTAGATGTAGCGCCAGAGATGGTAGCTCCGCCATTTGCGAAACCGATGGTGATGTCGCCGGCCATCTCCTTGTCAGAGGTGAAGACGATCTTTGATACGTTCTCCATGCTTGTAGAGAATGCTACATAAGAGTAAACGTCGTTGAATGCGAGTCTAGGTGAGTTGCTTCTAGCGACGAGCTTCACGAGACCGTCGATGGATTCGGCTGCAGCCTGTACTGTAGGAACAGAGGTCTTGATGCCCTCTGCGCTGAGCGCTGGCTTGTCTGATGCAGGCCAGTAAGCGATGTATGCCTTTGCATCCTTTGCAATGTCTCCGCTGATCTGGGCAGATGCGCCTGCAGCAGATACCTTCACAGTCTTGGTCTGACCGTCGAAGAGGAGGATCTCCTCGCCATTTGTCCAAGCTGTCTTGTTTGTGGACTCGAGAACGGCAGTGAAATCCACTACCTGCTCCTCAGGCTTCTGCTCTCCCTGCTGGATCTTGCTGTCATCCGGTGCCAATGGGTCCGTGGTACGACATGCTACTACTGCGACTGACATAGCCAGGAGTGCGAGCGTGATGTTCAAATACTTTTTCATGTGATTAATGGATTGATTATTACTTTACTTTGATATTCTTTGGCATTTTGTACATGTTTGGGAGATCCTGCTGGAAGATGGTGTAATCATCCTCGTAGAACATCTCGAAGTCTTCGGCTGTAGCGTCGCTTGGGTATGGACCGTAAGCATGGCGAGGGTTGTCATTTCTCCATGCGGTAACCATGCTGATGCGCTTGCCTCTCAGGTAAGGGAGCACATCGTGAGTCCAGTAGTCTGCATGATGGTGATTCTCAAGACCGGTCTCGGTGACACCTACAGGCTTGTTCTTCATGATAGCTACATGCTCGAGAGCATTGACATTGGCCTCAAAGGCCTTGTAGTTTCTTCCATGGTAGCAGTCGATACCGATGAGGTCCACCCACTGGTCGCCTGGCCAGCGGAAGAGGATACGCCCTTCGGCATCGTCATATACTGCGTCCATCTGTGGCGAGATGGCGTAGATGACGTTGTGGCAGCCTCTGATGTCGCGAAGATAGCTTACGATGAATCTCCAGAAGCTGATGAACTCCTGATCGGTAGTGGCCTTCGAACCCCACCAGTTCCACGCCTGAGTGTGCTCATGGAGTGGGCGGAAGATAACAGGGATAGGCTCTCCGTCGTCGTCCTTCATGGCGAGAAGCGCGTCCGCTACCTTGTCGAGGCGCTCCTTATATTTTATGTTAAGTGCCGAACCTTCGGTGAGGATCTGGTCCACGCACTTGGTGTTGTCCCAAGCTGTGCCGGCAGGATACTGCTGTCCAGGGCCCTCGGTAAGAGGGTTGTCTTGGTGCCAAACAAGCATGCTGACGCCACCCTCGTGATAGGTGCGCTTGATGAGCTCTATCTTACCAGGTGTGATGCCATGCATGTCGAGGCTGTACACGGCTGGATGGTCGCCGGTGATGTCCTTCACGTCGCTGCGTCCAGGGTCGCCCTTCCAGCCTATGCCGTAAGAAGGGTAGTCGTGATGACCGAACATCACTCCATGCTGCTGGATGAGCCAGAGGTTTGCGTAGAGCGCCTTGGTGCGCTCGGTGGCCTTAGGGTCTACCATGCTGAGTGTCACTTTCTTCTGTGGGGCAGCGGCCTCGTGTCTAGACTTGGCGGTGGAAGGTGTCTTCTGGAAAAGCTTCGGAGCGAGGTCGCGCAGCTGCTGTCTCCAGAACTCCCATTCATGGTCATATACGAGTTCGCGGTATTCTGGGTGAAGACCGAGCGCCTCGAGCTTTGCGACAAAGGCCTTGGTGCCTTCGTAACGAGGGTCAAGGGTGCCGCAAGAAATCCATAGGAGCCTGTTCTGTGCATTGAAAGAGGCTGCGTCATTGATGCTGGTGATGCCGTATGCTGCATGGTCAAATGCCGCATCGGCGGTGATGCCTGCGCAGAAGTTTGCGATGTAGGCAAACTTGTCAGGGTTGCGCATACCTATTACATACGCCTGTCCGCCGCCCATTGAAAGGCCGGCAATGGCTCTGTTCTGTGCGCCAGGAAGCACCCTGTAGCGGCTCTCCACGAGAGGGATCACGTCGCTGAGGAGCTCTTTCTCCAGCAGCTGGATGCCCTCCGGGGTGCTTCCGCCGGCCCAGCTTCCGTCGGTCATTCCATTCGTCATGACCACGAGCATTGGCCTCGCCGCACCTGAGGCAATGAGGTTGTCCATTATATTGTCAGCATAGGCGCTGTTCACCCAGCTGCTCTCACTGTCTCCGCCTCCGTGACGAAGGTAGAGAACAGGGAGTTTCATGTTCTTTTTCTCATAGTAACAAGCTGGTACATATACATATACCTTGCGCACGGTGCCGAGCGCAGACGACTTGTACTTGATGATGTCCACCTGGCTTCCGCTCTCCACAAGCTCGTCGTAGAGAGGCTTGTCGCCTGGCACGTGCAGAACGCTTCCGTAGATCTCTGTACCAGACTTTATCTCAGGATTCTTCATGTCAGGCGTCTTGACGCCGTCCACGATGAAGCTATATTCGTAGGTGCGAGGAGCTACAGGTGAGATGGTTACGCTCCAGACACCATTGTCCTCCTTGCTCATTTCAACCTTCTGCTGCTTGCCCTCGCCGAAGAGAAGCTGCACAGTCTTTGCCTCGGGGGCATTGATACGGAAAGTCACGCTGCGGTCTGGATGCACCACAGGTGAGAATTTGTCGCCAGCAGGCTTCCACCAGCCACTGGTCGAGAAGCCTTGCGCTCCAGCTACGAGGCTGGAGAAGAGAAGTAGGATTGTTACAAGTCTTTTCATAGTTACCAAATGTAAGTCGCTACTGAGCCCGCATCTAGCCAGGAGATAGCGTATTTTCCATTGTACTGAATCTTGACCATGCTGCGCTGGCCTCTGTCATTTGCGACGAGGAGCACTGTCTTGCCTTCTGGGGTCTTGAATGCCACATTTGGCAGCACGCCGCTGTGAGGAGCGTACACGAGTCTGTAGACGCCAGGTGCCTGCTCATCCTCGAAGAGCTTGAGGGCAGGGTCCTCTGGTGATGTGGAAGCGACTCTGACTGAGCCTGCTGGCACGAACTGCGCGATCTGTGCGATGACGTAGTAGGCGATGTTCAGCGAGGTGAGTTTACCATTGTCAATGGTGATGGCTCCCTGGCACATAGAGCATCCACCGTTGTCGGTATGAGGGTCGTTGAGGGAGTCTGCAGCGAGGTTCCAGAGCACTACGTTGCGGCTCCAGTTTCTCATGATGTCCACGATGAGACGCTTGCAGCTAGGGGCAATGGCGATCTCAGGGCTGCCTGGGCGCTCGGTGGTCATCTGCTCTGTGAAGTAGATGCCCTTGTCAGGGCGCACCATGTGGGTGTATGTCATGGCAGACATGTCGCCAGCGTAGTGGTGATATGCGATGCCGTGGGTGTACTTGTCGGCGTCTGCGTCAAGCAGGGTGGTGAGAGGGTAGTCTGGGCGGTCGCAGTTGTGGTCGAAGAGGATGATCTTCGTGTCGAGGCCGGCAGCCTCAAGCTTAGGTCCCAGGTATTTGCCAATGAACTCGGCCTCGTCCTGAGGCGACCAAGGCATGCTTGGGGTGTTTCGGGAGTTCAGAGGCTCGTTCTGGATGGTGAGCTCGTGTATGGTGATGCCCTTTTCCTTCATGGCCTGGACGTACTTCACGAAGTACTCGGCATATACGTCGTAGCACTCCTTGCGGAGCTTTCCGCCGCGTACGTTCTTGCTCTCCTTCATCCATGCCGGAGCGGACCATGGTGAAGCCATGACCTTGATGTCTGGGTTTATGGTGAGGATGTCCTGCATCACAGGCACTACGTCGTTGAGGTCCTGGGCGAGGGAGAAATGCTTGAGCTTGAAGTCTTCCTTACCCTCAGGCATGTCGTCGTAAGAGAAAACGAAGCTGTTCATGTCGGACGCTCCCAGGGTGAGGCGGATGAAACTGATGCCAGCCTGTCCTGGCTCGTGGCCGAAGAGCTGACGGAGGGTCTGCATCCTCACTTCCTTGGTCATCCCCATAAGGTGCTCAGCGCTACCTCCGGTAAGGGCGAAGCCGAAGCCTTCTACGCTCTGGAAGCTCTGCTGGTCGTCGACGACGATACACTGGTCCTTTCCTGAATTTTCAGCCGAAAAAGCTAATTTTCCAGGCATGAGTTCGACTAGGGACGAGCGGTCACGAGTGGTGAGGCAAACGTCGACTGTTTGCGCAAGTGTCTGATTTACAGATACTAAGGCGAGTATTATCGCTGTAAGGATGACTTTTTTCATGCTTTTCTTAGCTAATGATATTTTTAAGCAATCAAAGTTATTTAAATAAAATATGTTTTAGTGATACTTTTTTATCAAAATAAAATATACCTTTGTGGCGAGAAAAATCGAGTTTATGGAAATTTTGAGAGAAGTTACCCCGCTGAATCAGGGGGATTGTTTCATGATCTTCAACAGACTGAAGACGGGATTTGACTTTCCGCTCCATTCTCACCCAGAGATAGAACTTAATCTGCTCTTTAATGCCGCTGGCGCGCAAAGAATTGTTGGTGATAGTGTTGAGGACATGTGTGGCGCCGAACTGGTGATCGTGGGACCGAACCTGCCTCATGGATGGTTCAATAACGGAAAGACATTCTCTGGCGTCACTGAGGTCACCCTACAGTTCAATCCATCCCTTTTTGAGGAGTCTTTCCTGCAGAGAAACCAGATGTCCTCTATGCGTAAACTGTTCGAGGACGTGAAGCGCGGTGTCCTTTTCTCTCCAAATGTGGCGTACGCCATGGCTGGAAGGCTCATGGCTCTTTCCGAGACAGATACTGCGGACTTTAATTCCTACCTTGAATTCCTCGGTATCCTGAATGAGCTGGCGAATGCCACGGACAGGAGGTTGCTGTCTTCTTCGGCCTTCCAGCGTGATAGCGTTTCGTCTGACTCCAGAAGGATAGAAAGAGTCTTTGATTATATTAATCAGAATTATCAGAACAAAGTGACACTCAGCGATGTAGCTAAGATAGCGAACATGACTGAAGTCGCGTTTAGCCGCTATATCAAGTTCCATACGGGAGTGAATTTCATCGACTCTCTAAACAACGTAAGACTGGGTCATGTGTGCCGTCTTCTCATCGATACCATGATGCCGGTTTCCGAGATCGCCTATGCTTGCGGCTTCAATAATATGGCGAATTTCAACCGTATCTTCCTGAAGAAAAAAGGCCTCACTCCGACAGAGTTTAGAGAGGTCTATCTGAAGCAGAAAAAGTTTATCTAATTCGTTTAAGTCAAATTTGCATCATTATTGGGTAAAATTACATATTTAAGGGATACAAATACATATTAAATTTGTATGCATTAAAATGTAACCAAATTAATACCCAAATATGATGAAAAAAATCTTGCATTTCTTGTGTGTTGCGGGAACCCTCGTAAGCTTCAGCGCTTGCCAGGAGGAACCTCGCAATACTGCAGAACTTGTGGATCCTTGGCTCCGTGAGAGGACACCGGTGGACGTCAGACTTGACAAGCAGGTCGGCGCGGCTACCATCTCCAACGATTGGCGCCATGACGATCAGGGTTCTGTCTCTGTGCAGCTCGTGACCGGAGGCCTTGACCTGAAGAAAGTGAAGGTGGTCTCTCTCTCGTTTGAGTTCCCTGAGAGCCAGTATTGCCCTACTTGTTCTGTCAAGCCAGGCGATACCATTGACCTCAGTTCCGGTAAAGCCACATTCACGGTGACCGCATACAACGGCGAGACCCGTGAGTACACTATCACTTATTCTGAGTTCCTCGATCCTATTGTCGGCACCTATGGCCACGATCCAGTGGCAGGTATTCTCGACGGCGGTGCTCCTAAGTCATCGATGCTCATCATCGGTGGTTGGCCAGATGCAGTCGTTATGTCTACCGCCATGGATAAGTCTTGGCACTGGGGTGGTGGCTACACCACTGCAGACGAGGAGGACAACGTAGTCAGCTTCATGCTCACCGAGGTGGACAGCGAGACTGGCGAGACATATGGAACTATCGTTAACGACGCAGGCGCAGATGGTTTGAGTGCAAACTATTCATATAATAATACATATGATGTGAATGCATACTACAGAATCATCCCTGTAGGCGGCAGCCGCTGGAAGAAAGACGTCAATGGCGACCTTTGGATCTTCGCTAAGGAGGATACAGGCTACACTACACCATTGTACAAGGTTAACCAGCTTTCTGCAGGTAGCTACTCTCACGAGGGTAAGGACTTCAGCATTGGCAACATGGCTTGGACACGTACATTCACCCACACAGACTGGGTTGTGGACAACAACTGGCCTGATACCCGCTGGATGGTGGACAACATCCGTGAGACCATTTGGACAATGGTCAAGCTCGGTGACCAGCCACTTGCAGACCATAACGATAAATTCTAAGTCGACAGATGCGTAAGTTTCCGGTCATACTGTCCATCGCGCTCCTGATAGTGGCATGTGGCGAGAAGCCACAGCCTGATACAGAGCAGGAAGTGGACGCCAGGACATTGACATTGACACCTGAAAGCGAGACCATCGCATGGGATGCGACGTCGTTCGAGCTGGGTGTGAAGGCAAATTTCGCCTTCTCGGCCAGCGTAGACGCATCTTGGCTCACTCTTGATGAGTCTGCGAGCACATCGTCATCGCTCGTTTTCAGCGTGGAGAAGAACCTTTCCGTCACAAAGCGTACAGCGACCATCAAGGTGGTAGACAAGAGCGACAAGTACTATAACAAGTCGGTGACTGTCTCTCAGGATGTGAATCCAAACCCTGACATCACTCTCAGCATTGTGGACAAGAACGCCACAGACGAGACGAAGGCGCTTTTCGCTAACCTATATAACATAGGTGGAAAGGGATTCATGTTTGGTCATCACGATGACCTTTGGTATGGACGTTACTGGTATAATGAGCCAGGCCGTTCGGACACCAAGGACGTCTGCGGTGACTATCCAGCAGTGTTCAGTGTGGATCTGGCGACCATCGCACGCGATGGCGTAAACGGCAATGAAAATAAGATCAGAAGAAGAGTCATCCTTGAAGCAAGGGAGCGCGGCGAGGTCATTCTCGCAGTGATGCACCTTGACAACCCTCTCACTGGCAGTGATTCTTGGGACAACTCCAAGACCACGGTCGTCAGCGAGATTCTCAAGGAAGGCACCACCACCAGAGCCAAGTACATCAAGTGGTTGGATAACCTAGCTGATTTCGCTCTTAACCTCAAGGATTCCAAGGGAAGACTGGTTCCTATCATCCTTCGCCCATATCATGAGCATACCCAGAGCTGGTCTTGGTGGGGTAGCAAGTGTACCACAGAAAATGAGTTCATCTCATTCTGGAGATTCACGGTGAACTACCTTCGCGATACCAAGGGAGTACACAACTTCCTCTACGCGATCTCTCCGCAGATGGATAGCTGGTACTCAAACGAGGAGGCCGATGGCCGCATCGTGTACCGCTGGCCTGGCGATGAGTATGTGGATTTCATGGGTATCGATTGCTATCAGGGCCTGAATCCATCAGCCTTCAAGGTGTATATCAATGCACTCTCTGGCTGGGCTGAGAAGAAGAAGAAGCCTTGCGGCGTCACAGAGGACGGACAGGAGTCATTCACTCTTCAGAACTACTGGACCACGAACATCCTTGAACCAGTGAGGGGCACACGCCCTTGCATGGTGGTGATGTGGAGAAACAAGTATGTCGGTACCAATGAAAGCGACAAGCACTACTACTCCGTATTCAAGGGCCACTCTTCAGAGAATGACTTCAGGACCATGTACTCTGATCCAGAGAGCTTCTTCAGCAAGGATCTTCCTGATATGTACACAATGCCAGAAGGTTACGCAGTCAAATAAACAGACAAATAATAATTGATTCAATATGTCTAATTTCAAGAAACTATCCATCATCTGCACTTTCGTGCTGTCGATGTTGTTCTCTCTGAGCGCTTCCGCTCAGACAGTCAACGTCACCGGTGTCGTAAAGGATCAGATCGGACCTGCAGTTGGAGTGACCGTCATAGAGAAGGGCACTACCAATGGTACTGTTACCGACGTGGATGGTGAGTTCGCCCTCAAGGTAAAGGAAGGCGCTACACTCGTCATCTCATCTATCGGTTATCAGACACAAGAGGTCGCATTAGAAGGAAGAACACGCATCGAGGTCCTCATCAAAGAGGATAACGAGCTTCTTCAGGAGACAGTCGTGACTGCGTTCGCGACCCAGAAGAAGATCAATGTCACCGGTGCCATTTCTTCAGTGAACGGTAGCGCATTGGTTTCTACACCTGTAGCAAACATTGCCAATGCCCTTTTGGGTAACACTCCTGGTGTCGGTGGTCTCCAGACCTCCGGTGAGCCTGGACGTAATGCTGCCGACATTTACATCCGTGGTATTTCGACCTATGGAGAAAGCTCACCTCTCATCGTCATCGACGGTGTGGAGCAGGCTTCTGAGCAGGCATTTGCCGAGTTCAACTCCATTGACCCTAACGAAATCGCAGGTATATCTGTCCTCAAGGATGCATCTTCTACTGCTGTATACGGTGTGCGTGGTGCAAACGGTGTCATCATCGTTACCACCAAGAGAGGTGCTCAGAACAAGCCTGTAATCTCATTCTCTGGAAACTACGGTCTCACCGCTGCGACCAACCTCCAGGAGGGTACCACCTCTTATGAGTGGGCACTCCTTCGTAACGAGGCTATCCGCAACGAGCAGAGAAGCTACGCAGGAAATGAGGCGCTCAGCTCTTACATCTTCGACGATTACGATCTGTGGAAGTTCAAGAACAACCGTGATTACACCCCTCAGGAGGTTGAGGCCATGTCGAATCTCTCAGCCGCCCAGAAGAAGTCTCTCCAGGATTCTCCAGCTCTCTACTACACCTCTCACGATCTCTACAAGGAGCAGTTCAACAAGGTAGCTCCTCAGTATCAGGCAAACATCAACGTGAGCGGTGGTACCGACAGAGTGAAGTACTTCGTATCATTCGGTTACTTCCACCAGGATGGTGTCACAAACGCTGCTTCTTACTATGGTTCAAACACTGGATCACAGTTCAGCCGTTATAACTTCAGATCGAACTTCGACATCGACGTTACCAAGAATGTGAAGGTGAGCATCAGCTCAGCCGGTCAGTTCGGTGAGACCACCGGTCCTGGTACCGGCGCAGATGCATACGATCTCTCGGCTCGTTATAAGATCATCATGCAGTACATCTATGACTGTAACCCTGCTATTTCTCCAGGTATCGTAGACGGTAAGCTCGTCAGCGGTTTCGCAGGTGTGGCAGGTTCAGCACAGAACCCACTCGCAAAGAAGATGAACTCAAGCATTGGTTTCCAGAACCCTGTTTACAACCTCTTGGTTTCAGGTACCGGTACCGTTTACAACTCACTGCTTGACAACTCCATCAAGGTGGCTCACCAGATGGATTATCTCCTTCCAAACCTCAATGCTCATGCGTTGGTTTCATATCAGGACAACTACAACCGTTTCGTAAGTTACTCTCCTAGCCTCCCTTCATACCACGTTCAGAGAAATCCTAAGGATCCAAATGTCCTCGACTTCTTCGGCGGCGGCATCGGTAGCGGCTCATTCAACTCATGGGGCTACTCAAACTGGAACAAGCTCTACATCGAGGGCGGTTTCGACTGGGCAGAGTCATTCGGTCAGCACAATGTTTCAGCCCTCCTCCTCGGAAAGGCTTCAAAGTACACCATGCCTAGCGACTCATACCACGTACCTTCAGGTATCATGGGTTTCGTTGGTCGTGTGACTTACAACTACGCTGATAGATACATGGCCGAGATCAACCTCGGTTACAATGGAACTGAGCAGTTTGCAGAGGGCAAGCGTTTCGGCCTCTTCCCAGCTATCTCAGCTGGTTGGGTGCCTACACTCGAGCCTTGGTTCCCTAAGAACGACGTTCTCACCTTCCTCAAGATCAGAGGTTCTTACGGTGAGGTCGGTAACGACCGTCTCGGTGGTAGCCGTCGCTACTACTACCTCCCTAACACCTACACCATCAATGGTACCGGTTACTATATCGGAAAGACCGATGGATCAAGCACCAGTACTTACTTCTCAGGTGCACGTGAGGGAACTATCGGTAACCCAGACATCACTTGGGAGCGCGCTCGCAAGTATGACGTCGGTGTCGAGTCAAAGTTCTTCGCAAACAGATTCTCAGTAGATTTCGACTACTTCTTCGAGAAGCGTGACAACATCCTCACCACCCTCGGTATCATCCCTGCAATCTATGGTGTGGACGCTGGCGCAGTACCTCCTGCAAACGTGGGTATCACTCAGAACAAGGGTTATGAGCTTTCACTTAACTGGACAGACCACAAGGGTGATTGGCACTACACTCTCGCTGCTGATATGAGCTACTCTCGAAACAAGATCATCTACAAGGCTGAGGCTTCTAACCCTTATCCTTGGATGAACCAGACTGGTTTCGCTATCGGTCAGAGATTCGGTCTCGTAAGCGACGGCCTCTTCAACACTCCTGAGGAGCTTGCTGCTCGTCCTTACAACACCTACACCGCAAACAAGGCTACCCTCGGTGACATCCGTTACAAGGACCTTGATGGTGATGGTATGATCAACCAGAACGATGTCGCTCCTATCGGATATCCAAACTACGCTCTCTATCACTTCAACCTCAAGGGTCAGCTCGCATACAAGGGCTTTGATCTCAAGGTTCTCTTTACAGGTTCAATGGGCGGTTCATTCTACCTCAACAGCGGTTACACCATTCCATTCTACAAGAATGCCGGTAACGCTTGGAAGTGGATGTACGACGGTCGCTGGACAGAGGAGAGATTCAAGGCTGGTGAGGAAATCACCTATCCTAGAGTCGCTTGGAGCGCAGACAACAGCCACAACAACTACCTTACCAGTGACTACTGGCTCAAGTCTACAAACCACATCAAGCTTAAGAATATCGAGCTTGGTTACACCTTCGACATCAAGAGAGGTGTTCTCAGCAGAGCTCATCTCGACGCTCTCCGCCTGTACATGAATGCTAACAATGTATACACCTTTGACAACGAGCTCACTCCTTACGGCATCGATCCAGAGGCTACAAATGCTAGCACATACATCTATCCTCTTACCAAGATCCTCACCTTCGGTGTTAGCTTGAGATTCTAAACATTAGAGAGTATGAAAAAATTATATAGAATAATTCTCGTTGCACTCGCTGCTGTTTCCATGAGCGCTTGCCAGAGCTACTTCCTTGAGAAGCCTGACACCACCGGTACAGTGGACAGCGACGCTGTGTACGGTTCAAAGAAGAACGCCACAATGGCCCTGATGGCTTGCTACAGAGATGTCCTTCTGCATGGCTGGCCAGGCGATATGGGTATTGGCCACTGTACCCTCGGAGCAATTTCCGGCGAGGTAGGCCGTGGTTACAACTGGCATGGAAGCTACTTCATCTCACAGTCTGGTCTTACCGTGAACGGTACAGATGGTTCTGATGCAGGTGCTGACCATTACGCAAACAACTTCAAGAAGATTCGTGAGTGCTGGGCTCTCTACGAGCATATCGATGAGTGCGTAGATATGACCGATGCAGAGAAGGCTACCATCAAGGCAGAGGCTAAGGCTCTCGTGGCTTACAGATACATGGGTATGTTCTACCGTTATGGTGGAGTTCCTATCGTAGAAGGTACTTTCCAGGCAAGCGATGACCTCTCCAGAGGCCGCGCGACTATAGCAGAGATGGTAGAGTTCATCAGCCGTCTTTGTGATGAGGCTGCAGAAGGTCTTCCTACCAAGTGGGATGACGCAAACATTGGCCGCATCAACAAGGGTGCCGCTCTCTCTATCAAGGCTCGCGTGCTCCAGTATGCAGCCCGTCCACTCTTCAACAGCGCTACCCCTTACCTCAGCATGGCAAATGCAGAGAACAATACCATGATCTGCTACGGAAATGCTGACAAGGAGCGTTGGAATGCAGCTATCGCTGCCAATGAGGCTGTGCTCTCATGGGCTGATGCTGCTGGCTTCTATCTTATCGATTCAGACAATCCATTCGTGGATTACGCTACTGCTACTTCAGTGCCTTCAAATCCTGAGGTTATCCTTGCATTCAAGAACAACCAGGACTACAACGCACTCTCGAACTTCATCAACTGCTCGCCTAACCAGAACTCAAACAGATACGATACCGACTGCAGTGGTGTCCTCACAAACATGCTTGAGAACTACTATGCAGCAGATGGTACTGAGCTTTCATGGCCAAAGATTGGTGATGCCGCTCCACGCGCTGGTGCAAACTGGATCGCAAATATCGCCAAGATTGAGCCACGTGCTCTCGCTGACATCAAGTTCGGCGGTCACGATGCCATGAACAACGAAGGTATCTACAACTGGCAGAACATCGGCTGGAGCCGCGGTGGCTACTCAGCAGATATGGACAAGGGTGATGTATTCCCTAATGCCATCGATGAGAACAAGGGCTGCGGTGAGCGCTGCAAGTTCTACTACAAGGCTGGTTCACGCCTTTGGTTCGAACCACCTCTCTTCCGTATGGCTGAGATCTATCTTAACCTTGCAGAGGCATACAATGAGTATGGCAACAGCGCCAAGGCACTCCAGAACCTTAACAAGGTTCACGAGAGAGCTGGTCTTCCTGCAATCAGAGAGACAGATCAGGCTAAGCTCAGACAGATCATCCAGAGAGAGTACTACATCGAGTTCTTCCAGGAGAACGGAAACAGATACTTCGCTTCTAAGCACTGGAAGCGCGAGGATATCGGCAATGGTATCTGCGGTGGTGCGATGAGAATGCTCCAGTTCAATATCAAGGCTGGTTCACAGTGGCCTTACGCTGCTTCTACCATCGATACATACTGGGATGCAGTGGCATACAACTCATTCTGGAGTCCAGCAATGTTCCTTGAGCCATTCCCTCAGAGTGAGATCAACAAGGGAACCCTCGTTCAGAACCCTGGTTATTAATAGTTAAGTAGTAGGAATATGAAAGTATTTAAACATATAGTATCGCTCGGTGCTGGCCTGCTCATCGCAGGTTCAATGATGGCACAGACCACAGCGGCTGTCTCTACCGTTTCCGGTGAGGAGCTGTACAAGGTGTCATCCACTAGTCTGACCAATGCACTGGTCGGTCTGCTCCCAGGACTTACTGTGGTACAGGGAACAGGCGAGATCGACAACAACGGAGCGCAGCTTCTTGTCCGTGGCGTAGGTAGCTACGGTTCTGGAAACTACAACTCTGCGAAGATCTTCGTAGATGGCTTCGAGGTGAACATGGTCTACCTCAACACACTCTCTCCTTCAGAGGTCGAGAGCGTATCAGTCCTCAAGGATGCAGCCGCTGTCGCACTTTATGGTGAGAGAGGCGCAAACGGAGTGATTGTGATCAAGACAAAGCGTGGTCAGGAAGGTCCTGTAAGCGTGAAGGCGCGCGTACGCTACGGTGTGCAGACCCCTTCAAACATCAACAAGCCTCTTGACTCATACGAGTACGCAAATCTCTATAACCAGGCAGTGTCAAATGACAATGGTATGTCATGGGCTCCTGCTTACTCTGCTGATCAGCTCGCTGCTTACAAGAGCGGCAAGGGCGTGAATGTAGACTGGTACGATCAGGTTTTCAAGGGCGCGGGCAACTACGCGGACGGCGACATCATCTTCAATGGTGGTAGCAAGGACGCCAAGTTCAATGTGGACCTCGGCTATGTAAATAGCAGCAGCTTCCTCAATGTAGAGAATAGCGACCAGGCAAAGAACCTCGGATACCAGAAGTTCAACCTCCGTGCAAACCTTGACTTCAACATCCTCAAGATTTTCGAGGTGAAGGTGGATCTCGGTGGACGTATCGAGTTCAGAAACCGTCCAAACTACTCTATCAGCCAGCTCATGCAGGATGTGGCTAAGTATCCTTCAAACATCTACAATGTGTTTGATGATGAGAAGGGCGAGAACTTCTCTGGTACAGCTGTTTATCCAAACAACCCTTACGGTTCTATCACCGCTCTCGGTTGGAATCACGCTAAGTACAGAAACCTCCAGGGTAACTTCTCTATCAAGGAACGCCTCGACGACATTCTCGAGGGCCTCTACCTTGAGGAGTCATTCTCTTTCAACAGCCACACAGCCAGCGGCTTCAGCAAGTCAAAGGACTATGCACGCTACTTCAATGGCGAGAGAACCACTACCAATGAGACTACTACCATCACCGCTAGCGGCTACGGCTCAAACGGTATGGAGGACTGGAAGCAGGGTCGCGTGACCCTCGGATATGACGGAAACATTGGCAAGAGCCACCTTACCGCCATGACCGGCATGCACCTCTCAGCATACAGCGGCGACGGTCGCTTCTCTTACAAGTATCACTACGCAAACTGGAATGGCCTCGCTAGCTACAGCTACGACAATCGCTATGTCCTCGATGCAATGTTCTCATACTTCGGAAACGACGCTTACGCTCCAGGTCACCAGTGGGCATTCTACCCTACAGTGGCAGGCGCTTGGATCGCTTCAAATGAGTCATTCCTCAAGGATTCAGACGCTGTCCAGCTCCTCAAGTTCCGTGCATCTGCAGGTATGAGTGGTGCTGCTGACTCAAACGCTACTGGCGTGCTCTCAGGTTACTCTACAAACGGTAGATACCTCTTCAAGGACTACTATGCAAACAGCTACATCGGTGCATTCTACATGGGTGCTACTTCAGGTACCTGGCAGACCACTCTCGTGCCAATGTTCAAGGCAAATCCTGACGCACACGCAGAGAAGGCCATGAAGTACAATGTAGGTGTAGACGCAGAGCTCTTCAACCATGTAAGAGTAAGCGCTGACGCTTTCCTCGACAAGAGAAGTGACATCCTCACTCTTGATAACAATGTTCTTGGCTATCTCGGCAAGCAGTATTCATTCTCAAATATCGGTAGAATGACTTCAAAGGGCTTCGAGGTGGCAGGCGCAGTGTTCGGCAAGTCCGGTGACTTCAGATTTGAGGTCAATGGTGCCGTTTCATACGCACGAAACATCATCGACGAGATGTCAGAGGTTGCTCCTGCAAACTACTTCAACGCTCAGACTGGTCGTCCTTATGGCACTATCATTGGCCTTATGGCTGATGGTTTCTATGACGTCACCGACTTCGATGAGGCAGGAAACCTTAACTCTTCACTCCCTCAGCCAGCTTTCGGTAGCGTACAGCCAGGTGACGTGAAGTACAAGGACCTCGACAAGAACGGCCTCGTAGACCAGAACGATGTGACAGCAGTGGGTGACTCCAAGTTCCCAGAGTGGTCATTCAACGCAGGCATCAAGCTCGCTTGGAAGGGCTTTGATTTCCAGGCTCTTTTCCAGGGCGTAGCTGCTTGCTCAGTGAACCTCCTCGACAACTGGAACCAGACTGTAGCATTCGTTGACAATGGAAATGCATACCCTATCGCCAAGGGCGCTTGGGCATACTATCCTACCGAGAACATCGACACCAGAAAGACCGCTACTTATCCTCGTCTTACCACTCAGAGCAACCAGAACAACTACCAGACTAGCTCACTTTGGGTTAAGAATGGTGACTTCCTCAAGCTCAGAAACGTAGAGCTCGGTTACAACTTCAAGAACGTGAGACTCTATCTGAGTGGCCAGAATCTCTTCACCATCAGCAGCCTTCTCAAGGACTACGGTCTCGACCCAGAGAGCTGCTACGGTTACTATCCTACTCTCAAGACCTACACCTTCGGTCTTATCATGAATTTCTAATCTAAATACGGCACAAGATGAAAATCAATAGAATAATCAATCTAGTCAGTGTCTTCATGATCGCAGGAGCATCAATGGGCTGTCAGAAGTTCCTTGATACCAGCATCGACACAAATCGCGAGAGCGAGTACATCGAGACTGACCGCAGCACTGTGTGGTATTTCGGTTATGCATTCTACTCTCCACTTTCAGGCGGTTTCTCTCGCATCGATGGAAACATCTTTGCGACAGCATCCGACGAGGCTCAGCAGACTTCTGCTGCCTCAAATGTGGTATACTTCAACAAGGGTATCATCAACGAGAACGTAAACCCTATCTCAGGACTTTACAACAACTACTATGAGGGTATCCGCGCAGCAAACTTCTTCCTTGACTATGTGAAGGATGGAAAGGGTGTGCAGATCCTTACACAGAACCGTGATATCACAAACGACAAGGTCAGCTACGAGAGAGATCTCCAGTCACTTGGCTGGATGATCGCTGAGGCTCATGTCGCTCGTGCATATTACTATGCAGAACTCATCAAGATGTATGGTGGAGTGCCAATCATCGAGTCTGACACCAAGGTTCCTGTAGCTCGTTCTTCATACGACGAATGTGTGGATTACATCATCTCTGAGATCGATAATTACAAGGATCAGCTTGCAGTAGACTGGTCACAGTTCGCCGACAGAGGCGGTCGCTTCACCCTCGGTGCAGCTCTCGCTATCAAGGCTCGCGTGCTTCTTTATGCTGCCAGCCCACTCCATAACCCAGAGGGCAATGTAGAGAAGTGGAAGAAGGCTGCAAAGGCAGCCGCTGACATCATCTCAAACTCTGACCTTGGATATGGACTCGCTGCTGACTACCGTAACTACTTCCTTGGAAACAATTGTCTTTCAAGCAATGAGACTATCTACGCAGTGAGAAGCTCAAACTCAAACACCCTCGAGGCAGCGAACTATCCTATCGCTACTGCAGGTGGTAATAGTGGTGCTTGCCCTACCGAGAACCTCGTTTCTCAGTATGAGTACATCGGCGCAGCAGATCCTTCAAATCCTTACGCAAACAGAGACCCACGTATGGAGGCTTCCATCGTGTACAATGGCTCTAACTGGAATGGTCGTACCATCGACCAGACTGTAGGCGGAAGCGATGACATGACCACAAAGAATGCCAGCCGCACCGGCTACTACCTCAAGAAGTTCGTGAACGACGGTCTCAACCTCACTCAGGGCGCTACCGCTCAGCACAACTGGGTTGCTTTCCGCTACGCTGAGGTCCTCCTCAACTATGCAGAGGCCATGAACGAGGCTTTCGGTCCTACCGAGAAGCCAGAGGGTTATCCAATGTCAGCTACTGAGGCTATCATGATGGTTCGTAACCGCGCCAGCGCACAGCTTCCTAAGCTCAATGCTACCACCAAGGCAGCATTCAGAGCAGCTGTCAAGCACGAGCGCCAGATCGAGCTCGCCTTCGAGGATCACCGCTACTGGGATCTTCTCCGCTGGAAGGATGCCATGGAGGTACTCAACCAGCCTGTAAAGGGCGTGAAGGTCAATGGTGGCTACCAGGTAGTTGAGGTCGCTACACGTACTTTCAACGAGCGTAATTATTATCTCCCATTCATGCGTTCTGAGATCCAGAACTCAAATGGTACACTTGAACAGAATAAGGGTTATTAATATGAAGAAGATATTATTCAGCATACTTGCGACATTGTGCGCTTTTGCTGCTGTTTCATGCCAGAAGGGTGACGGCGACGCGGAGTACGGAAACGCTGTGGTATACATCGCTCAGGCCATGACAAACGGCGCCATTGACAATGTATACGCAGTGCCTGCAGGCGCAGATGTCTATACCTACAACTTCAAGGTAGAGGAGAATGCAGTTAAGGTTTACCTGAGCGTTTATCGCTCAGGCAAGCTTAACGCAGAGGATGTGACCGTGAACCTTGAGGCCAATGCTTCAGCTTCTGCTGAGCAGGCCAAGGCCATGGGTGCAGAGGTGATGCCAGATGCTATGTATTCACTCCCTCTCAAGGCCACCGTTCCTGGTGACAAGAACTCTACCACTGTATATCTTGAGCTCCAGAAGAGTGCCCTCCAGGCAGCTTCAGGCAAGGTATATGTTCTTTGTGTCGACATCACAAATCCTACCAAGTACGAGCTCTCAAAGGATGCCAGCGAGGTGGTGATCAAGCTTGATGTAGACGCTATGAAGGCCTATCTTTAATAGAAAATAGCCGTAATGAATAAAACTATTGTTTCAGTATTTGCAGCGCTCGCAGTGGCTTTTGTCCCTGCGAGTGCGCAGATAATGAACTGCTCGGCACCACAGGGTGCAGTGGAGCAGTATGCCCGCGCTGACTTTGAGGTCAGCCTCAAGGGCAATTGGGAGAACCCATACAGGCAGCAGGAAGTCACCCTCGATATGGTGATCACCGCTCCAGACGGTTCTACACTTGTGCTGCCATGCTTCCACAAGACTGGAAAGGCAGGCGAACTTTCTACATGGGAGGCTCGTTTCACCCCACGCATGGTCGGAACCTATTCCTACACCTTCATCTACAAGGAGAAGGGCGCGCTCGAGAGCGCTGGCGCAGGCGGAGTTATCAAGGTTACCGCCAGCGATCGCCAAGGCATGCTGAGTGTCAATGACAACTGGACACTCAAGTATGACAATGGTGATCTTTTCCGTGGTATCGGCGAGAACATCTGCTGGGAGTCACGTGCAAACGACGACTCCAAGTTCTTCAAGGCTCTCCACGAGAAGCATGAGAAGTATAACTACGACTATATGCTTCCTCTGTTCGCACAGAACGGTGGAAACTTCATAAGGGTATGGGTGAACGGATGGAACTTCCCTATCGACAAGAAGGACCATTTCAACAACCTCCGTTACACTCCTACCACCGAGCCTATCAACGAGAGCGCGGTTCAGCGCCTCGACCATATGATGGAGCTCTGCGAGCAGCTCGGCATCAAGGTGATGCTCTGCATGGGTGCCGGCGAGGCGCGTACAAACCGCGATTTCTTCGCTACCGATGCCGCGAAGGCTGAGCATCAGAACCGCCTCCGCTATATCGTGGCACGCTGGGGATACAGCGAGTCCATTGGCATGTGGGAGTTCTTCAACGAGGTCGACAACATCCAGTTCAGCGACCGCAAGAACCCTATCCCTCACGAGGACATCACCAGGTGGCATGCTGAGATGAGCAAGTACCTCAAGGCTCTCGACCCATACAAGCACATCGTGACCACTTCCATCTCGCATCGCGACGTGAAGGGCATGAACGACGTGCCTGACATGGACATCAACCAGAAGCATATCTATAAAGCTACCAATTCCATTCCTGGTACCATCCAGAAGTATGAGGCCGCCCATGGCAAGCCATACATCATCGGCGAGTTCTCATACGAGTGGGATTGGTCTCAGAACTTCAATGACTTCGCAGACGGCATGGACTGGGACTTCAGACGTGGCCTCTGGTACGGTCTGTTCTACTCGACCCCAGTCACTCCTATGAGCTGGTGGTGGGAGTATTTCGAGGACCGCGACATGATGAAGTACTTCAAGCCTGTACGCGAGATCTCGGACATGATGCTTGCAGAGGGCAAGGGCAGCTTCGAGAATGTCACCATCCCTGTAGCGAATGCTGAGTGCCATGCAGTCAAGTGTGGAAACAAGCTTTTCGTTTACTTGTTCAATGACTCCGACAAGGCTGTGACTGTCACCGAACTCGCTGGACACAGTGAGTGGGCACAGGTCGCAGAGTATGACATCGAGAAGGTAGCGCTTTGCAAGCCTGCCAAGGTCAAGAAAGTCAAGCTTAAAGCACATCAGGAGAAACTCTTTATCGTTAATCTATGAAATCAAGAATCATAAGCGTAGCGTTGATGGCGACTATTTCTGTCATCGCGCTTGCTCAGCCTCACAGGCAGATGATTTCAAGCAATAAGGGTCTTGTCGTTCCACAAGACCCTTCTTCGCTTCCTACCAGCAGGGCTGAAATCGTCTTTCCCGAAGTGGAACCATATCAGGCTCAGCCTGTTAATCTCGTTCCTGTAGCACATGGTACATGGGCCATCAGGGATGGATGGACACTCATGTCTGGCGATACCTTCATCGCCGGACAGGGTGATAAGTACAATGCTGTAGTGCCAGGAACCGTCCTCACCACCTTGGTGAAGCGTGGCGTGTATCCAGACCCTTACTTCGGAGTGAACAACATGGCTATCCCAGAGTCGCTCTGTCGTCAGGACTGGTGGTACACTGCAGAATTGCCCCTTACCGCTGAGCAGCTCTCGTCAAAGAAGGTGGAGATTCTCTTCAAGGGCATCAACTACATGGCTGATGTCTGGGTCAATGGTACGAAGGCTGGAAGCATCAGGGGCGCATTTGTAAGGGGAAGATTTGATATCACAGCCCTTGCAAAGGCTGAGAACCATATCGCAGTGCACATCTATCCTCCATTCAACCCTGGTATTCCTCATGAGCAGTCATCCGTGTCTGGACGAGGCCCTAACGGAGGCCAGCTCTGCCTGGACGGCCCTACCTTCATCAGTTCGGAGGGCTGGGACTGGGTGCCTGGTATCAGGGACAGGAACATTGGCCTCTGGCAGGATGTGGAACTTGTCGTGTCTGACGGCGTGACCATTGGCGATACCCAAGTCATCACCGACCTCCCGCTGCCGTCTACTGAGTATGCCGATGTCATCGTGAAGAGCTCTGTGGCAGCATCGTCTGCGCGCAAGGTGAAGGTGGTGGCTGAGGTCGCAGGCGAGAAGGTGGAGAAGGCGCTCGAACTCGCCGCTGGCGAGAATGAGTTCGAGCTCGCGCTCCGCATGGAGAAGCCTGCGCTCTGGATGCCAAATGGCTACGGCGAGCAGAATCTCTATACTCTGAAAATGGAGGTGCTTGATGGTGCGGAAGCTCTTGATGTTCAGCAGACTCGCTTCGGTGTGAGGGAGTTTAGCTACGAGCTTAGCGTAGACACTCCTACGCGCCAGGCTCTTCGCATCGAGTATGACCCTACCGACCTTAGGCAGTATGGGGCTCTCTTCAACAACCGCATGCAGAGACGTGTGGAGGGGGAGACAGAGATCCCATCCCTTCGCAAGGGCGTGAATGAAAATATCCTGAAGGCCATCCCACAGGATGAGATGGGACCATATCTTGTGATTAAGTGCAATGGTGTCCGCATCTTCTGCCGCGGTGGAAACTGGGGTATGGATGACGGCATGAAGGACTGCTCGCGAGAGAAGATGGAGCCATATCTCCAGCTTCATAAGGATGCAGGCTTCAACATGGTCCGCAACTGGACTGGTGAGAGTACTGACGAGATGTTCTACGAGCTCTGCGACGAGTATGGTATGCTCGTGTGGAACGACTTCTGGATGTCTACTGAAGGCTATAACCTTGACCCTAATGATGAGGATCTCTTCATGGAGAATGTGGTGGATGTGCTGAAGCGCTTCAGAAACCACCCATCCATTGCCATTTGGTGCCCAAGAAATGAGGGATACGCGACAGAGTCGCTCGAGACTAGACTTGATGATGCTGTGGCCAAGTACGACGGCACCAGAAGATACCATCCGAACTCTCGCTACTCAAACCTCAGGACCAGCGGCCCTTGGCACTACCTCGTGAATCCTGCAGAGTACTATACTGGCCGCGCATTTGGCTTCAACACCGAGCTCGGCACACCTTCTTTCCCTACCGCTGAGACCATGCGCAAGTTCCTTGCTCCTGAGGATCAGTGGCCTATGTCGGAAGCGTGGTACTACCACGACATGCACTTCGACACGGCTCCTTACTTTGCCGACATGGCGAAGAAGTACGGCAAGGGCGAGAGCCTCGATGACTTCTGCCGCAAGGCTCAGATGATGAATTACGACTCTCATCGTGCAATGCTCGAGTCTTGGAATTCTCGCATGTGGGCAAATACCTCGGGCATACTCCTGTGGATGACTCATCCGGCATGGCCAAGCGTGGAGTGGCAGGTGTACTCATGGGACTACGAGACCATGGCTTCCTTCTTCGGATGCAAGAAGGCTTGCGAGCCTGTCCATATCCAGATGAATCTCGACGACCTTGACGTGGTGGTGCTGAACACTACTGTAGAGGAGAAATCCGCTTTAAAGGCCGAAATGGCGCTTTATTCTCTCGAGGGAAAGAAACTCTCGTCCGTGACCCATAAGCTCGCCCAGCTGCCTGCAAATGCCCTTACTGAGTGTTTTACGGCAGATCTCTCCGCCGGAAAGGGAGTCTACATCGTGCGACTTACCTTGAAGGATGCGAAGAACAAGGTTCTCTCGCAGAACGATTACCTGCGTAGCGAGGACGGCAGCTTCAAGGCTATGGATAGCGCGAAGATCCGCCTCACGGCGAAGTGGAACAAGGATGGAAGCTTCACCGTGAAGAATCCTGCGAAGGTCGCAGCCATTGGCATAAAGCTCAATGCCCGCTACCTCACAGATGGCACTGCTGTGCTTCCAGCTTTCTTCAGCGATGGATATGTAAATCTTCTTCCTGGAGAATCCAGGACATTTACAGTGTCGTATTCCGCAAAGGGCCGCTCGAGGGTAGGCATCAGCGTGGATGGATACAATGTAGAGAATGAAATCGTTCTTAAGTGATAATAGATTGTTGTTGGTTAGTGTGGCGTCATGCGTGATTTCTTTAAGCAGCATGGCGCAAGGCCGTCAGGAACTGTCAGGTGACTGGCAGTTCCGACAGGTCGGTGCAGTGGCCTGGAGCGCGGGATGCGTCCCAGGCTGCGTGCACACCGACCTCATGGCACTCGGTGAGCTCCAGGACCCTTATTATGGACGGAATGAGAAGGATGTCCAGTGGGTAGGGGAGAAGGACTGGGAGTACAGGTACGTCTTCAGCGTGAGCGCTGAGACGCTTGCTCAGACTCACTGCGAACTGGTGATGGAAGGCGTGGATACCTACGCCGACGTCTTCGTGAACGGGCAGAAGGTGCTCGTCTGTGACAATGCTTTCCGCACATGGCGCACTGACATCAAATCTTATCTTGCTGAGGGCGAAAACGAGATTAAAGTATGCTTCAGCTCCATCTTCAAGGTGGACATGCCGAAGTATCTGGCTGCGCCGTACAAGCTTCAGGCGTGGCCGAACAATGACCAAGCGGACATCTGGCTCAGCCTGTATGCCCGCAAGTCGGGCTACAACTATGGCTGGGACTGGGGTCCGCGCCTCATCACCACAGGTCTGTGGAAGCCCGTCTATCTGGAAGCATGGAGTGAGCTTCGTCTAGCTTCAGCATACGTGAAGACTGAGAGCCTGCAGGGCGCGAAGGCGGCGAGCATGCGGGCCGAGATGGACTTGGAGGCCGATGTGGAAGGTCCTGTGACATTGGACATTACATCTGAAGGGAAGAAACTCGCTTCAAAGGTGGTTTCGCTCTCAAAGGGCGTGAACAAGGTGGCCATGGACTTCGTGGTGAAGAAGCCTCGCCTGTGGTGGTCCAATGGTCTCGGCGATCAGCCGCTGTACGACTTCACCATCACGGCGCGTGCGGGGCATTCCACCGTTTCAAAGACCATCACGACTGGCATCCGCACTCTCACGGTGGATCGCAGCGCCGACGAGCATGGCCATAGGATGGCCGTCATCCTGAATGGCAAGCCAGTGTTCTGCAAGGGCGCAGACTGGATACCATTGGACAACTTCCCGGCACGTATCACTCCTGAATGGTACGCTGCAGCCGTGGGTGACGCTGCCGCCGCAAACATGAACATGCTTCGCGTGTGGGGCGGTGGCCTCTACGAGAGCGACGACTTCTACCACGCCTGCGACAGCCTGGGCATCATGGTATGGCAGGACATGGCGTTCGCGTGCGGTATGTTCCCATCCGACGCTCACTACCTGGAGTCAGTGGCCGCTGAGGTCAAGGACAATGTAACCCGCATCCGTCAGCATCCGAGCCTGGCGCTGTGGTGCGGAAACAACGAGAATTCCATCTCCTACTACGGCTGGGGCTGGCGCGACAAGACCCCTCAGCAGTACAGGGAGCAGTATGAGAAGAGTCTTCACCATCTCTTTGAGGAGCTCATCCCGCAGGCCATCGCCGAGGTGGATGATGCACATTACTACCATCCCACATCGCCTGTTTCCGGTTTCAATGGCATAGGCGGTGGAGAAGGTGACAGCCACTTCTGGAGTGTCTGGAAGGGTGGCATGGTGGATGAGTACCTGAAGCCAAGGAATATCGCCCGCTTCATGTCAGAGTATGGTTTCCAGGCGCTTCCATGCGAGAAAACCATAGACAGCTTCACTCAGCCTTGGGACAGGAAGATAGACTCGGCAGTCATGCTGGCACATCAGAAGGCACATGATGACGAGACCCGCGATCCGAACTTCGGAAACAACCAGATCATAAAGTACATGAAGGCATACTATGACGTGCCTTCAGACTTCTATGACTTCGTCTTCCTCAGCCAGTATCAGCAGGCGGAGGCCGTGAAGGTCGCCATCGAGGCGCACCGCCGTGCCAAGCCTTACTGCATGGGTACTCTCTACTGGCAGATAAATGACTGCTGGCCAGTCGCTTCCTGGTCAAGTATAGACTATTATGGCCGCTGGAAGGCACTTCATTACTATGCTAAGAAGGCCTATTCCGAGATGCTCGCATCGCCATATCTTCGTGAGGATGGCAGCGTGGCCGTGAAGGTGGTCTCAGACCGCAAGGCGCCGGCGAAAGTCCTCCTGCGCACCCAAGTGATGTCCTTCGATGGCCGCGTCCTCTTCGACGACAGCCGCTCGCTCCAGCTCGCCGCCGACGCCTGCGAGGATGCTCTCACCATCGACATGAAGTCCCTGGAAGACTGCGACCGCTTCGTCTACGTGACCCTGACAGAAGGCCCCAAGACAGTCTCCACGAACATCTTCTTCGAGAAGGACGCCAAGTACTACAACCGCCCGTCCGCTGACGTGTCTCTCCGCCTTGAGGATGACGGCCACCGCCTTACCCTCTGCTCAGACCGCCTCGTCCGCGGCCTGCATCTCAGGACCGCCATCGACACCCGCCTTTCAGATGACTACGTCACCCTCGTCCCCGGTGTCCCAGTCGAGATCATCTCAGAGAAATCCCTCAAGGAGACTGACATCCAGATGGTAGCCATTCTTTCGGATCTGGCGAAATCGTAGTACCTTTTCACCCTGAATGATATCCTGAGAGAATGGTATTGTACGAAAAGCAGCATTGTCTTATCTTTGATGCCGTTATGGATAGAGGCATCGTTGAGCAGGCATACTGCTTTTTCCATCAGAAATACCGCGTGTACGAGTTCTCCCACTCCGAATCGCAGCGAGATGACATAGAATATGCCATCAGCAGCTACGTAGACCAGATGTCCATGCAGCTCTACGCCCTCCTCTCGAAGGGCGATGACAGCTTCCTCAAGGAGCACAGCACCTTCGAGACTGATATCCGCTCCGCCCTTGATCAGCTCTCCGCCCTTCTCGCCCAGGCCCATTAGCCCTTCCTTCCGTACGGCACCCTTGCGCACGGAATCGCCATCCTGTGCGCTGTACCCGCGCAAGTAAGTGTAGCCAGTATCAGCCGTTTCCCATCATTTCCCCACACCCTTGCGCGAGGAAACGCCATTCTGTGCGCTATGCCCGCGCAAGTGTGTCCTGTTTCATCCGTTTCCCATCATTTCCCCGCACCCTTGCGCACGGAACCGCCCTCCTGTGCGCTGTGCTTGCGCAAGTGTCGGTGGAGCGCTGGCGGAGGGTGGGATTGGCGGACCCGTGGCCGCCCATGGCCTCGTGAATGGGTCCGCAGCGCGTAGCGCGAAGGGGGATGGAGTGCGCAGCACGGAAGGTCCGCCACTCACCCTCCGCCGCGCCCACCGCACCTCGCTGTGCCACGACCCGGAAGGAAGAGCGTGTTTTTCCGGGTCGCGTCCCGCATGGGAGGGAAATGGACGCCTTCTATGCCACGACCCGGATGAAACGTTGAATCTGTCGGGGACGCGTCCCGCAAGGGTGGTAAATGGACGGATTCAGTGCCACGACCCGGATGAAATGGCGTATCTGTCGGGGTTGTGTCCGGCATGGGATAGAAATGGACGGCTTCTATGCCACGACCCGGATGAAACGTCGAATCTGTCGGGGTCGCGTCCCGCATGGGAGGGAAATGGACGGCTTCTATGCCACGACCCGGATGAAAGGGCGTATCTGTCGGGGTCGCGTCCTGCGCGGGAGAGAAATGGACGCCTTCTGTGCCACGACCCGGATGAAACGGCGTATCTGTCGGGGTCGCGTCCTGCAAGGGTGGTAAATGGACGGATTCTATGCCACGACCCGGATGAAACGGCTGATCCGTCGGGGTCGCATCCTGCAGGGACAGGAAATGGACGTGTTCTATGCCATGACCCGGACGAAACGGCTGATCCGTCGGGGTCGCGTCCTGCATGGGAGGGAAGTGGACGCCTTCTATGCCACGACCCGGATGAAACGGCTGATCCGTCGGGGTCGCGTCCTGCATGGGAGGGAAGTGGACG
>JAKSJM010000025.1 GCA_024398075.1 Bacteroidales bacterium | reverse complement strand
TTGTTAAGTATTAATAACTATTCGTTCACTCTTTTAAGTTTGCGTGTAAGAACGACAAACAGGATGACGGCTGCAAGTGCACTTATGCCAGCTACGTAAGGGATAGTAGACTGAGGCATGTTGAAGCCGATCTTAGCAGTGCAGATGAATGATGTACATACCGCTGTCATGAAGACTGCAGGAATCAATGACATCAAATACCACATGCCACTACGATGCTGATAAAGATATGAAGTAATCGCCCAAAGGGTGAATACCGCAAGCGTCTGGTTTGCCCATCCGAAGTATCTCCAGATGATGTCGAATCCTGAGGCATCTGCTACATTGAACCAAAGCAGCAGGCCTGTCACTACGAAGATAGGGACAGCAACCAGGAGTCTCTTAGAGATAGGAGCCTGGTCGATCTTGAACGCATCAGCGACAATGAGGCGAGCAGAGCGCAGCGCTGTATCACCACTGGTGATAGGAGCTGCGACTACGCCGAGCATAGCGAGCACGCTACCGAATGCGCCGAGCCAATGCTTTGAGACGGTGGTCACCACTGCAGGTGCCGATGTCACACTCTCCGCGCCCATCTCCACATTTCCTCCAGCATAGAAGAAATATGACGAAACTGCAGCCCAGACGAGGGCGATGAGTCCCTCTGTGATCATTGAACCATAGTAAACTCTCTTTCCGAGGTTCTGGTTCTTGATGCATCTAGCCATAAGTGGCGACTGAGTAGCATGGAAGCCACTGATGGCGCCACACGCAATGGAAATGAACAGGCAAGGGAAGATGGCTCCAGCCTGCGGAGTCCTATTCTGAAGGCCATCCCAGATCTCAGGGACGCCGGCAGGCCACTTCACGATAAGGCACACAAAGAGCGAAACCGCCATGAAGATGAGTGCCACCGCGAAAAGCGGATAAATCTTGCCAATGATCTTGTCGATAGGGACCAATGTTGCCACGATGTAGTAAGCCAGCACTATGAACACCCAGATGAGAACGGCCTTTGAAGAACCGTCACCAGCGAGATCGCCAAGGATGATGGCTGGACTATATACAAACACAGCACCCACGAGCAACAGCATCACCACTGAAAAAACCAGCATGACTGCCTTGGTCTTCTTTCCGAGATACTCACCGATGATGTCAGGCAAGCCGGCACCACCATGCTTCAGGGACAGCATGCCACTGAAATAGTCATGCATGGCTCCTCCGAAGATGCATCCCAGCACTATCCAAAGATAGCATGAAGGACCAAACTTGGCGCCGAGGATGGCACCAAAGATAGGGCCAGTACCAGCGATGTTAAGGAACTGGATCATGAACACCTTCCATGTCGGCATAGGCATGAAATCGATTCCGTCCTGCTTTGCATAAGCTGGGGTCAATGCTTTCGCATCTGGTGAATAGACCTTGTCGCACAGGCTACCATAGAAGACGTAGCCCAGCACGAGCAATGCCATACTTATAAGCAATGTAATCATATCTGAGTCAATTCTTTATCTATTTTTACAATGATCTCGCTCAAACTCCGCCATCCTTTCCTCAAGGACTGGATAGAGCTCGTTTCTCATGCGGCTGGTGCACGCACGTACGCCTCCATTGAGGCTGCCGGTAGTGCTGAGACTGATGCTGCTCACTCCATAGTACATGAGCTCGACCACCAGTTCCTCGCCTGACAGGTCTCCATATCCAAGAGTATAGAAGAATCCGTCGCCCACATCCTGGGTGACATCCCTGTCGTATACCACATGGAATCCATGTCTGCAGAAGATTTCCTTCATCTTCTCCGCACGGACTGCGTACTCTCTGGTATCCTCCACGAAGTTGATCTTTCCTTCACATGACAGCCTGAGCATCTCTGCATAGGCATACTGGGTGGTAGCCGTGCAGCCACTGGTGATCATATAGAGGATAGACGCCGTGAGGGTCACGCCGAACACACCTGCGTCGAGATACCTCTGCGCAAGGGCAGGATACTGCTTCTCGTAGAGTTTGTCGCTGATGCAGGTAAGCGCGATGCGCTGTCCGGCATAGCTGAAGATCTTTGAGGCGGAGAGCATGAGAATATAGTTGTCTGTGTAGCGCGCTACCGTAGGAAGGTATGGAGCCTCGTATGGATGACCGAGATTCCTTCTGTAATCCATGCAGAAGTAAGCCAGATCCTCCATCACGATGACATCGTACTTCGTAGCGAGCTCGCCTATAACCTGAAGCTCATCCTCATCAAGGCATATCCAAGCCGGGTTGTTAGGGTTTGAGTAGATGATGGCTGCGATATCTCCCTTCGAAAATTCCTCCTCAAGAACTGGACGCAGTTTTTCTGCTCCACGGTAAGGATAGATATCAAAGGATCTCCAGTCCACACCAAGCACCCTAAGCTGGGACTTCTGGATAGGGAAACCAGGATCAATGAAAAGGACCTTGTCCTTTCCAGGAATTCTCTGGGTACAGGCGATGAAAGAGCCGAACGAACCAGCTACAGAACCAGTCGTAGGCACACAGCTACGTGGAGAAATGTCGACATTTATAAATGCCTTCACAAACTGCGACGCTGCATCCTTGAGCTCTTTCACACCAGCTGCAGCAGGATACTGCGAGCCCAACCCAGCATCGAGGGCGCGCTTCTCAGCTTCTACACCATATTTATTAATCGGCAGACCTGGAGATCCCTGATCCATACGGATAAAAGGAATGCCGGTCTTGTTCTCCAGCCATTGTGCGACCAGAAGGACTTCACCGATAGTAGCATTTGAGAGGTCTGCGACGCTATTTACGCGACAGGCCTCTGCTACCAATTCTTCACTGAATACTTTCATGTTTTAAAGTTCTACACACCAGTTATGGGTATCAGGCTCGAGACCATCCTGGATGGCACGAATCTGCTTGTAAAGCTTGGCACTGGTAGCGCCACAAACACCTGGCTCTGCGTACTCGTAGTCTGCTGTGATCTCATCTGACTGGATGAATGGCTTGTCCACTATATTCCAGATAGGAGTGATGACGACAGCTGTACCACAAGCATTAACCTCCTCAAGTTCAGGAAGTTCCTCAAGAAGAACAGCTCTCTTTTCCACCTTCAGGCCGAAATCTTCAGCAATGGTCTGCAAAGACTTGTTTGTGATGGATGGAAGAACGCTATTCGAGAGCGGAGTCACATAGGAATTGCCCTTGATACCGAAGAAGTTTGATGAACCGAACTCGTCGATCTTTGTATGGGTTGCTGAATCAAGGAAAAGAAGTTCCTTGTAACCAGCTGCATGAGCAAGGTTGTATGCCCTGAAAGAAGGAGCATAATTCGCTGAGAGCTTGTAGCTTCCGGTTCCATTTGGCGCTGCGCGATCATAGTCACGGCAGATGACAGCATTCACAGATGTGAGCGCTGCTGCACCTGAGTAGCTACCAACTGGATTGCCCATCACAATGAAAGTGACCTCAGTAGATGTGAGAAGATTCAGCTGAGGATTTGAGCCGATAAGCAGTGGACGAAGGTACATGGAAGCATTGTATCCGTATGGAGGAAGGAAATCAAGATTCTCCTTCACGCACATAAGGCACATCTTCACGAACATCTCCTCTGAAGGATAGGCCATGTCGAGGAACTGTCCAGCACGTGCCATTCGCTTCGCATTCTCATCTGGACGGAAAAGACGTACCTTTCCATCTGCACCTCTGAAGGCCTTGAGGCCCTCGAAGCACGAGTTTGAGTAATGCAGTACACCTGCATAGACATTGAGAGTTATATCAAGGTCCTTGCACACTTCTGGCTCAGACCACTTTCCATCCTTGAACTTGCTGACGATGACAGCATTTGTCCTTCTAACCTCAAATCCGAGGTTTCCCCAATCAAGATTTTGCATAATATTATAGTATTAAGCGTCCGACAATTCTGATAACTAGCACTCAGCGATCCTGTTCGCAACCCAGTCACCTACCTCAGAGGTTGAATAAGCCTTGCCACCATTTGCGAGGTCCTCTGTGACATACTCGGCATCGATGGAATCAGCCACAGCCTTTCTGATAGCCTTTCCTTCCTCCATGAGTCCAAACGCATACTCAAACATCATGGCAGCTGAAAGGATAGTGGCAAGTGGGTTAGCGATATTCTTACCTGCAGCCTGAGGATATGAGCCGTGAATAGGCTCAAATACACCTGTGTGCTCTCCCAAAGATGCTGAGGCAAGCAGACCCATTGATCCAGAAACGCAGCTAGCCTCGTCAGTAAGGATGTCTCCGAAGGTATTCTCAGTCACGAGGACATCGAAGAACTTAGGTCCAGTGATGAGCTTCATGGCAGCATTGTCCACATACATGAAGTCTGTGGTTACGTCTGGATACTGAGGAGCCATCTCCTGAGCCACCTGTCTCCAGAGCCTTGATGACTCGAGGACATTGGCCTTATCAACTACAGTAAGATGCTTGCGACGAAGTCTCGCGAACTCATAAGCCTGCTTGAGGATACGCTCCACCTCGAAACGATGGTAGAGATTTGTGTCAAAGGCTGTGTCTCCGTTGTCACGGCGACCCTTCTCACCGAAATACATACCACCTGTGAGCTCGCGAACACAGAGGAAATCTGCGCCATCCACAAGTTCCTCCTTGAGTGGGCTCTTGTGGACAAGGCTCTTGAAAGTCTCTACAGGACGAAGGTTCGAGAAAAGACCGAGCTGCTTTCTCATGGCGAGAAGTCCAGTCTCAGGACGAACCTTGGCAGTAGGATCATTGTCATACTTAGGATCACCCACAGCACCGAAAAGCACTGCGTCTGCATCCATGCACACCTTGAAGGTCTCCTCTGGGAACGCTGAGCCAGTCCTGTCGATGGCACATGCTCCCACGTAACCGAATGTGTACTCTACCTCGTGGCCAAACTTCTTTGCCACTGCGTCAACGGCCTTTACGGCCTGCTCCACAACTTCAGGACCGATGCCGTCTCCTGGGAGCTTAGCTATTTTGAGTTTCATGACTATATTGTTTTTCTATCAGATTCAACATCTTGAATGTGGCCTTGATGGCCGCTTCTGTCTGGTCGGCGTCAAGGCCCCTGGTCTTGAATTCCGATCCTTGGTTATCCCAAGTGATGACAGTCTGTACCAATGCATCCGTCTTTCCTCCTGGAGGAATGCTGACAGCGTAGTCAGTGAGTCGTGGATGTGGTTTACCTAGCTTGTCATATACCTTCCAAAGCGCCTTCATGAAGGCATCGTACTGTCCAGCTCCAGAAGCTACCTCCTCGTACTCCTGGCCATCTATGCTTATGCGGATGGTGGCAACTGGCTTCATGCTCTTGGTAAGCTGCAAGCTGTAATTTACTACCTTGATCTTATCTTCGCCAGTAGAGAACTCTCCCTTCAGGACATCTGAGATGATGTACGGGAGGTCCTCTGTGGTCACAGATTCCTTCTTGTCGCCCAGTTCAACCACCCTCTGGGTCACAAGCTTGACCTGGGACGGAGTGAGCTTGATGCCAAGTTCCTCGAGATTCTTCTCAATGTTTGCCTTGCCGCTGGTCTTTCCAAGCGCATACTTGCGCACACGGCCAAAGCGCTCAGGAAGGAGGGCGTTCTCGTAGAGACCTCCTTTCGAGTCGCCGTCAGCGTGCACGCCGGCGCTCTGCGTGAACACAGCATCACCCACGATGGGTTTGTTCTCAGGAATCCTGATGCCGGAGAGACTTGCTACATAACCACAAACATGGGCTAGGGCGGCCTCAACGACAGTATTTGGCACTGGAAGCTTGTCATTCAGACATCCCACAATGGATGCGACAGGAGTGTTTCCTGTGCGCTCGCCGAGACCATTGACAGTCACATGAATGCCTGTCACACCGGCTTCGACTGCACCCATGGTGTTTGCCACCGCGAGGTCATAATCATTGTGTCCATGGAAGTCAAAGCTAATGCCTGGGTAGCGGTTCACCATCTCCTTACAGAAATGGTAGGTCTGCTGTGGATGGAGGACACCCAATGTGTCTGGCAGCATGAAGCGGCAGATGCTACAATCCTTCAATGCATCCATCATGGCGAAGACGTACTCCGGAGAGTCCATCATGCCATTTGACCAATCCTCAAGGTAGAGATTCACACTCATACCCTTCGCTGCAGCCATCTCCACGACTCCCTTGATGTCAGTCCAATGCTGCTCTGGAGTTTTTCTTAGCTGCGTGGTGACATGTCTCAATGATCCCTTGGCCAGCAGATTCATTACCCTGCCGCCGGCATCATAGATCCAGTTTACACTGACACCACCATCTACAAAGCCCAACGCTTCCACCTTGTCCAGATGGCCAGCCTCTGCTGCCCACTTACAGATCTTGGAAAATGCGTTCAGCTCGCCCTTGGACACCCTCGCAGAAGCCACCTCGATACGGTTTACCTTCAACTCATCAAGGAGGAGCTTGGCGATTGCAAGCTTCTCCTCATCGTTGAAGGATACCCCGGCGGTCTGCTCTCCATCACGGAGAGTGGTGTCCATTATTTCAATGGGCAAATTATCTGGTCGATTCAAAGGTTTCTATTTTTGTTTTCTGTTCAAGTAGATAGTCTATGTCGTCAAGGGCATTCATAAGGCAATACTTCTTGTAGCCGTTGATATCGAAATGCTCTGAACGACCTGTGACTGTATTTGTCACTGTCTGTGCTGGCACATCCACCTTCACCTTCATCTGAGGGTCAGATGAGATGGTATCGAAAAGTTCTGCAAGGAAATCCTCTGAAACCACTACTGGAAGAACGAAGTTGTTCAACTCGTTATTCTTGTGGATATCAGCGAAGAAACTTGAGATTACCACACGGAATCCGTAACCAGCGATAGCCCAAGCGGCATGCTCACGGCTTGATCCTGAACCGAAGTTCTTTCCTGCTACAAGAATCTGATGGACTCCTTCTGCAGGTGCAGCACAAAAGTCTGGCTGATTGAATACGAAATCCTTCTTAGGCTGGCCATCCTTGTCGTAACGCCAGTCGCAGAAGAGGTTGTCGCCAAAGAACTTCTCGTCCCTGGTGGTTGCCTTGAGGAACCTGGCAGGGATGATCTGGTCTGTATCCACGTTCTCCAATGGAAGTGGAATACATGTACTTTCTATAATATTGAACTTCGCTTTCATTACTGGATGAATTCTCTAGGGTCTGTAACTTTTCCTGTGATGGCAGCAGCGGCTGCGGTGAGCGGGCTGGCAAGGAAGGTTCTTGAACCTGGACCCTGACGGCCCTCGAAGTTTCTGTTCGAGGTCGATACAGAGTACTTGCCTGCAGGGATCTTGTCATCGTTCATCGCAAGACAAGCAGAGCAGCCAGGCTGACGGATGGCAAAGCCTGCAGCCTCAAGCTCCTTGTCAAGTCCTTCTTCCTTGATCTGGTCGTATACCATCCACGAGCCAGGAACAAGCCACGCTGTCACATTCTCAGCTTTCTTGTGTCCACGTACAACGGAAGTGAAGGCTCTGAAATCCTCTATACGCCCATTTGTACAAGCTCCAAGGAACACGTAGTCTATAGGACGGCCAAGCAGTTTCTCACCAGCCTCGAGTCCCATATAGTCAAGAGCCTTCTGGGCTGTGTCCATAGGGATGGAACCATCGATAGGCATACCCATGCCTGGATTTGTTCCGTACGTAATCATTGGTGTAATATCTGCCGCATCGTAGACCACTTCGCGGTCAAACACAGCGTCCTCACCGCTATAAAGGGTCTTCCAGTATGCTACGGCCTTGTCCCATTCTTCTCCCTTAGGCGCATACTCGCGTCCCTTGATGTACTCGAAGGTGGTCTCATCCGGAGCGACGAAGCCTCCACGCGCGCCCATCTCGATAGAGAGGTTACAGAGCGTGAGGCGGCCTTCCATGCTGAGAGCCTTGACAGCCGAGCCACGATACTCCACGAAGTAACCTGTAGCGCCACTGGTGGTAAGCTTCATCATAAGATAAAGGGCAATGTCCTTGGCAGTCACACCTGGACGAAGCTCGCCCTCGATTCTGATGCTCATGCTCTTAGGCTTCTGCTGAAGGATGCACTGGCTGGCGAGAACCATCTCAACTTCCGATGTACCGATACCGAATGCAACGGCACCCATGGCACCATGAGTAGAGGTGTGCGAGTCACCGCACACAATGGTCATTCCAGGGAGTGAAAGCCCCTTCTCCGGACCTACGACATGGATGATACCATTGTCATGAGTACCCATGGCAAAGTGGCGCAGACCGAACTCTGCAGCATTCGCTGCGAGTGCGTCCACCTGCTTCTTGCCCACAGGATCCTCAATAGGCTTGTCCTGATCGTGCGTAGGGGTGTTATGGTCAGGCATACAGAAGATCTTTTCAGGGCGAAGACACTTTATGCCTCTCGCTCTAAGACCATCGAATGCCTGAGGGCTTGTCACCTCATGGCAGTAGAGTCTATCGATATATAACTGGGTAGGTCCGTCCTCGATGAGCGAAACGACGTGCGAATCCCAGATCTTGTCAAATAGCGTATTCATTATCTCTTGAATTTATTGATACAGTCGATGAATGCCTCGACTGATGCGGTGATGATGTCTGTATTTGCGCCGAAGCCATAGTAAACATGGCCTTCGTGCTCTACCTGCATGTGCACCTTACCCACGTCATCAGAACCCTTGGTGATGTTCTGGATGGTGAATTCCTTGATGGTCATGTGCCTCTTGATGATGCACTTCACGGCATTGATGGCAGCATCTACAGGGCCATTGCCACTAGCGGCAGCCTCAAACTTCTCGCCCGAGAGGTCGAGTCCCACACTTGCCACAGGGCGCATGCCCTTTCCGGCAGTCACCTGAAGGTAATCAAGCTTCACATGTGCAGTCTCGGCACGCTCCGCTCCGACAAGCACGAGAAGGTCATCGTCATTGACCTGCTTCTTCTGGTCAGCGAGCTTGAGGAATTCCTTGTAGAATGCATCAAGCTTCTCATCCGTCATCTTGATGCCGAGTGTCTCAAGCCTGAACTTGAGGGCAGCGTGGCCACTTCTTGCAGTAAGGATGATGCTGTTATCGTCGATACCGACATCCTTAGGGTCAATGATCTCGTAGGTAGAAACCTCCTTGAGCACGCCATCCTGGTGAATACCGGATGAGTGTGCGAATGCGTTTCGTCCCACAATGGCCTTGTTTGCCTGAACAGGCATGTTCATGAGGCTTGACACCATGCGGCTCATAGGAGCGATCTTCGTGGTGTTGATGTTTGTATGCAGGTCAATGTCATTGTGACACTTGAGAATCATGGCGATCTCCTCGAGCGCGGTGTTACCTGCGCGCTCGCCTACGCCGTTTATGGTCACCTCACACTGGCGTGCTCCATTGAGAAGGCCAGCCATGGTGTTTGCCGTAGCCATGCCGAGGTCATTGTGACAATGTGTGGAGATGATGGCATCGTCGATACCATCGACATGCTCCATGAGATACTTGATCTTCGAGCCATACTCGGCAGGAAGACAGTATCCTGTGGTATCTGGGATATTGATGACTGTAGCTCCGGCCTTGATCACCGCCTCGACTACCTGTGCGAGATATTCGTTGTCAGTACGTCCTGCATCCTCTGCATAGAACTCAACCTCATCCACGAACTGTCTAGCATACTTCACAGCCCTCACTGCGCGCTCGATGATCTCCTCTCTGGTAGAGTTGAACTTGTAGCGAATGTGTGAGTCAGAAGTACCGATACCAGTGTGAATTCTCTTTCTCTTGGCAAACTTGAGAGCCTCCACAGCAGCATCGATATCCTTCTGCACAGCCCTTGAGAGCGCACATATGGTAGGCCAGGTCACAGCCTTGGAGATCTCCACCACAGAGTTGAAGTCACCTGGACTGGAAATAGGAAAACCAGCCTCGATGACGTCTACACCGAGTTCCTCCAGAGCCTTCGCGACCTGGATCTTCTCGACTGTGTTAAGCTGACATCCCGGCACCTGCTCTCCATCACGGAGAGTGGTGTCGAAGATGTATACTCTATTCTTATCCATAATTATTTCTTAAGATTCTCAGGACGGAGAGCACGTACGGTCTCCGCAGTACGCCACATCTCACTGTCATGAAGAGCCTTGAGTTCTGCCTCGAGGCCGACGCGGTAGTCTGGCTTTGAGTTCGCATCGATAGAGATCTGAGCCTCATTTCCGCTCTTGACTGAAGCATAGAGCTTCTCAACTACAGGCTTGCAAGCATCGTGGAAAGGTCCCATCCAGTCAAGGGCACCACGCTGAGCAGTGGTAGAGCAGTTTGCGTACATCCAGTCCATACCCTTAGCCGCGAAGAGAGGCATAAGTGACTGGGTAAGCTCCTCAACGGTCTCGTTGAATGCCTCTGATGGAGTATGGCCATTCTCACGAAGAACCTCATACTGAGCAAGGAGAAGACCCTGGATAGCACCCATAAGTGAGCCACGCTCACCAGTAAGGTCTGAAGTAGCCTCACGCTGGAAGGTAGTCTCAAAGAGATAGCCAGAACCGATTCCGATACCGAGGGCGATGGTGTTGTCCATAGCCTTGCCAGAGTAATCCTGGTATACAGCAAATGAAGAGTTGATGCCTCGACCCTCAAGATAGAGTGAACGTACGGTGGTACCAGAGCCCTTAGGAGCTACCATGATAACGTCGATGTCAGCTGGAGGAACGACGCCTGTGCGGTCGCTCCAGGTGATAGCGAAACCATGTGAGAAGTAGAGTGACTTGCCTGGAGTAAGATACTTCTTGATGGTAGGCCATACAGACATTACAGCTGCATCTGAAAGGAGACACATGATGATGTCACCCTTCTCACAAGCCTCCTCGATGCCGAAGAGGGTCTCACCTGGTACCCAACCATCTGCGATGGCCTTCTCGTAGGTCTTTCCAGGACGCTGGCCAACGATTACATCGAAACCATTGTCACGAAGGTTAAGAGACTGTCCAGGACCCTGAACGCCATATCCGATAACTGCAAGCTTCTTTCCATCAAGCACCTCGCGTGCCTTCTCAAGGGTAAACTCCTCGCGGGTCACAACATTTTCCTCGACACCGCCAAAATTCATTTTTGCCATAATACTTATGTTTTTAAATTATTAATTTCTATTGATAAGGAACTGATTCACTATATCATGTTCCGATGCGTTCACTTCGTTGCACTCAAACCAGAATGCCTTGACCACCTCAACCTTCTTTTCGATGAGCCTAACCACCTGTGCCGCACTCTCTGGAGTGGTGAAGATCCTGAACGTAAAGTGATGGATCTTCGGGAACTCAGATGGGAACACAGTCAGGCTCTCGATGTTTATGTTTCTTCTGGTGAAGATGCTCGAAATGGAGGTCAAAAGACCTACCTGGTTCTCCGAGTAAACTGATATGATGTATAACTTATCTTCCATTGTCAAACCATTCGTCTTTTCTGATGAGTATCTCGTCTACGCACTTGCCACCTGGAATCATAGGATAGACCATGCCGGCCTCCTCCACATGGACATTTAGGATGTAAGGTTCCTTGGCCTCGATCATTTCCTTGACGGCCTCGTCAAGCTCTGCCCTATCCTCTACCAGCCTATACTTGATGCCGTATGCCTGCGCAATGAGGCTGTAGTCTGGATTCAGCATGCGGGTCTGGGAGTAACGCTCCTTGTAGAAGAGTTCCTGCCACTGCCTTACGTTTCCGAGCCAATTGTTATTCAGCACAACTATCTTTACGGCCACATGCTCCTGCATGATGGTACCGAGCTCCTGGATGGTCATCTGAAGACCGCCATCACCAAGGAACGCACACACTTCCCTGTCAGGCTGGCCCATCTTCGCGCCGATGGCTGCTGGAAGGCCGAAGCCCATGGTGCCGAGGCCGCCGCTGCTGATGAAGCTGCGGGTCTTCGAGAAGCGGGAGTAGCGAGCAGACATCAGCTGATTCTGTCCCACGTCTGTCACCACAATGGCTTCATTGTTTGAGACAGCCGCCACCTTGGCTACGACCTCACCCATGTGGATAGGTCCCTCGACTGGGGCTGTTTCAGGTAAGCAGATCTCTGTGTTCTCCACCTTGTCATATTCGCGAGCCTTGACTGCCCACTCGTCGTGGAATGAGAACTGCATCTTCTCGGTGATCTTCTCGAGCACGGTACCTGCGTCGCCGAGTATGCCGATATCCGCAGGGATGATCTTTCCTATTTCAGTGGCATCTATGTCGATGTGGATAACCTTCGCATTTCGGGCATACTCAGACGCCTTGCCGACTACACGGTCATCGAAACGCATACCCACCGCGATGAGCAGGTCACACTCCTGAGTCATCATATTTGCGGCAATGCTTCCGTGCATGCCGGCCATTCCCACATAGTAAGGGAAATCTGAAGGAAGAGCACTAAGTCCAAGCATGGTGGAAGCGGCAGGGATGCCTCCCTTGCGGAGGAACTCCAGCAGCTGCTGCTCGGCATGCGAGAGCAGTACACCCTGTCCAAACACCACAAATGGCTTCTCTGCGCGATTTATCATCTCCACAGCCTGGTCGATGAGCTCTTCATCTGGTTCAGGGCAAGGAGAATATGTCCTGATATAGTCGCACTTGTTGTACTTAAACTCAGCGACTCCATTCTGTGCATCCCTTGTAAAATCAAGCACCACAGGACCTGGACGGCCAGTGGAAGCGATATGGAATGCCTTCGCCACGGCTGGAGCGACGTCCTCTGGCTTGCGGATCTGGAAGGTCCACTTGTCGATAGGACAAGTCATGCCCACGAGGTCAGTCTCCTGGAACGCGTCTGTACCGAGCGCAGCGTTTCCAACCTGTCCTGCTATCACAATGATAGGAGTGGAATCCACCATGGCATCAGCCACACCAGTGATCACGTTTGTCGCGCCTGGGCCCGATGTGACTATCACCACGCCTGGACGCGAAGTGGCGCGAGCATAGCCCTGCGCAGCATGCACAGCGCCCTGCTCGTGGCGTACGAGAACATGCTTCAAACGGTCCTCGTAATTGTAAAGTTTGTCGTATACGCTGATAATCTGGCCTCCGGGATATCCGAAGACAGTATCGACACCCTCTGCGAGAAGAGATTCGATGAGAATCTCAGCACCTGTCATCATTTTCTCCATCCTAGTCCTCCTCTATGATTCTGACTGCTCCCTTGTCTGCGCTGCTCACCATAGATGCATAGGCCTTGAGGCTCTTTGAGACCATGCGCTGACGGAATGGCGGAGTGAACGCCTTGCGGCCTCTGCCAAGCTCTTCCTCGCGACGCGCTGCAAGCTCCTCGTCGGAGAGGTGTACATTTATGCTTCTTGCAGGAATGTCGATCTCGATAATATCTCCATCACGCACAAGCGCAATGTTTCCGCCCGATGCAGCCTCTGGAGATATGTGTCCAATGCTAAGGCCTGAAGTACCGCCACTGAAGCGGCCATCAGTAAGGAGCGCACACTCCTTGCCGAGGTGCATTGACTTGATGTACGAAGTCGGATAAAGCATCTCCTGCATGCCTGGACCACCCTTAGGGCCTTCGTAAGTGATGACTACCACGTCACCGCTCTTTACCTGGCCACCGAGGATGCCATCACATGCTGCCTCCTGAGAGTCAAACACCTTCGCAGGGCCCTCAAAGTGCCAGATGCTTTCGTCTACGCCTGCAGTTTTGATGACACATCCATCCTGGGCAATGTTTCCGAACAGAACACCAAGTCCGCCATCCTTCGTATAGGCGTGCTCGATGTCACGAATACAGCCATTCTCCCTGTCTGTGTCAAATGACTCGCAGTAGGTTTCCTGCGAACCGAGGACATTGGAAAAACGTCCTGCAGGAGCCACTGCATAGATTTTCTTAGCATCCTCGCAGCAATCGCCGGTGATGCAGTATTTCTCTATCTCCTCTGCGAGTGTCATGCCGTCTGCGCGCTTGAGCGAAGCGTCGACCAGGCCACCCTTCGCGAGCTCTGCCATGATGGCCACGATGCCACCAGCACGACCTACGTCGGAGATGTGATATTTCTGAGTGTTAGGCGCCACCTTGCAGATGCAAGGAACCTTGCGCGATAGCGCGTCGATGTCAGCCATCTTGAAGTCCACACCAGCTTCATTTGCCACTGCGAGAAGATGAAGAACCGTGTTTGTGGAGCCACCCATGGCGATGTCGAGTGTCATCGCGTTCATGAACGCAGCCTTGGTGGCGATGCTCTTCGGAAGCACTGACTCATCGTCGTGGTCGTAGTACTTGTACGCATTCTCCACGATGAGGCGGGCTGCTTTCTTGAAGAGCTCGATACGCTGAGCGTGTGTCGCGAGTATGGTTCCGTTTCCTGGAAGCGAGAGTCCAATGGCCTCGGTAAGGCAGTTCATGGAGTTTGCAGTGAACATTCCAGAGCAGCTGCCACAGCCAGGGCAAGCGCAAGCCTCGATCGCAGCGACATCCTCGTCGCTGACCGAAGGGTCTGCCGACTTCACCATCGCGTCAATGAGATCCAGGCGAGCTGCGCCAAGGATACCGGCCTCCATAGGGCCTCCCGAAACGAAGACCGTAGGTATGTTCAATCTCATGGCAGCCATAAGCATGCCTGGGGTGATCTTGTCGCAGTTTGAAATGCATACGAGCGCATCTGCCTTATGTGCATTCACCATGTACTCGACGCTGTCTGCGATGATGTCTCTTGATGGAAGTGAATAAAGCATGCCGTCATGGCCCATGGCGATACCGTCATCTACGGCAATGGTATCGAACTCTGCGGCATAGCATCCAAGTTTTTCAATCTCCTGCTTCACGATCTGTCCTGCTTCGTGAAGATGTGTATGGCCAGGAACGAACTGAGTAAATGAATTTGCAATCGCGATGACTGGCTTTCCGAACTGTTCGGCCTTCATGCCATTCGCACGCCAAAGTGCTCTGGCACCAGACATCCTACGTCCTTCCTGGGTGATATTACTTCTAAGTTTCATAATGTTACCTACTAACGTGAGCTACGAATTTAATTCTTTTCTATAAGAAAAACAATCTTTTTGAAAGCAAAGAAGACACAAAAACAACAAGGAGAGAAGCCTTTGAAAACTTCTCTCCTTTCAATTTGTAAGTAATATCCACAATGTTCAAGAAATATTGAACTAACTACGTTCAATATCAGCCTTTTTGGAACACTTAAACATTTTAATCGTGAGTAGCAAATCTTTGCTCTGCAAGGGCCTCATACTTGGTACCTGGACGGCCATAATTTGCATAAGGATAGATGGAGATGCCACCCCTAGGGGTGAATAGACCGGTGACTTCGATGTACTTTGGATCCATAAGTTTGATGAGGTCCTTCATGATCTTATTCACGCAGTCCTCGTGAAAATCCCCATGATTTCTGAAGCTGAAAAGGTATAGTTTCAAACTTTTACTTTCCACCATGCGGACATCCGGGATGTAGGAGATTCGGATCTCCGCGAAATCAGGCTGGCCGGTAATAGGGCAAAGGCTGGTAAACTCAGGACAGTTGAACCTTACCCAATAGTCATTTTCCTGGTGCTTGTTCACGAAGGTCTCAAGCACTTCTGGAGCATAGTCGCTCTTATATTCTGTCTTCGCACCAAGAGACTTAAGTCCCTCAGTCTCACGTCCTTCTGCCATATTCTAAATATCTTTAATCTTAAATGGATTATACGAAATGTTCTCGTCGAAAGTATCGATTCCCTCAGACGCCTTGACCTTTTTCACAACCACTGTTGTGAGTGGTAGGATGATGAGTTCATAGAGCACCTTCACTGTCACCTGACACGCCATCATAGTCAGCACTGTCTTGATTCCTGAAGCCCAGAAAACTATTGGGATAAAGATCATGGAGTCGGCCAATTCTCCTACTACAGAAGAAACGATGGCACGAAGTCCGAAGCGCTTTCCCTTGTCTGCCACCTTCATGCGACTCATCACCATAGCATTCAAAGTAGAGCCCGCAAGGAAGGCAAGAAGCGATGCTATCAAAGCCTTGGGAGCAGAGCCAAACACGAACTGATATGCTTCCTGACCATCCCAGAATGGTGCGCCAGGAAGGAGAAGAACAAGCTGAGAAGCCAGCACGAAGAACAGATTCATCGCGAAACCTGTCCAAATGACGAGTCTAGCCTTACGATAGCCATAGACCTCACTGAGACAGTCGTTCAGAATGTACGAAATAGGAAAGATGATCACAGCGCCGGGAAGGACACACCAGTCCCAGAGCATGAAAACTTTCGATGCGAAAAGATTTGAAGCGATGAGGCAGACATTGAACAGTACTGCCATCCAAAGGAAGGTAATAGATACTTTTTTCATTTTCTTGTTTTTTTAGTGGTACCAAGCACACTTGACACGGGACCTCCCGTATCTCGAGGGCAAAGGTAACACTATTTTCAAGAAAACGAAAAAAAGTATCTATTTCGAAAGGAGAAACTACTTGTTAGGAGTCTCCCAAACCTTGGTCTTTGTACAGTGGATCATGAGTGACTGACCGCCCACAGCGATATGGAAGTCGCCCTCTTCGAGACGCCACTTCATATCCTGGCCCACGAAAGCCAGATCGTCAGCAGGCACTGTGAGTTCGACAGTGGTCTGCTCGCCTGGAGCGAGAGAGACCTTCGAGAATGCGCGCAGACGTCTGAAATCAGGCATAAGGCTAGCTACGAGATCGCTAGAGTAGAGAAGTACAGACTCCTTACCTGCCATCTCACCTACGTTCTTCACATTCACTGTGAACTTGAGAACATCACCGCTTGCGAACTCAGCCTTGTCAACCTTAAGGTCTGAGTACTCGAACTTAGTGTAGCTGAGACCTGAACCGAATGGATACTGCACGTCCATCACAGCGTCATAGTTATACATACCTGACATGGTAGAAACCACCTCGCTGACCTTGAAGTCATAGGTATGGAGTGAAGCAGTGTGCTTAGGATATGTGAAAGGAAGCTTACCTGAGAAGTTCGCGTCTCCACTGAGGAGCTCTGCAAGAGCGTCTGCGCCGTAGTTGCTTGGAAGCATCACGTCTACCACTGCGCTTGCGAGAGGCTCGATCTTAGCTATGATTCTTGGACGGCCCTCTGCGAGCACGAGAACGACTGGCTTGCCAGTCTTTGCGAGTTCCTTCACGAGAGCGATCTGGTTCTCTGAAAGCTCAAGATTATCGAAGTTGCCAGGAGTCTCACAGTATGAGTTCTCACCGATACAAGCTACGATCACATCAGCTGCTCGAGCAGCAGCCACTGCAGGAGCGAAGCCACCCACATTCTCCTTCTGCCAATCTCCAAATCCGTCAGCGAACTCCACAGATGGAACATATGTCACAGAGCCAAACTTGTTCTTGAGAGCCTCGTAGATAGAGTTGAACTCACCTACGTATGCAGGATCATTGGTACCCTGCCAAGTGTATGACCATCCTCCATTGAGAGAACGCACCCAGTCAGCGGTAGGACCTGTCACGAGGATGCGAGAGCCCTTCTTGAGAGGGAGAACACCGTCATTCTTAAGGAGCACCTCACTCTCGAGGGCTGCGTTATAGGAAGCGGTCTTGAACTCATCACAGCCGAACTGGTCGTAGTCGTCTGTATCCCATACTGGAGCGTCGAAAAGACCGAGGCGATACTTCACGCGAAGAACTCTGCGTACAGCATCATCGAGACGAGCCATAGGGATGAGGCCCTCCTTTGCAAGCTCAACGATGAGGCCAGCAGCGGTAGCGTCGTATGGCTCCATGACCATATCGATACCCGCATTGATACCGATGCGGAGAGCATCCTTCTTATCCACTGCAAGATGATCGCGGGTGTAGAGGTTATTGATGTCTGCCCAGTCAGTAACGATCATACCATCCCAGTTAAGACCTTCCTTGACCCACTCGGTAAGAAGCTTGTAGTTCGCATGTGTAGGGATGCCATTTATGCTGGCAGAGTTCACCATGATAGTGAGTGCACCAGCCTCAACGCATGCCTTGAAAGGTGCGAAGTACTTCTCGCGAAGGTCATTCTCAGCGACGATGGCTGGAGTTCTGTCCTTACCTGTGGTAGGTGCACCGTAGGCCATGAAATGCTTCAGGGACACTGCACAATGGAACTTGTCGATGGCATTCGGATCGTCGCCCTGGATGGCCCTGGTCTCAGCCTCTGCCATCACGCTCTGCAGGTATGGATCCTCACCGAAGCTCTCCCAGTTACGAGACCAAAGAGGTGTGCGTGTAAGGTCCATTACCGGAGAGAACACCCATGGAACGAGTCCAGCGCGGGTTTCATAACCAATAGCCTTGCCCATCGCTGCTGCGTACTGAGGGTCAAATGTTGCTGCAAGGTTGATCTCCTGAGGGAAGAAAGTTCCCTCCTTGTAATAAGTAGCACCATGAATCATGTCAAGTCCATAGAGGCAAGGGATGCCCATGGTCTCGAGCGACTTATCCTGGATGATCTTCACGAAAGCAGCGACCTCATCCTTTGGAAGGGCGTAATCGACATTCAGGATGGAACCGACCTTGTACTGTCCGATCACAGTCTCAAGCTTGTCCTCCTTCATGCTTTTAGTCTTACTATCGTAGATCTCGGAAATGTTGATCTGAACGAGCTGTCCAGCCTTCTCCTCAAGGCTCATTCCCTTGAGAGTTTTCTCGATCTTCGCCTCGATGGAACCATCCTTCTCGATGGCAGGCTTAACTGAATTCTGGCTACCGCCACAACCAGCAAGCAAAGCTACGGCACCAAATGCGGCCGCCACATGTCTAAAGTTCATATGATTAAATTTTTTAAAGATTATCTGATAATGGTTTACAAAGTTAGGCAAAGAATAAGAATGCTACAATCAAAAAAATGATATAACTTTGACAGATAAAACACAATTTGTGACATAAAAGATGACTGTAAAAGCATTCCTTCAGAAGAAAAACATTGTATTTTCGCTTAAAAGATACGGAATAGACGCGATGTCAGCGATGGCACAGGGCCTCTTTTGCACCTTGCTCGTCGGCACCATATTGAACACATTGGGCAATGAATTCGGTATTGGTATCCTCACGCGTGAGGTAGTGACCATAGCCGGCAAGGGTTTCACCATCGGAAGCATAGCGTCGGCGATGGTGGGACCGGCGATGGCTGTCGCCATAGGATACGCCCTTCAGGCTCCTGGCATGGTAATGTTTACACTGGCTCCTGTAGGTTATGCGACGAACGCCCTTGGTGGGGCTGGTGGCCCATTGGCAGTGCTGATAGTCGCCATCATTGCCGCGGAAGCGGGAAAAGCCGTGAGCAAGGAGACTAAAATAGACATCCTGGTGACTCCGCTCGTGACCTTGCTCGTAGGAGTGGGTATAGCATACCTCGTAGCAGGTCCAATAGGCGCCGCAGCCAGCTGGATAGGCAATGCCATCATGTGGGCGACAGAGCTCAAGCCTTTCCTCATGGGCATGATCGTGGCTGTCATAGTCGGCATAGCGCTCACCCTCCCCATCTCCTCCGCAGCCATCTGCGCCGCACTCGGCCTCACAGGCCTCGCTGGAGGCGCCGCTGTCGCTGGCTGCTGCGCGCAGATGGTCGGTTTCGCTGTCCTCAGCTTCCGCGAAAACCGCTGGGGTGGCGTCGTCAGCCAGGGTATAGGCACCAGCATGCTACAGATGGGCAACATAATCAAGAACCCTAAGATTTGGATCCCTGTCATACTCACATCCATGATCATAGGCCCTATCGCGACATGCGTCTTCCATCTCGAGATGAATGGCGCAGCGATAAACTCAGGTATGGGCACATGCGGCCTTTGCGGGCCTATCGGAGTGTGGACAGGATGGTCTGCGACAGGTCATGTGGCTACAGCAATGGACTGGACAGGCCTCGCACTCGTGTGCATAGTCCTGCCGGCCATTCTATGCTGGTTATTCGGTCTTTTCTTCCGAAAGATCTCCTGGATCAAGGACGGAGATTTGAAGCTTGACTAAATGGTAGGCGCGTCGTCCTTATACTTGAAGCGCCTGATCTTCATGGTGGCGGTCTTCTCGAATGGCTCCTTCATCACCTGGACGTCGTGTATCTTCGAGCTCTGATTCACCCTGGCATTGACATAGTCCTTGATGGTCTTCTTGAAGCCAGCCACGGCAGCGCGAGACTGCTCGTCAGTCTCCGCCTTCTTCATATCCACAAGCTTGTCGGCCGCCCTCACGAGCGCCACGAGCTTATGGTTTCGGCAGATGACGATAACATCCTCAACCATAGGGATTTCCTTCACCACTTTTTCTATCTCTTCTGGATAGATATTCTCTCCTGAAGAGCCTAGGATCATGTTTCCGATTCGGCCTTTGATGGCATAACGTCCCTTCGAGTCCACGCTCGCCACATCCTTTGTACGGAACCATCCATCCTCGTTGAAGGCATCTGCAGTGCGCTCCTCATCCTTGTAGTAACCTGGCATTATGTTCGGGCCCTTGGCTACTATCTCGCCCTCCCCGGTCTCTGGATTTATGTTGTCCAGCTTCAGCGTAACGCCATGCACTGCCCTACCGATCTGGCCTGGCACAGTGTCCTTGTACGTACAGAGCGCCAGCAACGGGGCACACTCAGTAAGACCGTAACCTATATAGTAAGGGAAGCGCGCTTTCTGAAGGAAGCGCTCCACGTCTATGTCCAGCTTCGCGCCGCCGATGCCGAAGAAAGACATGCGACCGCCGAAAGTCTTTATCATTCTCTTGCCAATGAGTCGGCACAGAACCCTGTTCATGTGCTTGTCCATCCACGACAGGACTGAGCTTTTCTTAACCATTGGAACAATGGTGCCTTTATACACCTTCTCGATGATGAGCGGCACAGTCAGCATGGCCGTAGGACGCACCTCCTGCATCACCTTCATGAGGAAACTTGGGTTCGGCGCCTTGCATAGGTACACCACGCTTGCGCCACAGATGAAAGGATACAGCATGCCGAGGCTAAGCTCGTATGCATGCGCCAATGGAAGTATGGAAAGAAGCACATCCTTTTTCCCCAGGGGATAAAAATGGATGCCTGCGTGTAGGTTCGCAATGAAATTCTGGTGCGATAGCATCACGCCCTTCGCCTGTCCTGTGGTACCCGAAGTGTAGATGATGGCGGCGAGATCACTCTCCTTAGGCTCAGCGACATCCACGGGAGCAAACATCTCTTTGGCGTTGTTCCTTATCAATGTCATCGACTCTATCTCGTACACAAGAACTAGCTTGGACAGCACCTCCTCACTCAATTTCGCAAGCTGAAGCTTGCTGGCAAACAAGACTTTAGCCTCGCTGTGCTCAAGCACATGCTCTGCTTCGTTGCCAGAGAAATCCGGCAGGATAGGCACAGCCACACGACCGAATGCGGTGGCACAGAAGAACGCCAACGACCAGTTAGGCAGTCCAATGGAATAGATAGCGACCTTGTCTCCTGCAGCCACTCCATACTGGAGCAGTTCATTCGACAGCATGTGACAACGATGGCCGAAAGACTCATACGTGTAGATAGTCTGGGAGTCATAGGTCCTAGCCCAAATCTGGTCCTTGAATGCGGATACCGAATGCCTAAAGACCTCCGCAAGAGTCTTCTGAGTGATTTTCATTTCGTAAATATAGCACATTATAATGATTTTTTTCTTGCATTTTCGCACATTCCTCCAAATAATTGGTAACAATCATACGAAATATTCCAAACTTTAGTCATATTTAACAAATATTTGAAAACCGCCTATTCAACCTATGATACGCAAAAGGGACTACTTCAATTCAGTAGTTGGCCACGACAGGCGCATCCACAACGATGTGCTCGTGCTTAATCATGATGAATTCTGGGAAGTAAGCCAGGATCCATATTTCGCCAGTTCAACGGCTGTCATCTTCCTCACAAAAGGATCATTGAAAATCAGCATCAACATGACAGACTTCGTCTGTGCAGAAGCCAAGGCTCTGCTCAGGTCTACAAGCATGAGCATAGAGCAGATTAGCGATACCCTTTCTTTCCCGAACCAGTCTCTTTTCGGCAAGTATTTCAAGAGAATCACGGGGATGTCTCCAAGACAATATCGTAATTCAACGAAATAATCATTATATTTGCCTGCATCTAGATACTGGTGATTATGAAACTTATAAGAAACATTCTCAAGGGAGCATCCCTTACCACGGCTCTTTTCGTTTTCCAGGCTTGCTACGGCACGGCGGTACCATATTACGGGTTGCCCGAGGTCAAGATCAAGGTAGTGGACGCAGAGGATGGCTCGCCTATCAAGGATGCCACCATCAAGTTTAGAGACCGGGAGGCCGGTGTCCAGGGACAGCCATGGAGTCTAAGTGGCTATAGCTCAGACGAAGGAGTACTTTGCATGGGAATCCAGGAAGAAATGATGGGTACAGAAGTCGAGATGCTTGTCAGCCCAGCTGATGGCGCTTACTCGACTAAAGACACAGTGGTGACAAACTTTGGCAGCGAAGACATCACGATAAAGCTTCGCAAGCAGTAGCCATGATTCCCGCCGTAAGGGATTTCCTGTTTCGCCTCTTCAGAGAAAATGAGGCCAGGGAGCATGAACTGAATTATCTGTTCTGGGAATGCACCACCAGATGTAATCTCAGGTGCAGGCACTGCGGCAGCGACTGTATGAGTGCAAGCGCCGATGTAGATATGCCACTGGAGGACTTCCTGAAGGCGTTTGACACTATCCCGAAGAAAACCCTGAATAGAGAATTCTCCGTCGTACTGACTGGAGGAGAGCCTTTGTTGCGTCCTGACATAGAAGAGATAGGGAAAGCATTGACAAAACGCGGTGTATCTTGGGGCATGGTGTCCAATGGATTCTTTTACGACGAGAAGATGCACGCGAAACTTATGGGAGCGGGTATGCGGATGCTGACCATAAGCCTCGATGGCCTTGAGGACGAGCATGACTGGATGCGAGGACGTGGCGGGAGCTTCGCAAGAGCGAAGGAAGCCATAGCCATTGTGGCGAAGGACAAGCGCGTTGTCTTCGACGTAGTCACTTGCGTGAACAAAAAGAATATCAGCCAGTTGCAGCAGATCCACGACATACTTGCCTCGCTTGGTGTATGGCAGTGGAGAATATTCACCATCATCCCTATAGGACGTGCCAAGGACGATCCGGACATGCATCTCTCTGACGATGAGTTCAAGTATCTGATGGACTTCATACAGGCGAAAAGAGATCATCCGGAGTCGAAGATGAACGTCACGTTCAGCTGCGAGGGCTATCTAGGTAAATACGAGACCAAGGTAAGGCAGACTCCATACATCTGCAGGGCAGGCCTCACCATTGGCTCCATCCTCATTGATGGCAGGATCTGCGGATGCCCAAACATCGACAGAGACGCATTCTCGCAGGGCAGCATCTATAAAGACAATTTCTTCGACGTCTGGCAGAACAAGTTCCAGGTGTTCCGCGACAGGAGTTGGGCACGCAGGGGTAAATGTACCAATTGTCCCGTCTTCAAGAACTGTCTTGGAAACGGGATGCATAACTGGCATGGCAGCTGCGACGAAGTCATCAACTGCCATTATCACAAAACTCTCTAACTACGGGAATCCCCTATCAGTGAGATATTTAGAAGCAGCTGCGCAATAAAGTAGGTGCTCATGATGATGAGCCCCGAATTCGGCACTGGCTTCACGAATGCACCTATCGCGATGATAGAGTCGGAGAAGATGAAGAACATCGCTCCAAGCACAAACAGCCAGCCATGAGGACGGGTCTGAAGCACGCTGGTGGTCCCTGTACCCAGCAGGGCCAGAAGGTACACGCCACACGCTATGATGAACACTGTGCTGTCGATAGAAGCAAAGACCTTGGTGCCCACTACCACCAGATACACCAGTATGACAAGCAGAGGCAGCACCTTCACGACAGCCTTCTTCACATCAGTAAAAGCAGAAGCCTGGATATTGCGTGCGAAGCTCACAGTATACAGGATCTGAGCTATCAGGAAAAAGAAAATCTGGAGCACAAAAGCTATCTGCCCTATATTTCCTCCCTTCATTTCACCAGCTGTGTCGCCTATCATCGAGAAGAGCAGAGCAAACATCACTGGCATATACACTTTCTTCTCAATGGCCGCCCTGTTATAGTAGAGGGCGACCATGAGAACTATTTCTGGTAAAAGCTTGGTGATGGCCTCAAGAGGCTGGCCGACTGTGTACCTGCAAACGAAGTACAAGGCCGCTGTGACTAGCCAAAGAACCAGCACCCAAGGCTTGGTAAAGAGTGACTTCATATTACTTCACGAAAGCATCACTCACTGCCCAGCTGGCAGCCTTTGCCTGCTTGAAGGCAGCGGTAGCGCGGATATCCGCTACAGACGCACCGAACTTCACGGTATAAGCGCCCGCTGCAGTCTCCCAGCAGTTCGCTGCTTCATTGAATGAAGCGAGTTCATAAGCGCTGACATTGAAAGTGAGTGTCTCGCTCTGTCCAGGCTGGAGCATGCCGGTCTTGGCAAATGCCTTAAGCTCCTTCTCAGGCTTCTCAAGACCTGCCGCAGGGGCACTTACATAGACCTCAACGACTTCCTTACCAGCCACCTTACCGGTGTTTGTAACTGTGACAGTAGCTGTGAAACCGTCCTTGGTAGCCTTCACAACAGGCTTAGAATATGCAAATGAAGTGTAAGAGAGACCAAATCCGAATGGGTAAGAAACTTCCTTGGCATTTGTATCGAAGTATCTGTAACCAACCCAGATACCCTCTTCATAATTTGTATAATCGACATCCTTCTGCTTAGGAGCAGGTCTGCCCCAGCCAAACATAGGAACAGCATTTCTGGTATAATTTGAAGGGAAGTTTGCTGAAGACGGATGGTCGATGTATGAAATAGGGAAAGTCATAGGGAGCTTTCCTGAAGGGTTTACCTTGCCGACAAGGATGTCAGCGACAGCATTGGCACCCTCCTGTCCCGGAGACCAAGGGAGAACGATAGCATCTGCAAGGTGCTTCCAAGAAGCGGTCTCGATGACGCCACCGATGTTGAGAACCACTACGACCTTCTTTCCGAGGGCGTGGAACTCTCTTGAGACATTGCTGATGAGATTACGCTCGATGTCGGTAAGCTCGAAGTCGTCGATGACCTTACGGTCTGCGCCCTCACCGGCATTACGGCCTATCACGATGATAGCTGCATCATTTGCCTTCGCATGGCTTGCGACTGCATTTGCTGGGACAGCAATCTCGCTGTACTTGGTGCCACCCCATGTTGACCAGCCCTGAGCTGTGCCTGCGAGCTTCTTCGAAGCCTTGTCGAATGCGATATATGACTGATAGTAGTCGATGATGGCCTGATCAAGCTTGAAGCCTGCATTCTTGAGACCATCTACCATATTCACTACATATGCCTTGTTCACATTTCCTGAACCGGTACCTCCAGCCACGAAGTCAATGGCGCCGATACCATAGAGAGCCACGGTCTCACCGCCTGCCATAGGAAGGGCACCATTCTCATTCTTGAGGAGGACAATGGACTCGGCTGCGCCCTCGCGAGCCACCTTCGCATGAGCTGCAAGGTCAGGCTTGTTCGAGAACTTATAATTCTGGAAATGAGGAGTCTTCACGATATAAGCAAGCATGTTGCGGACATTTCTGTCAAGGTCAGCCTCGGAGAGGCTACCGTCCTTCACCGCTGCCACGATGCGGTCGATCTCGTTCTGGTTTCCTGGCTCCATGAGGTCATTCTGAGCATGCACAGCCTTCACTGTACCCTGCTTGTTTCCCCAGTCGGTCATCACGATGCCCTTGTAGCCCCAATCATCACGAAGGACCTTTGTGAGGAGGTCCTCGCTCTGCTGGGTGTACTCACCGTTGAGTTTGTTATACGATGACATCACTGTCCAAGGATCAGCCTTCTTGATGGCGATTTCGAAAGTCTTCAGGTAGATCTCACGAAGGGCACGTGCGCTTACGATGGCATCGTCCTCATTTCTGTTTGTCTCCTGATTATTTGCAGCGTAGTGCTTGAGTGAAGTACCCACACCGTTTGCCTGAATACCATTGATATAAGCTGCAGCCATGTTTCCAGAGAGAATAGGATCCTCTGAGAAATACTCGAAGTTACGGCCACAGAGAGGGTTACGATGGATATTTGTACCAGGAGCGAGGAGGACATCCACGCCGTACTCGAGAACCTCATTACCCATAGCCTCTGTCACCTTCTGCACGAGAGCCACATCCCAAGATGATGCGAGAAGGGTTCCTACAGGGAAACCTGTACAATAGAAAGTCTGGCTGGCGCCGTCACGCTTAGGGTTGATGCGCAGTCCGGCAGGACCATCTGCAAGAACCGTATTCGGGATGCCAAGGCGAGGGATGGGTCTGGTGTTTCCAGCAGCTCCAGGAACCTCGTTGACCAAGCCAGAGGTCACGCCTTCCACAATGGCAGCGCGGGCGCCTCCCACACAAAGTGCGGCTTTCTCCTCAAGGGTCATGGCCTTCAGGACCTCGTCAATGTTGTCTTTCCTGAGCTGAGGCTGCGCGAACATGCTGAATGAGCAAAGCGCAGCGGCAATAGTGATTATCGTTTTCTTCATTATATGGGTTTATTGGTTTGTCGTACGAGTTTTACAAATATAGCAATTAGTATTTGAACAAAAATCAGTAACTTGGCAGAAAATATTGGAATCAAAGTGACAAACATTGGTAGAAGAATCTTCCTTAAGGAAGGATTGGCTGGAATAGCGGCGCTTGCTGTCGCTCCGAGCCTTACATCTTGTGAATCATCATCGAAGAAAGAGATAGTCAATTCAGCGCCTGTCGCTGGATCTTATGACGTAGTAGTATGTGGTGGAGGCCCTGCAGGTTTCATCGCAGCCATTGCCGCAGCGCGACAGGGCATGAAGACAGCCATCATCGAGAAATATGGTTTCCTCGGTGGCATGGCGACCGCCGGATTTGTGACACCGCTCAGCGTGTTCGCGTTCAAGGGCGACCTGGTGATAGGCGGCATTCCATGGGAGTTCATCAAGCGACTCGAGAGCATGGGAGGCGCGTTTATCGAGTGGCCAAAAGCCAATGTTGACTTCGACATTGAGCTATATAAGCTCCTCTGCCAGAGGATGGTGCGTGAAGCTGGAGTCGACATGTACATGCACTCTTCACTCGTAGGCTGCGAGCTGGAAGGAAAGAAGGTCACCAAGGTCTTCATACAGAACAAGAACAGCTTCGAGGCACTTGAGTGCAAGACAGTCATCGACTGCACTGGCGATGGCGACTTGGCCCACATGGCCGGCGTACCTATGCAGGAGAATCCTGATGGAGAGTGGCAGCCTTCTTCATTCTGCTTCGTGCTTTCAGGAGTAGACACAGAGACCGAGCTGCTTAACAAATGCATGTTCCACAATGGAATCAATGGTCACAGCCAGTGCAAGGTGGTGCGCGAAAAACTCCTCCAGCTCAAGGAGGAGGGCCTGGACCTTCCAGACTTCGGAGGTCCTTGGTTCAACAACGTCCTGCACAAAGGCAGCTGCGCAGTGAACATCACGCGCCGCGCCACGGACTCCACAAACAATAGAGATTTCACAGAGGCGGAGTGCCAGCTGCGCGAAGACATCTTCACCTTCGTGGATGTGCTGAGAAAGCATTTCCCTGAATTCAAGGACTGCTACGTATCAGCGACAGCGCCTCAGGCAGGCATACGCGAGTCCAGAAGAATACTGGGCGTCCACACAGTGACTGGCGACGAGTACGTGAGCGGATACCATTATGAGGACAGCATATCACGAGGTATACATCCTATAGACATGCATGCGAGCAAGGGTTCCGGCCAGATAAGGGTAGACCTGGAGCAGCCAGCATACGTCCCTTATCGTGCCCTCATCGCAAGCGACTTCCCTAACCTACTGGTAGCGGGCCGCTGTATCTCCACTGACCGCCAGGCGCTGGCGTCACTGCGTGTGCAGGGAAGCTGCATGGGCACAGGTCAGGCCGCAGGAGCTGCCGCAGCACTTAGCGTAGCGAGTGGAAAGCCAGTCCAGGACATTGATACAAGCACACTTATAGAAACCCTGAAAAACTGGGGAGCTGTCCTTTAGCCTATGAAGAAAGCACTCACCTTACTGTTCCTGCTTGTCAGCATATCCCTGTTTGGACAGGGTCTGAACGCTGACGGACCATATATCTTTCATGTAAATGACAGCACGAAAAGGGTCATTAGCGTCAGCACCGACGGGGTCATAAGCGACTCACTTACAGGAGCTGACACATTCACAGTCACCGAGCACGACGGCAAGTGGAGCTTCGAGGTCAAACTCCACGAAACGAAGCGGCCTGACTGGAAGCGTCCCATGCCAGAGAAGATGTTCATCATGTCTGACCCTCACGGACGCATGGACTGCTTCGTGAGCATACTAAAGGCAGGAAAAGTGATAGACGAGGAGCTTGGATGGACATTTGGCGAAGGAGAGCTCTTCATCATTGGAGATGTATTTGACAGAGGTGAGGATGTCCCTCAAATATTCTGGCTCATCTACAAACTGGAAGATGAGGCGGCGAAGGCAGGAGGCCGCGTCACTTTCGTATACGGAAACCATGAGACAATGGTCCTGGCCGGCGACTACAGATACATGAAGCCTAAATACAAGGCGCTTGCGGATACGCTGGGCGTGAAATACAGGCAGTTGTGGGGGCCTGACACAGAGCTAGGCCGCTGGCTTGCCACCAGAAACACCATGGAAGTGGTCGGAGATGCAGTTTTCGTGCACGCAGGTCTCAGCACAGGGCTCATAGAACAAGGGGCAGACATCCCTACGATCAATGAAACCGTGAGCGAGGGACTGTTCATGACCAAGAAGGAGCGCAATGCTTCAGATGGTCTCATTCCATTCATGTACGGGTCAGACGGCCCCATCTGGTACAGAGGACTGGTCCTCAACAAGAAGAAGTACAATCCTTCAGACACCAAGGACGTAAAGGAAATCCTGTCCTACTTCGGAGTGAAAAGGATGTTTGTCGGGCACACAATCTTCAAGAACATAAAGAGCACGCATAAAGGACTTGTCACTGCCGTGAATGTAGACAACAAGTCAAACATGGAGGCAGGAAGAGGCAGAGCCCTTCTGGTAGAGAAAGGTAAGATATACCTTGTAGGTGACAGTGGAATCATGCACGAATACAAGAAAGCGAGATGAAAAAACAGATTATCACAGCGTTGGCAGCATTGACGCTATGCAGCTGCACCCCAAAGGAACATTTTAAGGTATATGCATGGGTATCAGGCAAGGCATCCATGGAGGAGGAAGTACTCGAAGACTATTTCGCAAGGGCGGCCGAGACAGGGCTCGATGGCATCCTCATTGAGTGCCATGGAGGATATCCGAAAGTGCTGGGAGACAGCACCGCGTTTCGTGACAGCGCGGCACTTGTCATCCTTCGTCGTGCTGCAGTCTACGCAAAGAAATATGACCTGGAGCTCCACGCATGGATGTGGACCACAAACAGGACAGAGATGTCACTAAGGAACGCTCACCACGACTGGTACCAGGTGAATGGCGAGGGGACAAACCTCGCAGACTTCAAGATGTACAACAGAGAGCATTACAGATTTCTCTGTCCGAACCACGAGGGTGTCACAGAATACCTAAAAGATAGGGTAAGAGAACTAGCTGAAGTAGAAGGGCTTACAGGCATCCACCTTGATTTTATCCGCTATCCGGACGCCATACTCCCATATGGCTTGCATGAGTCAAGAGGCGTAGTGCAGGACAAGGTCTATCCACTCTGGGACTGCTGCTACTGCGACGTCTGCAGAGAGAAGTTCAAGGCGCAGACGGGAACGGATCCATTGGACCTCGAGGACCCTACAGCCAATGAGGAGTGGATGCAGTTCAGGTGGGACTCCATGGCGAAGATGGCAAGCGAGCTGTGCGCAGAGATCAAACGCTGCGGCAAGGTCTCTTCCGCAGCTGTATTCGCATCCCCGGAGGAATCAAAGAAGCTCGTGCGTCAGGACTGGGTTCACTTCACTGACTGCGATTTCGTTTGTCCAATGATTTATCACGACTCATACGCACAGCCAGCAGAATGGGTGGAGACTGCATCTCGTGAGGGCATAGAGGCACTTAAAGCAGCGGGAAATCCTGCAAAACTCTACTCTGGATTCATCGTACCACGTGATGGCGACTTCAGTAAATACTTCCAGTATGCCAAGGCTTCCGGAGCCGATGGTCTCTGCATATTCTCACTTGAGCCTTTCAGAAAACACCCGGAGTACTGGGATGCAGTAAAGGCTGAAATTGAGAAGATCCGATGATAGAGGTAACGACGAAAATACACGACAAGTTCGCCCTTGAATTCAAGTTAGGATTCGTCGCTGACGAGAAGTCCCGTAAAAGTGACTTCTCTGCAAACATGTGGCTATTTTTCCCGAAAAGCCTGGACATCAATCCAAACACTTACACGAAGGCAAATTTCTATCAGGACATAAAGTCAAACGTGCGCCTGATTACGCCTAAGTACCCCCTCGGCGAAATAGTCCACGGTGACGCGCAGCCACTTGGATACTTGCGCAAAGCATTCTCACACCTTGCTACAGAGCCTTCTGACGCCACGCTGGATGAGTTTGAGTATCAGATAAAGATGTTCTCTGCTATCGTGAAGAGCGCAGCGCGAGACGCCGTGAGGCGAATAGGCGCGTCTCCCGCTGAAGACGTGGAAATGCTATGCCATGAATATGTGCAGCAGACAACTGACATTCTTAGGGAGTACTCGGCATCAAAAGATATAATCACAGGGAAATCAGTTCCAGTAAGTGCCCTGGAATATTTCTCATACGGAGATGACTATATCTCAAACATCATCAGGTATTACGGGATCAAGCTACTGAAAATCAAGGATTCCGACGAGATTCACGAGAGTCTGAAGACCATATTTGCATATAGGGAAGAAAGAGAATATCCAAACCTCATCCCAGGCGAGAAGCAAGCAAACAGGGATACTGTTCACAGACACAGCATCCTGAAGAAATACATAGAGAGCGATATGTTCCTATCCATTCCGAAAAAGAAGGATGGATTGCTGCTCGAGCAGATATACTTCAGCATAGCAGCAGGACTTGCGATGGTGTTCGCAACAGTCGTCAGCTTCTTTTTCCAGCAGAAGTTCGGAAATTTCACTCTCCCATTCTTCATAATCCTTGTGATCAGCTACATGATCAAGGATAGAATCAAGGAGCTATCACGCTTTTACTTCGCCCACAAGATAGGAAGCAAATTCCACGACAACAAAGCTTCCATCCTCATCAAGGGCAAGAAAATCGGCACGTACAAGGAAGCTGTGGATTTTATCCATCACTCCAAGATTCCCGAGAATATCAGAAGGGTCCGCTATGCCAAAAGACTCCATGCAGTAGAGAACAGGATCATGGATGAGAAGACCTTACTCTACCGCATGTCCGTGCACATTGACAATCAAAAACTGGCTCAGACATCCATCTACGAAAACACAGGCATCAACGACATCATACGTCTGCACCTGAACCACTTCATGCAGAAAATGGACAACCCAGTGGTGAACATTGCTTCTGCAAACAGAGACGGCATCGTGGAAGAAATACCGTGCACAAGGCTTTATTTCATGAACATTATACTCCAGACCAGCGAGGACTGCACGAGCTTCAGACGCTTCCGCGTCGCCCTCACCAGGGATGGCATTGACTCCATTGAAGAAATAGTATGAAAAAGATCATCTCCATCGTCATTGCGGCACTCTCCGCAAACTTGCTCATTGCCGCAGGCATAGATTTCAAGGCAGGTCCTTGGATAACAAATGTTTCCGAGACGGAGGCGACTATAATGTGGGCTACAGAGACCCTGTCGTTTGGATGGGTAGAGATGGGAGAGGACGATGGTTCGCCCTTCCATAGCAGCGCCAAGCCTAGGTATTACGAGACATACGCCGGCAGAAGGGTGTTTGGAACTCTCCACACCGTGAAGGTCAGCGGACTCGCGCCAGGCACAAAGTACACCTATCGCATCGTGTCGAAGAAGGTCAATGAGAAAAGCAGCGCATACGATATCAAATACGACTACACAAAGAGCAGCAAGACATTCTCTTTCAAGACATTGGACCATTCTGCGGGAAGCTGCAGCTTCTCAGTCGTAAACGACATGCACTTCGACGTGAAGAAATACGCCACACTGATGAAGGACGTAAGCCAGGCAAATAGCGACTTCATGGTGCTGAATGGAGACATCGTAAGCTTCTCCTCTAGCCTTGACACGCTTCTAAGCTCCATCATAAAACCTGTTGAGGACAAGACGGCGATTCTTCCTGTGATATACGCAAGAGGAAACCACGAGACCCGCGATCTGGCGTTCCAGGAATTCGGCAAGCTCTTCCCTACCTGTACCGGCGAACTTTATCACACTTTCCGCCAGGGACCAGTGGCATTTGTAGTGCTCGATGCCGGCGAGGACAAACCAGACATCAACGATGAGTACTTCGGCACAGCCGACTTCGACGCCTATAGGGAGAAGGAGGCGCAGTGGCTGAAGGACGCCGTCAAGGCTCCAGAATTCGCCTCAGCACCGGTTAAAATATGCATTATGCACATCCCTACGCTGAATGAAAAGTCATCATGGTACACCCAGCGACGCATCAGTGAGATGTTCACACCCATCCTCAATGAAGCGGGCGTACAGCTGATGCTCTGTGGTCACGAGCACAAACATTTCGTGGTGAAGCCTCGCGAGCGGGGCAATGCTGACTACACCATCATCGTGAACTCAAACAAGGAGAGAATGGATGTAAAGGCCGACGCCCATAAAGTAAGCGTGAGGATCCACGACGTAGCCGGAACCCTCACGCATAGCTATGATTTCGATTTCTAGATCTCCTCTGCGTATTTAGCGAAGAGTTCCTTTGCCTTGGCCTTGCTGTCACCGACTGGCACTGAAGAGAAAGTGCCGAGGCGGTCAGCCCACCATGACTTCTCGAAAGCAGTCACATCGTCGCTGAATGCCTTGTAGTGGTCGTCATCCCACTCAGCACCTTCGTCCATGCAAGCCTCCACAGCAGCGAAGAACTTCTCCCAGCGGACCTTGTACATCGAGCCGGTAAGACCATTCCACTGACGGCTCGCGTAGTCATTGAGCAGCATGTCAGCATCGCTCCATGTGGTGATGAGGTTACGGGCATTCTCCTCAAAGTAGTTCTTCTCCTCGTCGGTAACGCCCCACGAGCGAGCGTCGCTGATCCACTTGCCGACAAGGAAATATGTCTGAGTACCAATGATATCGTCTACATCCTCGATGATCTCAATCATCTTGGCCGAGATGCTCTTCATCGCATCTCTATCGCCCTCTTCGTATGCCTTGGCATACTTACCCTTAAGCTGGTCAAAGTAGTTTGCAAGCATCTGACGTGTAAGGTTTGTGACGTCAAATGAGTAGGCAGTGCTATTCGACTCCACCTGAAGAAGCTGGCCAAGCGCGGTCTTAAGATGCTCATTCTTGTATTTTCGGCTACTATTTCCATAATAGGTCTTTGTCCTCTCGAAATTAGGACGCTGCGAAATGGCATTTGACTGTCCAGGGGTGGTGCGAGTTACATACACGCTATCGATAAGAAGCCTCCACGCCTCACGAGCTGCAGCATCCTCCTTTCCGACGCGCTGGTCAGCAAGTGCATCCACCCATGTATGAAGGTCGGACTGTTTAGGTGAGTGCCAAGCCTTCTCAAGTATATACTCGTAGATGTAAGGGTTACAATCGAATCCTTCAAGCGTAGCGCCAATGCCCTTGAAGTTTGAGCCGCCATTAACGAAGGTGTTTTCTATACGTTTATCGATCTCATCGAACTGACCGCAAAGGAATGTATTTCCGCCGAAGTTTCCGAGATAGCACCATACGTAAGGCACTCCATAGAAGCTCTCGGTACGCTGCCATACCTCCATTCTCTCACAATAGTAGTCAAGGAGTATCTGCTTATCGGTAGGGAAAGATGTGAGATAGGCCTCTACCCTGTCATTTGTCCAGTACTTTCTCTCATTGTAGAAAAGCCATCCCATCTGAAGCCAGGTAGCGTCAGGATCTGCAGCCTGGAGGGACTCGTAAACCTGACGGCTAACTCGTCCTAAGTAGTCAGGTTCCCAGCTAGGAGGCATGAGCTCATTGAAGATATCTATTCCATAGACATGATCAGTTCCGTATATTTCTGTTTCCTTCTCAACAAACTTCTTCTGTATCTCAGTGTAAAGGTCGCTCATTGGGTCCAGGAAGGTACAAGCATACTCATCCTGATAGCCCGACCATGCCTCGAGCTGAGTCATTGGAGCATCAGGATAGATACGTGCCAAATCTCTCGGAACGTGGCCTGCAAAAGCAGGAAGGACAGGACGCATATTGAGCTCACGCTCGCGCGCGGTGATCTTTTTCTGGAGTTCAAGCTGCTCGTCAAGCCAGCACTGTGGTAGTGGTGCAAACCAGCGATCAATATTCTGCATTCTGTGCCAAGGTAGATGACTAGGACCGGTGAAATAGTTTCTGACTTCCTCATCGGTAAGGCCCATTTCAGTCCAGATCTGATACCAGATGGACTCCTGACCCGTTATGGCAAGAGGTAGATTCACGCCATTGAGTGCCATCCAGTCGATGAAGTGCTCCCAGTCCTGCCATTGCCACCAAGGCATGGTATAACCATAGGTACAATAATTAAGGAAGAACCTCTCAGGTACTCTAGCATATACCTTCACAGGTTCGGGCACAACCGGCAGCTTCTTAGGCATCTCAAAAGTATCATTCAGAAGCCAGCCGAACTCCACATTACAGTAGTACTTAAGGTAATGGTTGAGTCCTACTGCCATAGAGTTTGCATTGTTTCCGCTGATAACCACCTTCGAGCCCTTGGTTTCAAGTACGAAATAGTCCGACGTGTCTGCAGGTGCAGCCTTGAATAATATCTTGCCGGCCTTGTGACCAACAACTCGTTTCGCCAAAGCTTCCGCAGCGACAACGTCTTCGTTTAGAGGTTCAGATTTACAGGAGAAGGCCAGGCATGCAACAACAGCCAGCACAAGAAGTCCACCGAGAATCTTTTTCATAATTATTGAATCTTAATAATTTTCCCACAATATAGGCATTTATTTCTCATTTACGTCACTTTGATGAAGTGACGAAGCATAATTTACACCTATTTTAATCCCTAAAAACGCAATTTTAGTCACAAAAACCACGTTTTTATCACAGAAATGGGGTGATAATGGCATTTCCTTCCCCGAGCGAAGCAACCACGGTACCTTTGCAAACGTTGAACCTTTTAAACAAAACAGTTATGACAAACATCGACATGAAACTTGACAATGCGGCCAACATATATCCTGCTTCTCTTACTAAGAAGTATGCTTCACTTTTCAGGATGGGAATCACCCTTAACGAGTATGTGGACAGCGCGACCCTCGAGGAAGCGCTGAAAGCCACCGTGAAGAGAATCCCTAATTTCGGATGTTATCTGGAGAATGGTTTCTTCTGGTGGAGCCTCAAGAGCAACCACAAGACTCCGAGCCTCAGCACAGATCATAAGCTGAACAGAAACGGCTTCGACTTCAAGCATGGTTTTCTGTTCAAGGTATTCTCAGAAGGATGTACTATATATTTGGATGTATTCCATGCACTGACCGACGGACATGGTGGACAGACTTTCCTTCTGACCCTGGCAGCCGAGTATCTTCGTCTGAAGCATGGTCTGGAGATCGAGTACAACGACTTGGTACTTGATCCTTCTGAGGAGCCATCCAAGGAGATGCTTGTCGACAAATTCAGGATGTTCAGTGGGAAGAAAGGACGCCTGGACAACAACGAGATAGCTTATCATATCCCTGGCACCAAGAGCAAGTACAGTGCTCTCCACAACGAGAGGATCATCATGCCTATAGACGACATCAAGAAAACAGCCAAGGAATATAATTGCACCATCACAGAGCTGCTTGCTGCATGCATGCTTGAGGCTCTCCAGGATGTCCATAGGGCAGACGACAGCAGCAACAGAAAGAACGTGCTCAAGATCAGCGTTCCTATCGATCTGAGAAACATTTATTCAGTGAACACACTTAGGAACTTCTCATCATACATATTCGTCGGAATCGATGTCACAAATGGATATCTTTCATTTGAGGAACTCATAGAGACCGTCGTCGCCCAGAAGAAATACTACCTCCTCCACGGTGAAATCGAGAAAAAAGTGGCAGGAAATGTGAACTTGGAAGACAACAAGGGGATAGCAATGATCCCACGCTTCATCAAGAAGCCGATAATAGATCTTGTGGCCAAGATCAAGGGAGACAGGTACTGCTCACAGACCATTTCAAACCTTGGCAATGTAGATCTGCCAGAGGCTATCAAACCTTACATCAAGGAGATGGACTTCGTACTTGGTCGTCAAAGAGGCACAAGCGGTGCAGCCGCTTGCGTCAGCTGTAACGGAAAACTGTTCCTGAATGTCTCCAGGAACATCAGGAACAGCTATTTCGAGGATTGTTTCGTCGCTAAGCTCAGAGAGCTCGGCATCATGGTTACTCGCAGATCCCAGGAGCTCGGAACGATAGACAGTCGCGAAGGAATCTTCACAACTATCTGGAAGCTCATGTATGAGGGTCTACCAGAATATACAGACTAGAATCTGTAAGTGACACCGAGGTTCAAGTACGACATGTCAGTGATGTAGCCAAGCTCAGCAGAGAGGCCCATATCACCGAACATGAAGTACTTGGCACCTACAACGAAACCGCAGGACATCTGTACGTAAGATTCCTTCTTGACGCCGGCTTCGGCACGTGTCTTGCTTGAATAGAATCCAGGTCCAGCCATCGCACCGACATGTGCCTCGAAGTCAGTGGTAAAATTAACTCCATAAGTCACACGAGGAAGTACGGCGAATGTGAAAGCAGAGCTATTGTAAGACGCCACAGAAGAGGAACCATTGAAACCAAGAAAACCGCCGACAGTGAAATGGCCTGGACCCATATCATCCATTAATGTATAATCCAATGAACCATTCAAGCCTATACCAGGCATAAGTCCCACATGACCATTGGCGGTCATGACACCCTTTTCATTTGGGAGTTCAATAGCGCTTACGCTTAGACATGTAGCGAGCGCCGCAATGACAGTAAAAAATCTTTTCATTATTCTGATGGTATTATTATCCTATATTCTTTATGTGATGTGTTGTTCAGCTTGTCCTCGCGTAACCAAAGGTTCGCTGATTTCAGCTGTGCGTAGGTTACTGCGTGTTTGAGCGCGAACTCAACCAAGTTCGAGACGGGGTCCTTCACAGTTACCACTTCCCTAGGCGCGACATACTGATACTTAGACATTTCTGGAACCATAAACCCGAAGCTTGCAGGATCCTCGAACATCATCTTCGCAGCCATCACTCGGAACATGTAGCGTGAAGTCTCCTCCACGAGCCACAAATCCTGGGCCTTGGTCTGATGCTGTTTCTCAAGGCGAGAGGAGATTCCACCCTGACCTGCATTATACGCTGCCGCTACTGTGAGCCAGTCACCGAACTTGGCATAAGATTTCTTCAATATCTTGCATGCCACGCGAGTAGCTTTCTCTACGTTGTAGCGCTCATCAACATTGGCATTCACCTCCAGTCCATTCTCACGCGCAACTGCAGGCATCAACTGCCACAAGCCCGCTGCGCCAGCCTTCGAGTATGCATTAGGATCGAGATTACTTTCTATGACCATAATGTACTTGAGGTCGTCAGGCAAGCCATACTCCTTCAATATAGGTTCCACCTGCGGGAAGAACTTCGAAGACCTTTTCAGCATCAGAATGGACGTGGAATGCATATACGTGAAAGCTATCACTTCCCTATCCATTCGCTCATACATGTCTGAGCGTTCAAAGCTAACTTTCTGTCCAGCAAATACATAAGACTTAGGCACAGATGGCTGTGCAGACACAGATGCGCCTATCAAGGATGCGGCTATAAAAAGGAGGAGTTTTCTCATACAATAGTTCGTTAATTTTATAAAAGTTACGCCACGGCGCGAACGCCGTAG
>JAKSJM010000024.1 GCA_024398075.1 Bacteroidales bacterium | reverse complement strand
AGAAGAACATCCAGTTCTGCAAGGGCTGCCTTGCATGCCAGAGAGAAGGCGTGAAAGAGATGTTTCTTGAAGGTGACTGCTCAAAGGCATGTGTCATCAAGGATGATGCAGCATCAATCATTCAGAAGATGCACGATGCCGACGTCATCTGCTGGGCAACGCCTATCTATTACTATGAGATGAGCGGTCAGATGAAGGTCATGATCGACCGTGGCAACCCTCTTTACACAACGGACTACAAGTTCCGTGATATCTATCTCCTGACAACGGCAGCAGAGAATGAGCCGGAGACTCCAAAGCGTGCAGAAATCGGTCTGTCAGGATGGATCGACTGCTTCCCTAAGTGTTCACTCAAGGGCATGGTCTTCGCAGGAGGAGTTACGTCTCCTGGGGACATAAAGGACAATGATAATCTGAATGACGCCTACGAGATGGGCAAGAGCATTTAGTCAAATGAAGATAAGACCTGTTATCACATCCTTATTGAGCGTATCTCTGTTTATGGCACTACTAAGTTGCACTCCTGTAATCCCGGATGCAAAGGAACCGCCAAAACAGGAAACTGAGGAACCAGAAACTGGGAATGGCAAGGATGATGACAAGAATATGATCAGTATGAAGATGATAGTAGGTGAATACACGTTCGACGTGGAATACGCAGACAACAACACGGCTGAGGCATTCAAAAAGATGCTCCCTGTAACTCTCAAGATGGAAGAGTTGAACGGGAACGAGAAGTACTGCTACATAGATTCTTCGCTCCCGACGGCATCAAGTAACCCCGGCACAATCAACGCAGGTGACATCATGCTCTTCGGCAGCAACTGTATCGTTGTGTTCTACGAGACGTTCAAGACATCATACAGCTACACAAGGATTGGCAAGGTCAAGGATACTGCAAGTCTCAAGAAGGCTCTAGGAAGCGCGGATGTCACCATCAAGTTTGAATAGCAAAAACATGAAGAAGTATCTGGCAATTATTATTACGGCCATGACGGCTCTGATACCAATGGCCTGTTATGGCAGCACAAAAGCAGATAATGGACCGAAAGATATGAAAGCAATCGTAATCTATTTCTCCCACGCGGGAGACAACTACTCAGTAGGCAATATCAAGGAAGGTAACACAAAGCTTGTGGCAGACATGATCTGCGAGGCTACAGGTGCTGACCGCTTCGAGATTGTAGCCGAGAAGTCTTATGACATGGCTTACACTCCACTCATCAACCTGGCGAAGGAGGAACAGCAGAAAGGTGAACTTCCTGAATTCAAGGACGCCTTCTCAATCTATGGCCACGATGTGCGCACCAGCGGAAAGAAGAGTGTGGAAGCATGGCTGAAGAAACTGGGATTCTGACGGGATTCAGGATGGCAGAGATAAAATATGATCACAGTAGTCATCATAGCAATTACGTGCCTTGTCAGCATCCTCTGCTTCAACGGAAGGCTGAACGGCAGCAGGTTGCTCTTAAACTCCTACCAGGTATGGCACAGGAAAGAGTGGTACCGCATGCTCACATCAGGATTGATACATGCCGGATGGGGGCACCTGTTCTTCAACATGCTCACGCTGTACTTCTTCGGAAGAGTGGTGGAACAGTATTTCATGGCGGCCTTCGGCAATGTCACCGGCGCGATCCTGTACGTGGTGCTGTACGTGTCGGCGCTCGCTGTCTCCTCCATTGGTGACCTCATCAAGTATCGTGACGACTGGAATTACAATGCGCTCGGCGCCTCGGGAGCGGTATCTGCGATACTCTTCGCCTCGATCCTCTTCGCGCCGAAGATGGGCATCTACATCTACCTGATACCCATCCCTGTTCCTGGATACATCTTCGCCCCGCTCTACCTTCTCTACTGCTGGTACATGGCGAAGCGAAACATGGACAACATCGGGCACACCGCCCATTTCTGGGGTGCGGTCTACGGGCTGCTTTTCCCGATCGTATGCAAGCCTGAGATCATCGCCTTCTGCCTTTCACAGTTTGGATTATAGGTCACACAATGGACTCAGAACTCAAAAAGTCTTTTGACTCTCTCTGCTCGCAGTTTGGTCTCAGCGCCAATGCTGCAATGAAGGTGTTTGCCAGACTGCCAGCTTGCTGAAACTCCTATGCCGCCTTTTCCGGAGGCTAGCTTATCGCGAAACGAGAACAATTGGAAGTATGCTATAGCCAGAAGCCGATGAAGGCGACTTCGGACCAGCATGGGCCGTCCGTGAACATTGGCACATAGCCGAAGTCAAAGACGAAGCTGATGTCGAACCTGTAGAAGACGAAGTCGAGGGCGAAGCCTGCGCCTAGGTCGAGGGGATGATACTCTGGCTGTTTGCCCGCAGAGCCCCTGATGACGCGGTAGTCGGCTTTGTTGTACAGGTCATAGCTGGCGTAAAGGCCGCCGTACGCGGACATTGCCATTGGCCCAAGGCAGAATGACGCGCCCGCCTGGATGGGGCGCACTTTCAGGTTCAGGGAACTCAACTCGACCGCGTAATCATTTAACATGTCCCCCCAGCGGTCATCGATGAAGCGCGATCCGATGCCGACCTCGGGGTTGAAGATGAAGCCGCTGAAGCCGCCGAACTGTACGCCAATCGACGCGTTGTAGCCAATGGCGGAGCCGTCAGACATGCCCACGCCGACGCCGCCCCTCACAAAGACGGGGCACGCCTTCTCGAATGGGGCATAATCCTCCACCATGCCAAAGCCGCTGAGGCTTCCCTTGCCGAAATCCTTGTTCATGAAGTCATTGTACTGACGCTGCTGCTGCTGCCTCTCCAGCTCGCGCAGCCTTGCCCTGTCCATGTCGCCGCCGACCTGGGCAAGTGATGAAACAGAAGCGGCAAGTGCAAACAGGCACACAACAAATAGTCTACGAAGCGTCTTCATGTGCAATACCAATTTAATTGTTAAACCATTGGGTAACAAATATAAACAAAATATGCGTAATTCGATAAAAGATGGACTACTCGACCACGACTCGTGGCGCAGTAGTCCATTTTTTATTGTGACGCGATAACAGTAAGCGCCTCCTTCGCACAGAAAGAGGGATGGCTACAGTATCAAATCATTACTGTTAAAAGCGAAAACCGCCAGTTATGCAAAGGGAGAACAAGTGTGTGTGGCCTGTTATCCCAACATCCGGATGCTGATACAGCATATCGCGCAATCCAACATTGGCAAGAACTCCTAAGCGCCAATGTTTTCCATAATCATTGGTCAACGCGGCTCGAAAACCGAAATCGCAGGGTTTAATCTTTACAAGGCCACCTCGTGGATCGGAAGGATCAGCATCAATGTAGTAGGTAGATTCCCCTTCGGTGATGAATACAGCGGGGCCAAATCCGACGGCAACCCCATCATCGAGTTTGTACCGGCCTAGGACGGAGGCATTGTAGAAACTGAAGACATCATAGTCGGCACCGATGTAGCCACGGAAGAGATACCAGGCATCACCAAACATAATGTTATGACCTATCTGTGGCATCATAGACCACTTTTCATCCAGACGGATATCAAGACCAAAACTAAGCTCGGTTGCAAGCCCTTTTACACACTCACCGTAGCCAGAATTCGCCTCCACGGAAAGTCCTGTGCCAATTTCAAGGACCGGGGTAACTTTCTTTCCTTCTTGAGCGTGAAGAGATGCCGAACAAAGTACAGCGAAGATGACAATCAAAGTCTTGATTCTGTTCATATCATTTCGCTTTAGGGTCCAATGCGGTCTTGTCGTAACCCGTCCAGGAACCATGGTCATATTTGCTGGTCATTGCATAGAAACAATTGTCATTGCCATCCCACGCCAGTTCCTCATACTTCGGCTGAATCACCCAATTGCCTTTCCTGTCAATGATGCCGTGCAGTTTCGTCTTAGGGTCCTTGGCTGCTGCAAACTCGCCAGACGGGGTTTCATGGAAGATCATTGTCTCTGAATCCTGATAGAGGGCGAAGGCAATGGGCACCATCACCTCGCCGGTCTTGTTGATCATTCCAATGAGGTTGCCTTTACGCACCACGGTCCAAGGGCGATAGTCCTGATCCGGCCTGCTATCAAAACCGGAGTAGGACCAGTAGCGTCTGTTATTGAAATCGTAGACAACGTCATATTGGTGCGGAACAACCACTCTGCCGGTCGTGTCAATAAATCCCCATTTTAGCTTCCCGGCAGCATCTCTTCTGGCCGCCGCAGCCAGACCGTGGCGAGGCCCCCTGATGCTTGACACCCCCAAAAGCCTGCCGCCTCCGCATTCTTTGGAAATGCTTGCCTTGATGGTCATCAAACGTGTTTCGCTCCATTCCTGAGTGTCAAAATCGGAAGGGCGACCGTATAGTTTATACATTTGCTCCTGGGCAAGTTTCAATCCTTGCTGTATCATCTCGGCTTCGGCAGCACTATCATAGTGTGTCTTTGCAGCATTCTCAACCTCCTTTTCTACATTGAGCATACCCTGGTAAAGAATCTTCTTCTGTTTCAAGCTGTTGTAAAGATCTATCAAGGTAAAGATGGGTGCATCTTCGTCCTCCGCGAAGAACACCCCGCACAGAAGCGTATCCGCAGGTGATTCTTTCGGAAGGGTGACACTATACCAACCATCCAGACCTTCGGCAAAAAGAATCATCTCTTCCTTTTCCTGTCCCATTATTGCAGGGCAGAACAGAAGGCACATCAGCAGTGCTGACAAAGTTTTGATAAATGCTTTCATCGACAATGGACTATTTGTTGACTTTCCCAAAGATAGACGATTTCTCCCGTGAATTAATGGATAGACGACATTATTTAATGCCAATACTGTGTATTTTTCGAAAATAAGAGGTTTCCCACTTGTAGTCATCCCAACAAAAACGCTAATTGTCCTAATTATCAATGCTTTTGTACTATTTTTTGATACAAATTACACAAAATTTTGTTAATTTTGGAGGATTTAAGCAATTATGCCCAAATACATCGAAATATAAAAACTAAAACATACAAACAAATGATGAAAACAAACAATGAAATGTCAGCTACTCCGAGCTACATTGCTCCCGTAGCGAAAGTGATCAACGCCAAGCTCGAGGGGTTGATTTGTCAGAGTTTTGGACGTTCAGGTGAAGCTGGACAGGATGGCTCTTATTCAGAAATTGAAGGTGAACTTTAAAGTAATCAATCATGAAGAAGTTTGTTAATATTGCAGCTCTCCTTTCATTGGCGATTCTCTCATTAACGGGATGTAATAAAGAAGTTGAGCCTACAAATGACCAGAATTCTGAATCAAGCCATGTAGTGCGCTTTGTCTCATCGTTTGCAACCTCCAAGACTACTATGGAGATTGGCAATGACAATGTTGTCCGCTATAGCTGGGATAGCGAAGACGCAGACACTGATGATTGGTTCCAGGTATATGAGGGTACTAACCCTGCTAGTGTGGTTGATGCAAAAATAGACGGTGCTAGCAACAAATTGCTTTTAGATGCCATTTTTGACTCTGCTCTCCCTTCTGGAGAAATTTCATTCACCGGAATCATGAATGGAACAGTTCAGTCAGGGCAGACATCATGCAATGATGAAGCCCATTTCTATGACAGAAACTCCGACGTTCTTCTTGCAAAGGGTACAGCAACCAGGACTCAGGATGACGCGGAGATGATCGACGATGTTGAGTTCTCTTTCTCAAGAATCGTTGCAATCTCAAAAATGACCATCAAGGGCCTTCCTGTTGGTGCTGAAGTCGATAATGTAACCGTCTCTGCAAATGCTGATACTCCATTGGTGGGTACATATGATGTACTTTCGTCCAGCTGGTCTACACCTGAAAGCAATAAGATTGACATCTCATGTTTAGAGACTGTCGAGAACGCAGACGAGGGAATCGTTGTATATTTCGTTTCTCGCCCTATCTCAAATGCAAGCATCACTGTAGATTTGACAGTAGATGGTGTCAACTATACAAAAACCACCGCACCGGCTCTTACTCTTACTGAAGGAAACGTAAAGGGCTATACAGTAAGAGTAGTACCTTCAATGTCTCCAGAGCCAATTATAGTTAATGCTGTAATCGGAGATATTGCGGACGCTAAATCGTGGGTTAGCGAGAGCAAGGTTTTGTCATTTGACCTCAATGACGTTATCTCGGTTTCAGTCACAGACGGTACGAATAATGGCAAATATTATGCAACCAATAAAACTTGGCGTGTGTATCAGACTGATAACGCACTTGTCAGTGTATCCGCAAAAGCCGGTTTTGCTATCCAATCCGTTGCCGTTGAATATGACTCTAAGAATAATGGTGTCATTCTGTATGGAGAGAGCAAGCTTGAGTCACCTGCTACTTTGTCAGCATCCAATTCATCTCTTGTTTCATTTGGCGTTTCTCAGACTGAAAGCACTGACAACAAAAACGGAAATGTTCAAATTAAGTCAATTAAGGTGACATATGTTAAAGCTGATAATCCTTCATATGCTATTACTATTAACAATGTGACAGGAGGTTCTATTGCCGCCTCTGCTTCTAGCGCCAAGTCGGGTACCGTAATCACTTTGACCCCTACTGCTTCAGAGGGGTACCGATTCAGTTCTTGGAACGTTGTTAACACAAATAATGGCTCTTCTGTGGAAGTATCCGCCTCAAACACCTTCGTAATGCCTGCCTCAAACGTGACAGTGAGTGCTGAGTTTGAAGAAGTAATCGATGATAATACGATTACAATCTCTAATCTCGGTTATGAATTTTGGGGACGTAACGCTTCGTTTAGCGGTACTACATTAGACAAAGTCGAAGCAACAGTGAATAATGTACATATAGAGTATACAAGAAATGGAAGCAATCTATATGCAAATATTAATGCCATTCGTTTTTATAAAAGTAACACGATAACATTTACTGCTCCAGACGGGAAGTTAATTAACTCTATAGTTTGGGGAGGTTCTACTTTTAAAAACGATGTGACGACCAATGCTAACACATGCACGAGTACTACTAGTGGGCTTTCATGGAGTGGCCGAGCAAAAAGTGTTACTTTTACCCGTCCAGATAATGCTGAAAGTTATATTACTCTTTCTTCTGTTGTAATAACGCTTGAGGATGGCGAAATACTTCTCTCTAGTATTTCAATTAAAACAGATCCGAAAAAGAATTATTCTGTTGGCGATTCCTTTGACCCAACAGGTCTTGAAATTAGAAAGACTATGGATGACGGCAGTAAAGAGGACGTAGCATATGGCGGTCACGAGTCTGAGTTTACCTTCAATCCATCTTTAGGCTACAAACTCAAAGAATCAGATAAAACAGTCTCTATTACATATGGAGGTAAAACAACTGTTTTGAACATCTCTGTATCTTCTGATGTAGTTTTATCTGCAGAAACCAAGAGCGTCTCATCATTGCCTACAGGGTGGAGTGGCGTAGGAGGAGGAAACTCATATATACAGCTGATTAATAATAGCTCATATATACAGTCTCCATCATTTAATTGTGATAAGATTGTGAAAGTAACTCTTAAGGCAAGGACCTATGGAGGGCCAAATGCAAGTCAAGCCCTTATTACAGTGAAGTTCGGAGATACCATCATTGGAACAATTGCTCCAAAATCAACAACTCTCACAGACTACACTATTGAATCTCCAGTATCTGTATCTGGAAATGGTTCTGTCACCATTGCTTGTCTCGGTGCCTCATCAAGTAAGGGATCTGGTGTAAGCAATGTATCAATCACATACAGCCCAGCAAAGTAGTGTGTCCCAAATAATGAATCTGATGTAATAGCACATTAGGACGCACTGCATATTAGAACTGGCAGCAACTATTGAATGTTGCTGCCAGTTTCAGTAAATAACACGTCAATTGCGTCACTATCTGCTAGTTCGTAAGCCTCCGATAAAGTACATGTAACACTTTATAACAGCGAAGTGGCAGCAACTACGCGCAAGTTGCTGCCACTTTCGTCTAGTAAAGCGTCACTAGGCGTCATTCGCAGTCATAGGCGGTCACAATACTATAACCGGTTGCAAATTCTCATGGAGTAGCAAAGCGCATATCCTACGCATCCCCACTTCCCTCAAACAAATGGCCCTCATCCCAACCAAATTCCCTATCTTTGCATCACACAAATCCCACCCCACCATGAAGAAAAAGCTCACACTAGTCATAACCGCCCTACTGGCGTGCGGTGCGAGCGCCCACGAGGGCGCGCATAAGAACACCACGGAGCTCACACAGGAAAGCGCGCAGGAAAGAGCACAAGCAAGCGCCCAGGAGAGCGCAGCACGCGTTTATGTGCTCCACCCGCACGAGGAGCTGCCAGCGGGAGCGGGAGCACAGGCGGGCACGGGCGCACAAGCCGAGGCGGGGAGGTGGCGGACGGTGTTCTTGGCCGGGACCATTGACATGGGAAAGGGAGAGGATTGGCAGAAGACCGCGGAGGAGATGTTCGCGGCCGGAGACGGGAATTGGATACTCTATAACCCGAGGCAGGCGCATTGGGACCCGACACGCGAAGGGGAAATGGATTACCAGGTGAACTGGGAACTGGAGCATCTGGAGGCGGCGGACGTCATCCTGATGAACTTCCTGCCGGGGAGCCAATCACCGATCACGCTGCTGGAGCTCGGCTTGCACGCGAAAAGCGGCAAGCTGCGCGTCATTTGCCCGGAGGGCTTCTATCGCTACGACAATGTACGCATCACCTGCACCCGCTACGGCATCCCGCTCTATCCCACCCTGTCCGACGCCATCGCCGCGATTCAGGCCGAAAAGCGATAAGCATCATAGCAATAGTCATTATCGTAATTCGATAAAAAATGGACTACTCAAACACGAACCCTGTCGAAGTAGTCGAAAATTTATCGTGGCACGATAAAAGTCCCCTCGCCTACCGCATTTTCTTGAAAAGACACCTAAATATTACTACCTTCGTGAAGAAGAAAATTCGAACAATGATACACTCAGAACACGAGACTTACGCCGCTCCCGAGATGGAGCTTTTAGAGCTCCTGATGGAGCAGGTGATCGCCACCAGCGGCGACATCGATGATTATGGAAACGAGGATTTCAACTGGGACTAATGGATAAAGGCATGAAGAAGTTTATCACAATGATTCTCGCTGCCGCATTCATTTTTGCCGCAGTGAGCTGTAACAGAACATTCGACGAAAAGGAGGTTCCGAGCGACGGAACCATCTATGTCACAAGAACATACAAGGCGGACCTCGACGAGCCCACGAAGACCACCATCGACGCCACCGGCAAGGTGATTTGGGAGCAGGGCGACCTGATCCGTTACTACTCGCAGAAGAACGGCGAGGTGAAGGAGTACACCATCCCCGAGGGCGCAGCGCACGCTGACCTCACCCTGGACGTCGCCTCGACGGCCAGCTTCCTGATCGGTGTCTACGGCGGCACAGCCCTCACCGACAACCTAGGCAGCAGCGTCAACATCCAGGGCGCGATCCCTGCCGAGCAGACCGGCGTCTTCGGCGACCACCACGTGGCCATCACGAAGACCTACGACGTGACGCAGCAGTCTCTGACATTCCATAACCTCACGAGCTACTTGAAGTTCACCCTCACGCGCACCGACGTGGCGAAGGTGGTCTTCAAGGCGAATGATGCGACCACACTTTGTGGCGACGGCATCAGAGTCTCATTCGACGGCGAAGCTATAGACGCAGTCGAATTCACCGAAACAGGAAGCAGCAGCATCACTGTCAATAACGGAGGCGCTGGCACCTTCTACATCGCCACGCTTCCTTGCTCTATGAATGCAGGCTTCAAAGTGGATTTTTACGATGCAAATGGCGACCTAATTGGTTCAGCATTAACCGGGAACAAAGCACAGTTGGCACATGGGAAGATCTTAAATCTTGGCGTCTTAGACTCTAGGATTAAGACATATAATATGGAATATGTCGACCTCGGTCTTTCTGCAAAGTGGGCGAAATGTAACATCGGAGCCAATGTCGCAGAAGGAGGTGGAGACCTGTACGCATGGGGAGAGATTGCCACAAAAACACGATATGATTGGGATAACTACAAGTGGTCAAACAACGGTCAGGAGTTTACATTCTTAAAGTACTCGGGAGGCGATAGCCTGATGGCGGAGGATGATGTGGCCACTTGCTTGTTTGGAGACAAATGGTCTATCCCTACCATGGAGGAATGGGACGAACTGAAAAATAATTGCACATGGACACTGACTACGCTAAATGGCATTGCCGGTTATAGAGTGGTAAGTGACATTAACGGGAATGAGATTTTTATTCCATCTAATGATTGCGGACACATTCTGGATCAATCTAGATATGTATTCTCATATTGGAGGTCTGACGATCTAAATCGCGGAAATGTTGAAGGCCTACATGAGTTTATTGATGATGATGATTCTAATATGGGCGCGTCCGAAACTGCCAGTCTTGCTTATGGTCCTTCATTAGGAAGGCCAGTAAGAGCTATATATGAAAGAAACAGCCGCCCTGTTCAGTCTCGCGTAGACCTCAGCGCTACAGGCACAGCGAACTCATATATTGTCACAGAGGCTGGCTACTATAAGTTCAAAGCGAACGTGAAAGGCAACAGCACCACAGACCTCGACGGCACACCATACCGTGCTGAAGTACTCTGGGAGTCATTCGGTACAGATGTAGTTCCTTCCGTTGGAGATCTGGTATCCAATGTCACCTTCAAGGACGGATACATATTGTTTGAAGCTTCCGAACTTAAGGGCAATGCAGTGATCGCTGTCGAGAATCGCGACGAAGACATCCTCTGGAGCTGGCATATCTGGCTGACCGACCAGCCTGCCGACCAGGTCTACAACAATGGCGCCGGCACCTTGATGGACCGCAACCTCGGCGCGACATCGGCCACCCCTGGTGATGTGCACGCCCTTGGCCTCCTCTACCAGTGGGGCAGGAAAGATCCGTTCTTCAGTGGAGATGCCACCTCGTATTCTACAGACACCGACCAAAACTTTGCAAAGTCTACAGCGACATGGCCATCAGCAGTAGAATCCAGCCCATCATACGGTACGATAGACTATTCTATTTCGCATCCGATGACTTTTGTATCGATGAATTCGCACAATTCTGACTGGTACTATACTGGAGACTCGACTACAGACAATACGCGCTGGAAGACCACAGACAAGGCTAAAACAATGTACGACCCATGTCCTGTAGGATATCGCGTCCCTGACGGAGGTAACACCGGAATATGGACATATGCTTTTGGCGACGTGACGCCATTCACTAATATATCCAATTGGGATTCTGTAAATAATGGAATGAACTTTGGAAAAACTGAGAAGACATTGGGCACAGGCACTATTTGGTATCCCGCTTCAGGATTCTTGAATCATGAGACTGGTAGCCTATGTAGCATTGGCACCCATGGCTATACATGGTCTACTGCTGTCAACAGCTACTATGGAAATAGTTTTAGGATAATGAGTGACGGATCTGTTTACCTAGGAGTCAACAACGTACGTGCGAATGGCATGTCCGTCCGCTGCTACAAGGAAGGAAGCTCAACCTTCGTACCGGTGACTGCCATCTCTCTCAACAAGACTTCTACCACAATCGAGAACGGTAAGACAGATCAACTCACAGCGACCATTACTCCTGCTAGTGCAAATGTAAAGACTGTGACTTGGAGCACAAGCAACTCTGCCGTCGCGACAGTCGCTCAAGACGGTCTCGTAAGTGCAAAAGGCGCTGGAACCTGCACGATTACCGCGACTTCGTATAATGGTCTTAAGGCGACATGCGAGATTACCGTGACAACACCTGTCACAGCCATCTCTCTCAACAAGACCTCAGCCACAATCGAGAACGGCAAGACTCTGCAACTCACAGCCACGATCACCCCTACAAACGCGACGAACAAAACCGTCACCTGGAGTACAAGTAGCTCTACAGTCGCTACAGTTTCTGCCTCTGGACTCGTGACTGCAAAAGCAGTTGGCACATGCACAATCACAGCGACTTCAAATAATGGATTGAAAGCGACATGTGCAGTCACAGTGGTCAATAGCTTCTGGGCATATATCCTTGCGCATTATGACACGAACAAGGATGGAACAATGAATTCTACAGAAATCGCAGCAGTTACAAATCTTGACCTCTCTGCTCAGTCGTTCAATTCACTGAGCGGTATCGAGAAACTGACTGCATTGAAGTATTTGAATGTAAGTGGACTTCCAATCACTTCGCTTGACATATCGAAGAATACCAAACTCGTTTGGGTCTACGCCAACAAATGTACAAGTCTTGCCACGATTACCGTCGGCTCTATCAAGACATTCCCGTCAATTCTGGTCAACAGAAGCACCAAGATTGTACATGATGGATCTTCTTCATGGACACTATCATGCTCAACTCCATATGTTCTAATCAGTACCTCGACCACTACTGCTATCGCGATCAACCTGACAGAGACAACTGGAGCTTACACGACATCTGGTATTCCAAGCAAGGACCAGGCTCAGCTTATGATCAACAAGTACTCTACATACAAGGACATGCTGGCTAAGGCTGGTTATTCTGCAGTGGGAACGACCTATTACTTAACTGGTTCATTCTCAGGAAGAGACCGTGACAGTACTGGAGAGTGGGACGTAAACAAATATTACACATACAAACTTACAGGCACGTTCTCCACAACCATTGGTTACTATCTGCCACCTTCAACAAAAGGCTTCATAAAGAGCAAACTCATCAAGATAACTACCTTCAACTAATGAATGAACTATACGCCGCTCCCGAGATGGAGCTTTTGGAGACCGGCGAGGCGCTCTGTAGACGCAAAAAGATGGGGATTTGCGGCTGCTACATCACTTTTCAGCGGCAGTAGACGCAAGGAGGGGCGCTTTTGCGTCCCGTGGGGACGGTGAGGCCTTCTGCAGACGCAAAGAGATGGGTATTTGCGGCTGCGAACACACTTTTCAGGGGCGGGAGACGCATGGAGGGGCGCTTCTGCGTCCCGTGGGACCGGAGAGGCGATCGGCAGACGCATTTAGATGGCTTTTTGCGGCTGCGAACCCACTTTTCAGCGGCGGGAGACGCATGGAGGGGCGTTTCTGCGTCCCGAGGAACCGGCGAGGCGCTCTGTAGACGCAAAAAGATGGGTATTTGCAGCTGCGAACCCACTTTTCAGCGGCGGGAGACGCAAAGAGGGGCGCGTTTGCGTCCCGTGGGACCTTCCGGGCGCTGAACAGACGCAAAGAGATGGGTATTTGCAGCAGCGAACCCACTTTTCAGAGGCCATAGACGCAAAGAGGGGCGCTTTTGCGTCCCGTGGGACCGGAGAGGCGCTCAGCAGACGCAAAGAGATGGGTTAATGTAATCGTACAGTTGATAATTGATATATTCTTCTGCTCCCGCCAATCTAAAATGTGAAAAATTCATTAAAATAACCCCGAAAAATGTGAAAAATCACTATCTTTACACATCTAAAAATGTGAAAGATGGCACTTCTGAAAAGAAAAGTCGACAGTATTCTTGCTGATTGGAAAGCAAGAGTTGACCATAAACCCCTCATCATAAAAGGAGCGAGGCAGATAGGAAAGACAGAATCAATCCGAGCGTTCGGACGAGCAAATTACAACTATGTGATTGAAATCAACTTCGCCTTGCAGAAGGAATTCAGGCCTATATTTGACAATGGTTATGAGGTTGATACCATTATTAAAAACATATCACTCCTCAGACCATCATGGGAGTTCGTCCCCGGCAAGACCTTAATATTCTTTGATGAGCTTCAAAAATGTCCAGACTGCGCCACGTCACTGAAATCGTTCTGTCAAGACAGAAGATATGATGTAATATGCTCTGGTTCACTTATGGGTATCTACTATGAAGAGATTGAATCCAATGCCGTCGGATACAAGGAAGACTACGAGATGCACTCAATGGATTTCGAGGAATTCCTCTGGGCCAAGGGATATTCTAACGAGCAAGTGGAGAATCTGTATGCTCACATGATCTCTCTGACTCCTTTTTCAAAGTTGGAACTAGACACAATGACCGAAATATTCCGCGACTACATGACACTAGGAGGAATGCCCGAGGTCGTCAAGACATATATCGCCAATGGTCATTTCGGAGGCACTCTTAAGATTCAGCGCCAGCTCCTTCTTGATTACGAGGAAGATATTACCAAATACGCAGATAAAACAGACAAGTCAAAAATTCTTGCTGTATACAATCACATTTCCACATTCCTTGCCAAGGAGAATAAGAAGTTCCAGATCACAAAGGTTGCCAAGAACGCCAGGTCGAGAGAATATGTCGGCAGCGTGGAGTGGCTGGATAAGGCGGGAGTAATCAATGTGGCATATTGCCTGCAAAACGCGGAACTGCCTCTGAAAGGTAACTACGACCCATCGAATTACAGGATATATTACCACGACACCGGTCTTCTGATTGCTTCTCTTGACGAGGAAGCGCAGGAGGATCTCCGTGCCAATAAGAACTTCGGGACATATAAAGGTGCAATCTATGAGAACATTGTAGGAGAGATGCTAATTAAATCCGGATACGAACAGTTATATTTTTACAAGCGCGAAAACCCCTCTCTTGAAATGGACTTCTTTGTCCGTGACATTGATTCCCTAGTTCCCGTGGAGGTCAAAGCAAATGATGGAGCCACAGTTTCACTGAACAACCTAATAGATTGGCAGTCATTCCCTGATGTGAAGTTCGGAATTAAGTTCGGCTATAAAAACATCGGATGGAGTGGAAAATATTATACATTCCCATATTTCCTTGCATTTCTTTTGAAAAGATTCTTGAAGGAACGACAGAGAAACAACTAATCGAACAATGATACACTCAGAAAACGAAACTTACGCCGCTCCCGAGATGGAGCTTCTGGAGCTCCTGATGGAGCAGGCGATCGCCACTAGCGGCGACATCGATGATTACGGAAACGAGGATTTCAACTGGGACTAATGGATAAAGGCATGAAGAAGTTTATCACAATGATTATCGCTGCCGCATCCATGATGACCGCAGTGAGCTGTAACAGAGCATTCGACGAGAAGGAGGTTCCGAGCGACGGAACCATCTATGTCACAAGAACATACGAGGCAGGTCTTAACGAGGTCACTAAGACCACCATCGACGCCACCGGCAAGGTGACCTGGGAGCAGGGCGACCTGATCCGCTACTACTCACAGAAGAACGGCGAGGTGAAAACATACACGATAGACGCGCCATCCGCGAAAGCGGAACTTGCGCTCGATGTAGCCTCGACAGCAAACTTCCTGATCGGTGTCTACGGCGGCACAGCCCTCACCGACAACCTCGGCAGCAGCGTCAACATCCAGGGCGCGATCCCAACCGAGCAGACAGGCGTCTTCGGCGACCACCACGTGGCCATCACGAAGACCTACGACGTGACGCAGCAGTCTCTGACTTTCCATAACATTGTCAGCTACCTGAAGTTCACCCTCACCCGCTCAGACGTGGCGAAGGTGGTCTTCAAGGCGAACGACGCCACCCAGCTGCATGGCAATGGCTCCGTCACAGTAAGCCTCCCAGACGAGACCCCATCAGCTGCGTTTGGCAGCGAGGGCGGCTCGTCGATCACCGTCCTCAATGGCGGCGCCGGAACCTTCTACATCGCGACATTGCCATGCACATTGGCAGAAGGCTTCCAGGCCGACTGCTACGACGCCGCAGGCACCTACCTCGGCTCAGCGTCCACCTCGAAATCAGTTGAGGTCAGGGCAAACAAAGTGCTGAATCTCGGCATCATTGACACACGCATCGAGAAGATGTACACCGACCTCAGCGCCGAGGGCACCGCAAACTGCTACATCATCTCCGAGCCCGGCAACTATAAGATCAAGGCCAATGTTAAGGGCAATAGCACCGAGCCGCTTGACGGCACCCCTGCCATCGCCGAGGTGCTTTGGGAGTCCTTTGGCACCGATGTCGCACCGACAGTCGGCGACCTCATCTCCGGCGTCAGCTTCAAGGACGGTTACATCCACTTCACCGCCTCCGCCCTCAAGGGCAACGCCGTCATCGCCGTTGAGGACCGCAACGAGGACATCCTCTGGAGCTGGCATATCTGGCTGACCGACAAGCCTTCCGACCAGGTCTATAACAATGGCGCCGGCACCATGATGGACCGCAACCTCGGCGCCACATCTGCCACTCCTGGAGATGTCCATGCGCTTGGCCTCCTCTACCAGTGGGGCCGTAAGGATCCATTCCTTGGTGGTGAGAGTATATCATCTAGCGTACAGGCAAAATCTACCGCATCGTGGCCTGCCCCTATCGAAAAAGATGCTTCATGTGGCACAATTGAGTATGCGACTTCATATCCTACAACATTCATAAAGTCAAGTTATGATTGGTATTACACCAGTTCTTTATCTATCTATGAAGATACAAGATGGCAAGACACCAAGACAGTCTATGATCCTTGTCCACCAGGATATAAGGTCCCTAGTGGCTCATTCGATGGCTTCTGGTTCAAGGCATTGAATGTGAGTGCCAATTGGACCACCCCTTCAAATGTAGATGCAACAAATAAGGGAATGAACTTCTCAATCACAGACCATAAGCTAGGAATGGCCCCTGTCATTTGGTATCCATTTGCTGGTGACATAGATGGTTATTTTGGGGGAATCAGTAATGTTGGACGACGTGGAGGAGTATGGACATACGCCACCTGGACGTACGACGGGTGTTATTTTGGATACTGGGATGACGGCAGCGTATTTCCTACACAATCACAGGGACGTGCAACCGGTAGATCTGTTCGCTGCGTGAAAGAATCAACCACCGAGCCAGAGCCCGACGCGATGGACCTTTCTGCCGACGGCACCGCGAACTCGTACATCGTCAGCGCAGCCGGCGATTACAAAATCAAGGCCGTCAGGGGAAACTCCTCTGAGTCAGTGGGTTCAGTCGCTTCTGCTGAAGTCCTCTGGGAGAGTTTCGGCACCAATGTTGCCCCATCAGTCGGAGACCTTGTAAGCAACGTCTCCGTTGATGGTGAATACATCAAATTCAAAGCTTCAGCATTGAAGGGAAACGCTTCCATCGCCGCCAAGGACGCATCAGGCACCATCCTCTGGAGCTGGCACATCTGGATGACCGACCAGCCGGAAGATCAAACCTACTATGGCAACACAGGAGTCATGTTAGACAGAAATCTCGGGGCAACATCCGCCAAACGAGGTGATGGCAAAGCATTAGGATTATTCTACCAGTATGGAAGAAAAGATCCATTCTTGGGTGCAAAAAGTGTTTCCTCAAAAGACCAAGCAGCTTCAACTGCAACTTGGCCTGCATCAGTGAACTATACCACGACAAGAGGAAGCCTTGAATATACTAAGTCACATCCTATGACATTTGTCATTGCTGCGGAAGGGTTAAACTCTGACAGCCATTCATGGGAAAGTAGTAAGAGTATTAATGACCCATGTCCAGTGGGGTATAGAATACCTGATGGTGGAGATGACGGAATATGGAAAAAAACTGTAGGAGGAGATACATTCAGAATAATAAAAGCATGGAGTTCAACATATCATGGACTGGACCTTGGTGGCACAAATAGAGTATTTGGAGATGCTGCTTCCATATGGTATCCTGGAGCAGGAAAGTTTGATGGACAAACAATAGTGAACGTAGCCACTCACGCATACTATGGAACATGTTTGGGGGCCATAAGCGTTAACAGCACTGCATATGTCAATGCACCAAAGCCGCCATATGGTTTTAGTGTCCGCTGCCAGAAGATACTATAACTCACTGAAGCAATTTCTGAAGTCCGGGCCCTCTTCCAGTGCAGAAGGCCCGGACTTATTGTTTGGCCTTGTGTCGACCATCTTTCGGGGGTAGACGCAAAAAGGGGCGCTGTAAGCCTCCGATAAAGTACATGTAACACTTTATAACAGCGAAGTGGCAGCAACTACGCGCAAGTTGCTGCCACTTTCGTCTAGTGACGTGTCACTGACCGTCACAGGCTGTCATTGACTGTTACTTTGCCGTCACTGGCTGCCACTTCTCAGGAAGTAACATTGTAATGTCCTTTTCGGTCGGCAGCCTTTTGAGGGTGTCCTCGAGCCATGGACGGATCTCGATATCGTGAACTTTGCAGCAGGTAAAGAGTGAGTAGACGATGGCAGCCCGGACGGCGGCGTCATGGTTGCCGCAGAAGAGATAGTTATTTAGGCCTAACAAGTGGCGGCAACTCGCTAGAGTTAGCTGCCACTCTTTGTATAGTGATGCGTCAAAATGTAGCCATCTCTTTTTACTGGTTTCTCCCTAGCCGCCAGCCTTCCGTTATGTCACCGTGATGTGCTGGACTGTCGGGACACATGTGAGGGCTATATGTGACAGAGCGTTATCGTTTCACGATAAAAAATGGACTACTTCGACACGCTTTGGGTCGGAGTAGTCCATTTTTTATCGAATTACGATAAGCGTTCGCGCAGGGCAGGAGTCGGACAGCGCAGACGACGCCATGAAAAGCTTGATTCTGTGGCGGAATGGGGTGGGGAGCAGGGAAACGGCCATCAAAAGCCCGCTTCCGATGACCTTCGCGCTGGGAAAATGGAGGTTTCGCCATGAAATGCTTGATTCGGTGGCGGAATGGAGTGGGGAGCAGGGATTCGGCCATCAAAAGCCCGCTTCCGATGGCCTGGCGGGGCTACATCAGCCTCAGCTCAAATGCGGCTGCGTATGGGATCATCCTGTGGGACTCGTGATTGTCGAGCCAGGCTTTCTCCTCGTGGCTCATGGCTGACACTTCGCGCGAAGAGCAGTCCTTCAGTTTGTTACATACGGTGTCGATGATTGATAGCTCTTCTTCCGAGAGGATGCCATCGTCAGCATTGGCCTTGGCTACCAGTATCTGCCCTTCGTACTCGCCCATGTCGCGAGGTTCCTGGCTGATCTCGTCAAATTCGCTGTATACCTTCTGCCAACGCTCAGGCACGGGACCGTAGTCGATGGCGCGATATGCTAGCCCGGTCATTGCCATGCCCCTCTCGCGATATGATACGAAGTCGATGTAGAAGAGCAATTTGTTCATCTTCGTCACCCACATCTCGCCGCACTGCTCCAGCACGCGCAGCATCACATTCTTCAGACGCTTCAGCGACAATGGCGCGTACCCATTCTCCTCGCCACGGGCGTAGGCAAAGACCCTTTCCGTCTCGTACGCCTCGATACGCATTGCCTCATTTTGGCCAATGGCATTCTGCACCTTTGCGCGCACCGTCTCGTATTCCTTGTCCGTCAGCACGCCACGGGCGCTATTCACGAAGTCCATCATCATATTCGGATTCATGGCAGAACGTATCACTCTGCCATTTGACACATTGGGTATCTCATCCTGCTCATACTTGCGCCACTGATTCTCGCCGAAGCCAAGAATCAGTGACATCTTCTGGGCTGAAAGTCCATACCGCGCCCTAAGTGCGACTATCTCATCTGTATATGGTATGCCGTACTTCTGGCAATACTGTTCATGCACCTGCCTACACCAAACGCCGTCACTCTCAGTGGTCGTAAAGCGGTTGCCAGTATCCATACATTCATAGTAGGGATACCAAACTTTAAACGTCTCCTTGCGGTACACGACTTCCTCCAAGTCCCACTTCAGGATCATCTGTCCGCCCGTCATCGGACTCACCAAATTCTTCTTGTCGTTCAGCATAGTCATTCTTCCTTTATTTTCAACGGATACTGCATCGGATATTCAGCTATGTGGAACGAAATGCAGATTGTGTTCGTGCCAGGATGGCCCAAAGTGATTTTGATGTACATTTCGTGACCATCAATGTCCTTTCCGAATACCCACATCTCCCCAAAGCCGTTCAGCTGGTCCTTAATCGGCCCTTCAGAATAATCCTCCACCTCTATGCTTTTCACCACATTCAAGCGATCCCAAATCTCCAACTTAACCTTGAACTGATTCAGAAACAGTTCCACTTCACTTCTTGTTGCCATACAGTAACCTAATGATGCAATTCAACTATAAGATGACATATCTAGGTACAAAGGTATGAAAAAGACACGATAAAACAAAGCTAAAGTAACATGCGCCATGAATAGTTTGATTCGATGGCGGAATGGGGTGGGGAGCAGGGAATCGGCCATCAGAAGCCCGCTTCCGATGGCCGCTGCGGTGGGAAGTGGACGGTTTCGCCATGAAATGCTTGATTCGGTGGCGGAATGGGGTGGGGAGCAGGGAAACGGCCATCAAAAGCACGCTTCCGATGGCCTGGGCGCTGGGGAAATGGAGGTTTCGCCATGAAAAGCTTGATTCTGTGGCGAGGTGGGATGGGGAGCAGGGAAACGGCCATCAAAAGCTCGCTTCCGATGGCCTTCGCGGTGGGAAGTGGACGGTTTCGCCATGAAATGCTTGATTCTGTGGCGGAGTGGGGTGGGCGGTAGAGATTCGGCCATCAAAAGCCCGCTTCCGATGGCCTGGGCGCTGGAAAATGGAGATTTCGCCATGAAAAGCTTGATTCGGTGGCGAGATGGGGTGGGGAGCAGGGAAACGGCCATCAAAAGCGTGCTTCCGATGGCCTTCGCGCTGGGGAAATGGAGATTTCGCCATGAAATTCTTGATTCGGTGGCGAGATGGGGTGGGGAGCAGGGAAGTGGCCATCAAAAGCCCGCTTCCGATGGCCTGGGCGTGGGAAAATGGAGATTTCGCCATGAAATGCTTGATTCGGTGGCGGAATGGGTGGGGGAGCAGGGAAACGGCCATCAAAAGCCCGCTTTTGATGGCCTGGGCGTGGGAAAATGGAGATTTCGCCATGAAATACTTGAGTCCGTGGCGGAGTGGGGTGGGAGGCAGGGAAACGGCCATCAAAAGCACGCTTCCGATGGCCTGGGCGCGGGAAAATGGAGATTTCGCCATGAAATGCTTGATTCAGTGGCGGAGTGGGATGGGGGAGGCAGAAAACGCCCGCGACGCGCTGAACTTCCCGCAATAATTGCTACATTTGTGCTATATGACAGGAATCGACGCTTTCCCATACGCATCCCCCATGCTGGAGATGGTGGATCTCGTGCCTGAGGGCGCTGGGTTCATGAACTTCAGCATTGACCCGATGGAGCCGGGAACGGAGTTTGGCGACGAGTAGGGCAGAGACGTGATGGAAGTGTGACGGGCTTTTACCAGTCCTTATACGGATGGTTCTTCAGCGAGGAGTTATAGTAGCGCGGGTCGCCTGTGACTTCTTTGCCCAGCCAGGACGGTTTGTCGAAGGCTTCATCGATGGAAGAGAGCTCGATCTCGGCCATGGTGAGGCCTTCGTTCGCACCATGGAACTCGTCGACCTCCCAGGTGTGGAGGCCGTCGGCGCTCTTCACGAGGTACCTGGTCTTGTCGATCACGCCCGGCTCCGCGAGTTTCAGGAGCGCCTGGGCCTCCTCCACCGGAATCTCCTTCTCCCACTCGAAGCGAGCCACGCCTGTGGCGTCACCCACTCCCTTGATGGTGATGAATCCCTTCTCGCCCTTGATGCGCACACGTACCGTGCGCTCTGGGGAAGAGTTAAGATATCCTTGGGTGATGCGCGTGGCCTTGAAGGCGTCTTTCTTGAAGTCGCCGTGTATGAGGAACTTTCTCTCTATCTCTTGAAGCATATCCTTCAGCTTTTGACATTCAAATATATGAAAAAGATTCTGTAAATTTGTGATATTGAACCTTATCGTTAGAGTATGAGTCCAAAAGCACTTATAGCGACTGCCGGCGTGATCTGGCTCGCGGCAGGAGTAAACGTGGTGAGGATGGGTGTCCTCACCTGGGCGGACCTCGGATGGTCCTGCAGCGCAGGTATGATCATCGGCCTTGTCCTTACCTTCATGGCTTTCGGCGCGATGTTCTTCAAGCTTTCGCAGAAGAACGTGAAGCGCATCCATGCCATGCCTGCAGAGCAGAGGAAGTTCTATAACTTCATGACCCTGAAGTCATACCTCATCATGATATTCATGATCTCGCTGGGCGTGTACCTGCGGCATAATCCAGCAGTCCCACGTAGCTTCATATCTTTCTTCTACGTGGGCCTGGGAAGCGCTCTTTCGCTTGCTGGTATAGTCTATTTCGTATCTCTTTTCAAGAAGGATTCCTAGAACATGAAACCCGCCTTTATCCTGAAGGTCGGATATTGCACTTTCGCACTCTTTCCCCAGTAGTACTGCTGTGAAGAACAGAGCATCACACCGGTATAGAGATGCTTGTTAAGGAAGTAGCCCGCGCCTACTCCATAGTAAAGAACCACTGGCTTGGTAGGTCTCGCTATCTGCCAGAAAGTGGTGAGGGAGGTAGAAGAGAAGCTGTGTGATGGAGTGCAGAACACATCTACGTATGCCTTGCTCTGGTTCTTGAGGAACATCTTGTACCTCAGTGAGATACCCATGTCAAGAGCCAGGAATTCATTCTTGTTTGTATACACGTCATACGATGCGAAGTAAGTGCCCTCCGCAGTCTTCGAGCTGTATGCAAGGGCTGGAGAAAGCAGGATGGACCACTTGCCTCTCTCGTAAGGAAGGCAGAACTCTATGTCGCCTCCTATCGCGTACATGGACTCATATCCGAAGTCGAACTCCTTGAAGTCCTTGTCCGAGGTCATGGAGCAGTTACCTCCTCCATATACGGCAGAAAGACCTACATTGACCTTCATCTTGCTGCTTTTCTTTCTGACCACTCCGTTGTGCTTGTCGAAGGCAGCAAGCAGGGCCTTGCCTGTGTAGTCGAGATCATTGATCTCATCCCAGCTTATCTTCGAGTGGTCGAGGGCCTTGTAGAGCTGGTTTCTGTATGCTCGGTTCTCCTTGATTGAGTCGTCGCTCAGCTTGTAAGACTTGAACTCCAGAGGCACGATGGTCTTTCCTCCATCCATGGAGAAATAGTACTGTGGGAGGTTCTCCCACCAGAGGACGTACAGCATGGCTCCACTCTCGTTCATCTGCTTGAGGTACACCTCATGCTGCTCGAACTCAGGCTTCGGGTCATTTGAGAGCTGTTCTATCGCTGTAGGAGAGACGTTTACGTTTACAAGGGCTCTGACATAGACCTTCTCGGCTATGCGTACCTCCTTGAAGTCAGTTATCTGTCTGGACACTTCAGGGCTGTCCGCATTCTCCTTGTAGGTAATCTTCTTTGGGACGTTATTCTTGTCCCAGTCCTTCATCAGGACATCCTTCTTGATACCGGAATTATCGATGAAATAGCCATTGACAAATCCTATCTGTGCAGATGCCAGACTGCATACCTGGAGCATCAATAAAAGTGCTAGCAATCTTTTCATATATCTTAATAAATTATCATTGTCATCAGATATCCCACGACGGTGGCTACGATCACGCTCACCAGGCCGGGCATCATGAACGAGTGGTTCAGCAGGTACTTGCCGATGACGGTGGTGCCTGAGCGGTCAAAGTTCACTGTGGCGATGTCCGAAGGGTAGTTCGGGATGAAGAAGTAGCCGTAGACCGAAGGCAGGACGCCCAGAAGGACTGGGCCCGGGATGCCGAGGGAGTAGGCGAGCGGAAGCATTGCCACTACCACAGCGCCCTGGGAGTTGATGAGCACCGACACTGCGAAGAACGCAAATGCGATGGCCCAAGGATATGCCTTGACGATGCCTGAAAGTCCTTCCTGCATCTGTGTGAGGTAGTTTCCGAAGTAGGTGTCGGCGAGCCATGCGATGCCGTAGATGGCGACGACTGCGACCATGCCGGCCTGCCATACGGTGCCTGCAACGGCCTTCTTAGGGCTCGCCTTGGCGCAGATGACCATGAATGCGGCAGCTGCGAGCATCACTATCTGGATGATGAGGTTCATCGCGAGAGGCTTGGTGACAGGGTTTCCAGCGTCATCGAGCGCGCCTGTGGCGAAGCGTGGACGTATGTCGCAGCCCAGAATCTGGCAGAGCGAGATGACCACGATCACTCCGATGGCAGCGAGGAAGATGTACACCGACATCTTCGCAGACTTGCTGATGACCTTGTCGAGGGTGGTCGCTGAGTGACCATACATATATTCATACATCTCAGGGTCGGCGCATCTCGCCTGGAAGGCTGGGTCCTTGTCGAGGTCCTTGCCTCTCTTGTACGAGCATGCAGATGCCGCGATAAGGCCAATGATGGACGCTGGGATGGTGATGGCGATCACCTGGAGGTTGTTCACATCGAAACCATTGGCATTTGAGATGACCACAAACGAAGCCACGGCTGCCGCGATAGGGGAGCAGGTGATGCCGACCTGCGACGCTACGCTGGCCACGCCGCAAGGGCGCTCAGGGCGTATGCCTTTCTTCAAGGCGATATCGCAGATGATAGGCATGAGCGTGTACACTACATGACCGGTGCCGACCAGCACAGTGAGGAAAAACGTGCACAGAGGCGCGTAGAACGTGATGTGGTCGGGATGCTTTCTGAGCATGCGCTCCGCTATCTGTATCATCCAGTCCATACCTCCCGCTGCCTGAAGCATACCAGCACATGTGATGGCGGCAATGATGATGTAGATGACATCGGTAGGCGGATTACCTGGCTTAAGCCCGAATCCGAATACCAGTATGGCGAGGCCAATGCCCGAGATGGCACCGAGAGCCAGACTACCATAGCGAGAACCTACATAGAGCGCGAGAAGAACTACAAGCAGCTCGATGATCATGAGTAGTGTCATGTATCAGATACTTTAAAATTTCTTTACAAGCCAGCCCATAGGCTCTCCATCGGCATAGTCATTCAGCACGCGGCACCAGCTGAAGTGGCTGAGCATGCCGCCGAAGCCGAAGGCGCGCATATCGTCGTCGCTGTAGATGCGGATGAGGTCATCCTTCGCGCCGAGTCGCTTGCGCGCGTCACTGTAGATGTAGGTGCTGAGGACGCTGCAGGTGTTGTCGTCCTGGGCGTGAGCGAAGTACATAGGGAGCTTCGCGAACGCCTCGATATCCATAGGCTGCGCCACCATCTCGCTGCCATTCCACTTGTAGATGGCCTCTGAGCCGCGCCAAACCTTCTCCACTTCGTTTGTGAACTGGCCCATGTTTGTGCCTGGCTTCTCGCGAAGCGGCATGTGGATAGGGACGATAGGATCCATGGCACAGATAGGGATGGCGGCCTGGAAGCGCGATGCAAACTGCATCATGAAGCGCATGGTGCAGCCACCGCCGCTGGATGCTCCTGCGCAGAAAAGCTTCGAGCCATCCACCTTGCCCTCCGCGATGAGCTGGTCGATGAAGGCCATCTGGAGAGCATTGTTCTTATCGATGAGCTTGATCTTCTCAGGGTCGAGTGATGCGCTGTACGAGTAGTTCGGGTTCGCGAGTGCAAACACCAGCGTAGCGCATCTGTAGCCGTTCTGTGGCAATGATGCCATGCACTTGTTTGCGAGTGCGACAGTCATGAGGTCCTGATTATACTCGCCACCTCCGATCTGCCAAACAAACAGAGGGACATTCGGGATGACCTCGCCCTTCTCGTCCTTCGGCAGGTAGAGCATGTACTCTCTGGTGATGCCGGCGTAGCTGAAGCTGCCCTTGATGCAGTCGTCTATGACTGCTATGGTCTTCTCATCCACGTCCTTCGCCGAGAAGGAAAGGGCTGGGTTTGTACAGATTACCTGCCAAGGCTCCTTCTTCCACATCTGGTTTCTCTTTCCGTCAGCGTCAAACGGCTTCGCCTTGATGGTGAGCACGCTGCCATTCACCTCGATGCTGAGCTCGTCATCCAGGTAGTCTGCGACCATCTCGCCTGTGGCTGGGTCGTACATGGTGTTTGATACATTGCCAATGATGTCGAAATCGGCAGCGGTAAGCTTCTTCAGCATCTTGTCCTTCTTCACGGTGACTTCGATGCTCTCCACGAGCGTGCCCCAGTCGCCCACCTTCGTGTGGGCTACGACTTTAGTGATGCCGGCTCCTTTCTCCACGACGGGAGTCTCCGCCTGCTGAGGCTGCCATGCGAACTGTGCGAAAAGTGATACTGGACAGAATGCCAATGCGAGTGCGATTATTTTTCCTTTCATTACTTGTGTAGTTAGTCAAGTAAAAATAACCCATTTCCCCGAAAACACCAAAACTCTTTAGGATGTTTGAACGGGATTGCATAACTTTGAATGAATTTAAAATAATATTCCCCTATGAAGAAGTTCACATTGACTGTGATCCTGTGCGCCATCTCCATGGCCGCATTTTCCCAGACCACTCCACGCTGGCTCAGAAAGAGCTCCATATCGCCTGATGGCAAGTGCATTGCCTTCGCATACCAGGGCGACATCTGGACCGTCCCTACGGCAGGCGGCGTGGCTCGTCAGCTTACTACAAACCCAGCCCATGACGCTGATCCTATCTGGACCAAGGACGGCAAGTATATCGTCTTCAGCTCTACCCGCGAGCTTACGAAGGACATCTGGAAGGTGGCCGCAGAAGGTGGCGCGCCAGTCCGCGTGACCGCGTACCAGGGCGCTGAGACGCCTCTCGCTACCACCATTGACGGCACAGTCATCTTCAGCGCAAACATACAGCTGGATCCATCTTACTCAAATTTCCCCGGCTCGGCACAGGTATATGAGGTGTCGCTCGACGGCGGCGCGCCTAAGCAGCTGACCTCTGTCACCATGACAGCCGTGAGCGTGAATGCCGCCCGCGTGATGCTCTACGAGGATAACAAGGGCTATGAGGACCCACTCCGTAAGCACCATACCTCTTCAGTGACCAGGGACATCTGGGCGTTCGATCCTGCAGACGGCAGCTACAGAAAGCTCTCAGACTTCGCAGGTGAGGATCTCTGCCCAGCCTTCCTCGGTGATGGCAGGTCATTCGCATACCTTTCAGAGAAGAGCGGTTCCCTGAATGTATGGCGCTCATCCTTAGATGGTTCCGCACCTAAACAGCTGACATCGTTCTCTACTCATCCAGTGCGTCACATCAGCGCAGCGCAGGATGGAACCGTACTTCTTTCGTACAATGGTGACCTTTACACCGTGAAGGAGGGAACCCAGCCTAAGAAGGTCGAGATCACCATCGCGAAGGACATCGTGGATCGCGAGTCCATACGTCAGTCAGCTTCATACAGCGTGCGCACCATCGCTCCTTCTCCTACAGGAAAGGAGATCGCAGTCATCAGCCGTGGCGATGTGTATGTCACATCTACCGAGGCCAAGAGCACCAGAAGAATCACTGATACAGCATGTCAGGAAAGAGGCATCTCATTTGACGAGACCGGACGTACTCTCTACTACGCTTCTGAGCGCAATGGTGAGTGGGGTGTCTACAAGACCACACTTGCTGACAAGGATGACAAGTATTTCTCTCTCGCCTACGACTTCAAGGAGGAGAGGGTGACCACCCCTGGTCAGACCTGCTTCCAGCCTCAGGTGTCGCCAGACGGCAAGTACCTTGCCTTCCTTCGCGACCGTACCGAGATAGTCGTAAAGAACATCAAGTCTGGCGAGGAGAAGTCTCTTCTTAAGGACGTAAACTACTCATACTCAGATGGTGATCAGGACTACTCCTGGAGCCCTGACTCCAAGTCCATCCTGTGTAATTATGGAGCTCTGGGTGGCTGGAACAATGAAGACGTGGCTCTCATAGATGTGGAGAGCGGCGTGGTCACAAACCTCACAAAGAGCGGATATAAGGATGGCGACTTCCGCTGGGCACTCGGCGGCAAGGCCATGATCTGGACCTCAGACCGCGCCGGCTATCGCAGCCATGGTAGCTGGGGCTCATACAGAGACGCATACATCATGTTCTTCGATGGCAAGGCTTACTACGAGTACACCCGTGCTCAGAATGAGGTCGACATCGAGAAACTCATGAAGGAAGGTGACAAGAAAGCTGAGAAACAGGAGGCCAAGGAGGCTAAGGACAGCACCAAGAATGCGAAGAAGGGCAAGGTAGAGCCTGTGAAGCTCGACCTCGCAGGCATCGAGGACCGTACCATCCGCCTTACTCGCGCTTCGTCAAGCATAGGCGACCTCATCATGTCTCCAGACGGAGTCCTCTACTTCACAAGTGGTGGCGACCTTTGCTCGGTAGACCTCAGAACCAGGGAGCAGAAAGTAGTCAAGAAGGGCGTGCGTGGCCGTTTCTTCCCAGATAAGGACGGAAAGAATGTCTATATGATCGGCCTTCTGAGCGTATCTAAGCTTGATCTTAAGACAGGAAGCACGAAGTCGGTAAGTTTCAGCGGAGAGTATGACTACTATCCTGCAGAGGAGAGAGCATACATCTTCGAGCACTGCTGGAAGCAGGTGGACGAGAAGTTCTACGACAAGGATATCCACGGTCTCGACTGGAAGTCAATGCATGATAACTACGCTCAGTTCCTTCCATACATCACAAACAACTATGACTTCCAGGACCTCCTCTCGGAGATGCTGGGCGAGCTGAACGGCTCGCACACAGGTGCTCGCTACCGCCCATCAGCTCCTTCCGGAGCTCCAAATGCCGGACACATTGGCGTCCTTTACGACATGAACTACACCGGCAAGGGATTGAAGATCGCGGAGATGCTTCCTGGCGGCATGCTTGGAAATGTAGATCCTGAGATCAAGGCTGGTGACGTGATTCTGGCCATTGACGGTCAGGCGATTCCAGCAGGAAAGACCTGGTACGAGGCATTTGCTTGGAAGTCAGGCAAGAGAGTGCAGCTCGTGGTGGAGAAGAGCGGCAAGAAAACTACACTTTACCTCACACCGAACTCGTCCGACTCGCCACTTCTCTATACCAAATGGGTGCGCCAGCGTGAGCAGATGGTGGAGAAGCTTTCTGGTGGAAAGATCGGTTATGTGCATGTCAAGGGCATGGATTCAGAGAGCTTCAGGACTGTGTTCTCAAATGCATTGGGCAAGTACAGAGGCTGTGAGGCGCTTATCGTCGATACCCGTCACAATGGTGGTGGATGGCTCCACGAGGACCTCGCTCAGTTCCTGAATGGTAAGGCCTACATCGAGTATCGCCCTCGTGGCCAGTACATCGGCACCGACCCTTACGACAAGTGGACCAAGCCTTCATGCGTACTCATTGGCGAGGATAACTACTCTGACGCATGTGGATTCCCTTATGTTTATAAGTCACTCGGCATCGGCAAGCTCATCGGTGCGCCAGTGCCAGGCACCATGACCGCTGTATGGTGGGAGACCCAGGTAGACGCTTCGCTCGTCTTCGGTATCCCAGAGGTCACCGCATGGGGACTCAAGGATGACCGTCCTATCGAGAACCTCCAGATCGAGCCTGACATCCTGGTTTACAATGACCCAGCGGCTGTCATGAGAGGCGAAGACCAGCAGCTTGAGGCTGCGGTCAAGGAGATGCTGAAAGAGATACAGAAATAGCTGAGAGGCAGGGCTTAAGAGCCCTGCTTCTTCGTTTTGATGGTGGCGGCGTATGCACTGTTGCACAGGCCCAGCACGGCAGATACGATGAAGAGAGTCTCGATGCCGAGCACCTTCCAGATCCAGCCGCCCAGAAGGGCGATGAAGATGGTGATGAGGTGGTTCACCGAGATACCGGTGGAGATGGTCGCCCTCATCTCTTCCTTGGAGTCGGAGATGTCCTGCACGTACACGTTTGACGCCATGGAGGCGAGGGATATCACGGAGTCAAGGATGTAGTTCACGCAGCACACGATGAATGCGGTGTGCATAGGGAAAATCCTGTGTGCGAAGCCGTAGAAGAAGCATACGATCACGAGGATCAATGTATCCGCGATCATCACAGGCTTGTATCCGACCCTGTCGATCAGCTTTCCGACAAGCGGCGCGAGGAGGAAGCATGCGATCGCCGAAATGGCGAAGAGCAGGCTGATGACGCCGGCGTCAGCGCCGTAAAAGAGGATGAGGACATAAGGACCGAAAGTGAAGAATACCTGCTTTCTGGCTCCGTAGAAGACCTCGAGCATGTAGTATTTGTTGAACTTCTTCCTGAAGTAGAATCGACGCTTGGAACTGTCGGTCTCGCTGTTTCCGGTGAGGCGGAATGCCGCGAGCATGGCAAGGGTCATGAATGCTGCGGCGGCTACGAAGATAGGCTTGAAGAGCCCGGTGCCGCCTATGGCGGCGAAGAGGGCGATCACGGCTGCGTAGCCGAGAAGATTGCCCACCTGATAGATCGAGTTCTGATATCCAAGTGCTTGACCTCCAGCTCCTTCCTTCGAGTATTCAAGTGAGAGGGTGTTCTTCATGCCGAGCTGGATATGCTCTCCCAGAGAGTAGAAGAAAATGGCCATGATGACAAGCAGTTTCACCGGCGAGATGAATGCCTGAAGGAACATTCCTGCTACCATGATCACCATACCCATCTTGTACATCTTCTCTGCTGAGAACCTGTAGAATATGGCCAGCACCAGCACCAGGAGCAGTCCTGGAAGCTCCCTAAAGAACTCGGTGATGCCTCGGTCCATCTCTCCCATCTTCACGACTTCTGCCATATAGTTATCTATCACTCCCTTGTATAGTCCGAAGCCTATCGCAGAAAGAAGAAGTGACAGAAAGAGAGCCTTGTATCTGGTATTTTCCTTGAAAATGTTTGTCGACGCCATAGCAGTAAAGTTTAAGGGCCACAAAAGTAACTCTAATATTTAGAATATCTGCTATCTTTGCACACGAAATGGAAAAACGCAGCACTCTCATATACGATATCCTGGCCCTCGCCATAGTGGCGGTCTGGGGTATGACCTTCATCTCTACCATCAAGTGCCTCAAGTACTTGACTCCTTCGCAGATATTCTTCTTCAGGTTCCTGGTCGCATACATTGGCATGTGGTTCTTCGCTCCGAAGCCACTGATGTCCCAGTCATGGCGTGACGAGGTCCGCCTTCTTTTCGCCGGCATAACCGGTGGCTCGCTGTACTTTTTCGGCGAAAACACTGCTCTGGCCGTCTCGAACCAGGCGAGCTGCATATCATTCATCGTCTGCACCACGCCTCTGGTCACGAGCCTTCTGGCCATCGCTCTTCGCCGAAAGGGCGCTCGCATGACTGCGCCTCTTGCCATCGGCAGCGTCATCGCGCTGGTCGGCATCGCCATGGTCATGCTGAACGGAAGCGTGTTTGAGGGTATCCCGGTGAGCGGCTATCTGCTCGCGATGGTGGCATCGCTCACATGGGCGTTCTATACCATACTCATTGGCGACATATCTGAGAAATACTCGACAGCTTTCGTGGCCAGAAAGGTCTTCTTCTATGGCCTCCTGACCATACTCCCAGTCATCTGGGTGCAGGGAGTGCCTATGAACTGGGAGGCCTTCAGAGAGCCTGATCTCATCCTGAATCTCACCTTCCTTGCTGTGGTCGCATCGCTTGGCGGATATGCCCTCTGGACCCCTGTGATCAAGTACCTGGGCCCTGTGAAGTCCACAAACTATCTCTATCTTAATCCAGTATTCACCCTTATCGGCGCAGTGATACTGCTGGGGGAGAAGATGACCACACTGTCTCTTATCGGTTCCATTGTCACCCTTCTGGGTGTATGGCTCGCTGGCTTGAAGAGCTTCAGACGCTAGTCGTGCCCGTATCGCATATCCTCGAACAGCTCGTTCCTGAAGTCTTCAGGGTCAATGCCTTCGTACATGTCGAGGTAGTCTCCGTTCTCCTGATACCTGCTGAATAGCTCGTAGGTGGTCATGTCTTCTACCATCTCCTGGATGTTCTTCGGTAGTAGTGGAAAGAGGTCATAGCCACTGAGGTACTCCAGGAAGTTTACGGAGCAGGAGATATTATATGCGCTGGAAGGCACTGCAGGGCTGTTTTCTATGAGAAAACCAATGGACTTGAAGCCGATGCGTGACTTGGTCCTTCGGCATATCGCCACGAAGTAGGCATAAGGTGTGCTTGAACCTTTCATCACCATTGGACCGCACACGACAGTGGTCGCGACTGATGGCTTCTCGCTGGCCCATTCGCGGCAGATTCCGGCTACTTTCTGCCATGTTTCCGTCGCAGTGGCATTTGGTCCGAGCCTCTCGGTGAAGTGTGCCAATGCCTCTGTACTATCCGCTGGCACCAGATCCCAACTCACCCATGCAGGCATGCCTGTAGCGGTCTCTGTGGCACTCCAGACTCTCTTTTTCGACACGATGTTCTCTTCGATCAGGTGTGTGCAGAGTATGTTTGTCGCTGGCTTCTCTTCCTTTACGAGCGGGATGCCGAAGCGAGGCATAGACCGCCTCGCGCCCTTTGCGCTGATGCGCGACTCCTTCAGGACGTCGTGCATCTCCTGCGCTCCCAGGCGCGATGCTCCCGCGATGATGGCCGTGGCCACCATCGCTATCCGTATCCATATTCTCGCTCGAAGATGCATGCTTGAAAATAGTTCACAAAAGATATTTACTTTTTTCGGTTTTTCTTGTCTAACAAAGCAAATTGTTCGAAAAAATGAAGAAAGTTGTCACTGTTTTAGCATTTTTCACGCTTTGTGCACTTGTGAATGCGCAGCCCAGAAGAATGGTTTGCGACGAGAATTGCAAAATAGAGTGGAGCGCTCCGACGAAGCAGACCACATCTGCGAAACCTTCGTCTCAAACGACATCCACGACTGTCAAAAAGACACAGACTACATCGACTTCGAAGACTGCCGCAGCAAAAGAAGTAAACTATGCGGTAGTAAGTCCTGTAGGGCGTACGACTGTCGAAATGATAAGTCAGGCGCCGAGATTGAATACTCTGGAGGGTAAGACCATTGCCATAGTGGGAGTAAGTTTCATGACCCACATAACGCATCCAGAGATAAAAAGGCTCATCCTTGAGCATTATCCTACAGCGAAGGTCATACTCCTCGATGAGATAGGCGCTGCCGGCGTCTATCCCGCTCCTGGCGTCACCAGAAGGGCTAAGGACGAGTTCCAGGCCAAACTAAAGTCGATGAAGGTCGACGCCGTCATCTCTGGAAATGGTGGTTGCGGCCTCTGTACTCCGAAGGAAACGGGATCTTGCATCGCAGCCGAGTACATCGGCGTGCCGTCGGTCATCATCGCTGGTCCCGGCTTCGTGGATCAGGCGCGCTATACTGCGCTGAACAACGGTGTGCCGGTGATGCGTATAGCCAAGTATCCGGGAGCATTCGCCTCGCACACTGAGGAAGAACTTATAAAGAACACGCGCGAGGTGCTGTGGCCACAGATCGTGGACGCACTTACGAGACCGATTTCGGCCTCTGAGCGCACTGAGGGCATGAATGCCAGCCGTGGCGACATACGCGATGACGTCTTTTATGGGACATTGGACGAAATCAACGACTACTTCGCAGAAAACCTCTGGACAGACGGACTCCCTATCGTGCCGCCTACCTTCGAGAAGGTGAACGAGTATTTGAAATATACCCCTTACAAGTGGGACGAGACGGTCGCCGTGCTCCCTGTGGCGCACAGAAACACCACCGCATGGCATGTCGCAGTAAACGCCGTCATGGCCGGCTGCAAGCCCGAGTACATGCCTATCCTCATCGCCATGACGAAGGCCATGGGCGACGGAAACTTCAGGCGCACACTCGCCAGCACGCACGCCTGGGCGCCTTTCTGCTGGCTGAATGGCCCGCTCGCCGCACAGCTAGGCATCGACTGTGGACAGGGACAGATCAATGAAGCCGCAAACGTAGCCATTGGCCGATTCATGAACCTCGCGTTGATGAACCTAGCCGGCTATTACGTGAAGCAGGACCGCATGGGCACATTCGGCTACCCTATGCCTTGGTGCATGGTCGAGGATGAGCAAGCGTGCGAGCGCATTGGCTGGAAGCCTTATCATGTGCGCAATGGTTTCGCGCCAGAAGAGAGCACCATCACAGTGGCTTCCACACTTTTGTGGGGAAACAATATGGCTCCTTCGACCACAGACCCTCAGAAGATGATGGAACTGCTCGCGTGGGACATCTCCGAGAGATGCCAGTTCGCGCTCGGAAGCGGCAAGCAGTATACCTATAGGACCATACTGATGACCGAGCCTGTGGCTGCCATCCTGGCTCGCAAGTATAACTCTCCAGATGCCCTGGAGAAGGCTCTGATCAGGAATTCGAGACGTCCTCTTAAAGAGCGCGCTTTCGCGAACTACTATGCAAATCCTGGTGGCACCAAGGATGGAGGCGAGCATAACCTAAGGCAGTACAGTGCACATTTGGCGAAGAGCGAAGGCGCAGAGATGACCAAGACTCCGGCATGGTATGACTCTCCAGAAGAGCAGATGTCGACCATCCCTACGATGAAGTACGGCATGACTGCCTTCATCATCACGGGCGATGCGGCCAGAAACAAGGCCCAGACTATGCCAGGTGGCGGTTATGCCACAGTGAAGATAGAGCTTCCGGACAATTGGTCCGAGCTCATAGGACAAAAAAAGTAGGGCGCTGGCCCTACTTTTTTGATGTCATGTATTCGTCGCTGGCGTTGTACAGCAGCGACTTTTCCTTGTCCGTGTAGCAGTCCTGACCCTGCTCCCAGAACATGTAGCCTCCGAGATCATTCTCCATGCAGTATGCCACTTTCTTTCTGATGGTGGTTATGCCGTTGTAGAATATCTCGTATGACTCTGGATGCGAGTCTGACGATACCATAGCGCTGTCCGAGTATGGGTCTCCACCCTTATCGAGGATGACTGAGTAGGATAGGGTGGTGCCGCTCTGGGTGATGCCGGATGCCCTTCCGTATGCTGGAAGGCCGCAGACAAATTTCTTCTTAGGCATTTTTCTTTCTCCTATCCAGTAGCTCGCTGCTGTGGTCATGAGTTCCCATGAGGCGTGGTTCCTGCCGGCCACTTCGGTGGTGTAATCATCATAGACCATGATGTTGAACCAGTCCACGCAGTCAAACACCTCTGTGAGGATGCCGTCACGGATGGATCCAGCGTACTTGCCAGGTGTGATGGCCATGGTCAGGAGCTTGTTCTCGCCTGGTGCATGAAGGATGTTTGAGAACTGCTTCATGAGTTCGTAGTTGCCCTTGGATGAGTTGTCCGAGGCCTTGGGATACTCCCAGTCATTGTCCACGCCATCGAGGTTATAGTTCTTCACGATGTCCATCACGGAGTTCACGAAGGTGATTCTGCTGGCCATGGAAGAGGTCATCTGCGCGTAAAGCTTGTGGTCTCCGTTGAGGCTGATGAGCACCTTCTTTCCCATCGCATGAGCGCGGTCCACGAGCGCCTTGAGGGTCTTCTCCTGCTGGAGCGAGACCTTGTTCTGGGCGTTGATGGTGGCGAATGCGTAGCAGCACACATCCACACTCTCATAGATGTAGTCCGGGACGTACAATGTGCCTACGTTCCTGTATGAAGGAAAGTATGCAACTCTCTCAAATCCAGTATGTTCTGGCGCTGGATACTCCAGCTTTGTGGTAGTGGGGAGGTCGGGCTTCTGAATGGGATCTGGCTGCTCAGGGTCAACCTTGCTTCCACACGATGTGATGATGAAAGCCAATGATATGGCTGTTAGAATGGTATGTACTCTCATTTTATTTGAAGTTTACGATCTTGAAACTCTTGCGCTTGAAGCTATAGACGGGTCTTACAGCTTCGTGGCTGTTTGTGGTGCAGACTATCTTGCCTCTCCATACGTCCATGTCCTCCATCTCGCAGGTGATGACGTCTGAATAGTCGTACCAGCAGCCCTTCCTGATGGAGTGATCCTCTCCGTACCTAAGGTCTATCACATAGAGATGTGAAGGATGCTTGCTTCCCGCACCTACAGGCAGGTAGAGCAGGCCATCGTACACGAGTCCTCCCTGAAGAATGTTCTCCTGAGGACCCTTGACGCCCTCTGGAAGCACCTCGTCTATGTAAAATGAGTACTGGATGTCATCTTCTGAGAGCTCCACGAGGAACTTATCCTTGCTGAACTTAGGGAAAGGAAGTCTCTGGAAGATGATATGGTTTCCCGGCTTCTCATTGCCCACAGTGTTTCCGAAAGTATACAGATACTGAGGGTTCTTAGGATCAAACTCCATGAGGCGTGAGTGCTTCTTGCTGAGTTTCAGATAGATAAGCTGCACTATCTGAGTGCCTATAGGCTTACCTGTCTCGTCTGTGAGTATCCTCTCCACGAAGCAGAGACGCGAGTGAGAGTCTGTCTCGGGAAGACCTATCTCCTTCACCGGTTTGTCCTTGCACTGGGAGATGTAGATGAGCGGGAACTTGTCGTTCTCATCGTATTTGTCGGGTCCGAAGAAGGCATCATTGGCATGATTCATTTCGCCATAGGAGGCGAGTTTGAACTCGGATACGAGTTCCTTCTTCTTCATGTCGATGACCACGCAGAGACCTGTGTTGCGCATGCTGAAGAGAAGGTCGCCCCAGACGGCTGTGCCCTGGACGCTCTCCTTGCTCCTCTGGGTCTCGATGCCTTTCTGGTTGAACTCTACCTTGGGTTCCGGGCGCTTGGGCATTTTCTGTCCAAACGATGTGGCAGCGCAGAGTATCAGCGCTGCTGTGAGCAAAGTCTTTTTCATATCGATGTTCTACTATTTTACATTTGAGAAATATGTGCTCCTGAGAGGCATGGTCAGCTTTTCGCCTGTAAGTCTCACCTCTCCGCTGAGCCTGATGTCCTGTGATGATGCTCCTACCTTCACGATAAACTCTCCTGGAGCGATATTCCACTGGTGGTTCTCGTAGTATCCGAACTGCTCTGTGCTGAGCTCGCAGCTGAGCGTCTTCGACTCGCCTGGCTTGAGGCTCACGCGACCGAATCCCTGGAGCTGGATAGGGCGTATGTTCTGGGAGCCGCTGGTAGGGGAGAGGTAGATCTGTGCCACCTCGTCGGCTTCCATGTCGCCAGTGTTCTTCACTTCAAATGAGAGCTTTACGGCGCTTGCGCTCGTAGCCACTTCCTTGTCCACTGTGAGGTTTGAGTACTCGAACGTGCTGTAGCTAAGGCCGTATCCAAATGGCCAAGCGATGCGTGGATCGGCGGAGTCGGAGTAGTTATAGCATACGGGTTCATTGATCTCAACGCTTGGGTATGAGACACTTAACTTGCCAGATGGAGATACCTTGCCGTAAAGGATGTCAGCCACTGCGTTACCTCCTTCCTCGCCAGGATACCATGCCTGGATGATGGCGGCGCAGCGGTCAGCGATGCGGGAGATGACCTGCGCACGGCCACCGAAGACCACGAGAATCACAGGCTTGCCGGTCGCGATAAGGCTCTCTACGTACGCTTCCTGCTTGCCCGGGAGGTAGAGAGACGTGCGGTCGCGGTTCTCACCGCACAGGAGCACGTTCTCGCCCATAGCCGCCACGATCACGTCGCTGCGCGCTGCCATGGCGAGAGCCTCCGCCTCGTTCGCTTCGTCAGGATGCTGCACCTTCCTCCCGAGGATGGTGCGCATCCACTGCGCTCTCTCGTCTCCACCCTCCTCGATCTGGGTCTCTATGACCTCGGTCCAGTCGCATCCGCAGCTATACGCTACGCTGAATCCTTCCGGCATGTTCTTCTCGAGTCCTTCCTTCACGCAGACGATCTTCGGATGCAGCGCATCCTCGGTCTGCTTCTGCCAGAAGTATCTCATAGAGTGGAAGGTATAGTCGCCGAGCATAGCCCACATGGAGTTTGCGTTCGGACCGGTAAGGAATATCTTCTGAGGCTGCTTGAGAGGCAGCGTGCCGTCGTTTTTCAGCATCACTACCGACTGAGTGGCGAGGGTGTATGCGGTCTGGCGCTCCTCTGGGGTGTCGAATACGATGTGCTCGCTGCTGTAGAGCTTAGGCTGCTCGTCGAGAAGGCCCACAAGAGCCTTGTAAGTGAGCACATTCTTCACCGCCCTCTCGAGAGTCTGCTGGCTCACGAGACCTTCGTCAATGGCCTCCTGCAGCAGTCCATAGCTGTCTCCGCGTGGGAAATCTACATCGTTGCCAGCATTGATCGCAGCCGCTCCGCGATGAAGATTGTCCTCGAAATCCGGTATCTGGTCAATGGATCCGTAGTCGCTCACCATCATGCCGTCGAAGCCAATGTACTCGCGCAGAATCTCCTGCTGAAGCTCGGCGCTGGCCACGCACTTCGTGCCGTGCACGGCGTGGTAGCCGGTCATGACGACCTTCTCCCCGCCGAGGCGTATCATGGTCTCATGAGGGAGCAGAATCTCTTCCATGAGTTCCTTCTCCTCGGCATTTCCGCCACCGCCATATCCCAGGAAATGCTTGCTGCAGGCGCCGACGCCAGTGCGAAGGCCGCCCTTCTGGAGGCCTTTCACGAAGGCGGTGCCGAAGACAGCCGAGAGGTAGGCGTCCTCGCCGTACGACTCCTCGAGGCGGTTGAACGATGGTGTACGCACCACGTCCACCATAGGGGAGAGCGAGAGGAAACCTCCTATCTGTCTAAGCGTCAAGCCCGTCTGGACGGCCTTGAGCTCGGCGAGTTCTGGGTTGAACGAGCAAGCGAGTCCTATCTGCTGAGGATACACGGCTGCGTCACGCGTGCAGACTCCCGTCAGCACTTCCTCGTGGAAGAGCGCAGGTATGCCGCTCGGGGTGTTATGCATGAGCCAGTCCTGCATCACCGCTACCTTGTCGCGTATCTCATTCGGATCTGCAGAGTTCTGGCTGGCGTACTGCGAGAAGTGACCGATGCCCGCCGGAATCAGCTTGCGACACTTCGCTGTGTCGAGCGTGCCGTCTGCTCTGAAAAAATCGTTCAGGTATGTGCTTCTGAGCTGTGCGATGCGCTCCTGCTGGGTCATGCGCTCATAGAGCTCGTTAACTTTCTGGTCGATGGACATTTCCTTGTGTGTACACGCTATCACTGACAGTGAGAGCGCAAGAGTTATCAGATGTTTAGTGTTCATGACCTCAAATATACATATTTGTGAGAAATACATCGGCAATTTATGTGTATCTTTGCGAGCCTTGATATGTCAAGGCCCGAAAATTGAATATAATTTAAGCATATGAAAAAGATTTTTGCTGCTATCATGACACTCGCAGCTCTTGTGTCATGTACATCGAACCAGAAGTCAAAGACCCTGGTTCTCTATTATTCTCAGACTGGCGCCACAAAGACAGTCGCTGAGGCTATCGCAAACAAACTTGGTGCTGACATCGAGGCTTTCGATGTAGTGGAGCCTTACGATGGCACTTATGAGGAGACCATCCAGAGATGTCAGGATGAGATGTCTTCGGGAGATGCATTAGCAGCTCTCAAGGAACTCAAGTCAGATGTTTCCAAGTACGAGACTATCTTCATCGGCTATCCTGTATGGTTTGGCACTTGCGCTCGTCCAGTGATGTCACTCTCAAAGAAGGTTTCTCTTGAGGGAAAGACAGTCGTTCCTTTCTGTACTTTCGGTAGCGGTGGCCTCGAGTCTTCCACCAAGGCTCTCCAGGCTCTCTTCCCTAAGGCTAACGTCCAGAATGGCTTCGGTATCAGAAACGCCAGAATCGCGAACGTAGATCGTGAGGTCAAGCAGTTCCTCGCAGAGAACGCATTCACTGATGATATCCGTGAGGTCATGCATGAGTTCTCAGAGATGGAGGCACTTTCTGACCAGACCCTCGAGATCTTCAACCAGGCTTGCGGTAGCTATCCTATGCCTATCGGCACTCCACTTTCTGTATGCTCTAGATCTAGAGTAGGTGGCACAGAGTACCTTTACAATGTAGAAAGCCAGGACGCAAATGGTAACCCAGCGCTCGCACAGGTTTATGTGCTCGCTCAGAACGGCATCGCACCTGAATTCACAAGGGTAGTAAGATAATGAACATCAGAAAGATATTTCTTACCATGGCGCTGGGGGTGTTTAGCACTCTCAGCGTTTTTGGACAGGACTTTTTCAGAACTTCGTCCAGTGAGATCACCATTAGGAGTGGCGTAGTCATGCCTACGAGCTCGACTCATGAGATGGATGATGCCACTGTCTACGGCGTGGACCTTTCCCGTTTCAATGATTTCGGCCTGGGCTACAGAGCTGGTCTTCAGTTCACTCAGAAGATGTACGACGGCAGAAACCTCATGGAGGTCCCTCTGGCTCTCGTCTACAAGACCAGATCCATTGGTTCGGAAACACGCCTTAGAAATGCAGCGTACGGCGCTGCCTTTTCAGCGTGGTACGACAGGTCATTCTCCAGTATGCTGGGCAGCTTCATTATGGGCTTGTTCAGTGACGTAGATGTTTATGCAGGCATCACGCCTGGCATAATCTATGACGCGTTTTCCACTACGCTTGACGCTGGTGCGGACATAAACTTCAGGCTCTGGAAGTTCTGCTTCAAACTCATGCCAGGTTTTCACTACAACCTCACGAACAACTACCAGTACATGAACATATACGACGAAGTCCAGACCGTGAAAGGACTCTTCTCCGTTGAGGCTGGCCTGTCGTATTCGTTCTAGCCATTCCCGCAGTTTTTCGCACCCGCGGAAACGGCGGAGTTTGCGCAGAAAATGCGAAGATAAAGGAAGACCGCGGCCATTTGGTCGCGGTCTTCCTTTTTCTGGTCCCTCGCGGGAGGGCTGGGATGACTAGAAGTTCTCCTTGTGTACCTCGAAGTAAGCCTGTGGATGAGCACATACAGGGCAGAGCTCTGGAGCCTTGGTGCCTACTACTACGTGACCGCAGTTACGGCACTCCCAAACCTTGACCTCTGACTTCTCGAATACCTGAGCGGTCTCGACGTTCTTGAGAAGTGCGCGGTAGCGCTCCTCGTGTCTCTTCTCGA